>NZ_CAWPJH010000041.1:0-332268 GCF_963888445.1 Vibrio sp. B1-2
TTGCATGTGTTAGGCCTGCCGCCAGCGTTCAATCTGAGCCATGATCAAACTCTTCAATTAAAGTTTTGTTGGTCCTAAGACCGGCTCAATGAATACTGACTTCAAAACTGCTCTTACTCGAAAGTAAGACGTAATTTTAAAGCTATTGTTGTTCCAACAGAACAACAATGAATTGACTGTGCCAAAATCAAGTAAACTTGATTCTGATTGGTCACTCAGTTCATTGATAAATCTTTTTTGATTATCATCAACGAGTGCCCACACAGATTGATAGGTTTATATTGTTAAAGAGCGTTCTTCTCTGGCTTGCCGAGGCTTCCTTTGAAGAGGCGGCCATTCTAGCGAGATAATGAAAAGTGTCAAACACTTTATTAAATTATTTCGTCTTACCGATTTGACCTACTGATTGGCTGGCTAATTGGGCTTGAACCCTTACTGGCTGTGCCGTGTCAGTGAGGCGGCATTATAGGGAGAACGAAGATGAGTGCAAGCGGTTTTTAGAAAAAAGTACCTTCTGATAGCTCAAGTGAACAAAAAGACACCAAAGCGTTAAATATCGATTAATTAGCGACCTATTTCCCTCTCTAAATCTCCTTGTTATCACCAGAGCATTGAGGTGACACACTTCATATTGCGTGCTTTTCTTCGTCAATGAAAGCTCGCACTGAGGCAGTACAAAGAAGCATATTACTCATCACTATCGAAGAAATAAGAGATTCTAGAGCGTGGGTTAAGATAGTCTCGGATTTTATCCGGAAGTTTATGCGGAAGAATAGCATTAACAATTTTCAAATCTCGATCAGCTAAATCAATAATGGGCGCTTGGGTTCGCGGAACCGAAGGGTCGTAAATCAATACATTAGGATATAGTAAGTGGCTGGCGTTTACGGAGATGACTAACCCAACCATATTGTTAGAAAGCTGAACAACGGTTCCTGGAGGGAAAACACCCATAAATTTAACCAATACGTTTAAGTTTTCGTTACTATATAAGTGATTACAATGCTTATACATATAGGAAAGTGCAATATAAGGAATCTTCTGCTCTGCAACGATATTGGGATGACACAAATTATCAAATACATTCGCGACCGTAATGACCTGTGAAAGCTCATCAATAGCCGCTTCCTTTAAACCAAGCGGATACCCACTGCCATCATTAAGTTCATGATGCTGTTCTATTACTCTCTTTGCACTTTCTGGAAAGCTATCGATATGACTCGCAATATCCAAACCATACTTAGTATGTAATTTGAGATAATTTTGTTCGGGCTCTGTCAGTGTTGTTTTCTTTCTAACAATCGCGGTGGGAACCTTAATTTTGCCTATATCATGAAACAGCGCAGCAAAAGCAAGTTCTTTGATTTTTTGAGCATCATACCCTTTCGCTTTTCCTATCATCATTGCAATGACCGAAACGTTGAGTGAATGAAAGTAGATGTCTTCAAACTCACTTTTGCCATTCATTAAATGCAGCGTAACGCTATCTTCACTCAGTAGCTTATCGACAATATCTTCAACCAAAATTGAAGCTTCATCTATCGCATCCTCTGGCCGATTGCGTATCTTGTTCATTACCGCACGCATACGGGATAGAGAACGCTCAAACTCTTTTTCACAGTTTAGAACTCGCCTACGATATGCGTTCAACTTTTCAATCCGTTTCTGCTTCTCTTCCCACAATTTTTCAGCCTCACTCTCCATCTCTGAAGATTCTTCTATGGCTTCCGGCTGCGTATTGACAGGTAAGGGTTGAGTATCGCTTTGCGCAGGATTGATATAAACATGTTGAATCCCCAAGTGTTTTATCAATTGAATCTGTTCTTGGGATTTAATCTTAAAGCTATTAAAAAGAAAGGGGTGTTCGTTCCACTTTACGGGCAACTTAATGTGCAGGCCAGGCTGCAATCTATCTACTGTGATTTTTATGCTTGCCACAATTTATATAACACCTTAAGTACTAAGTAGTTAATGAGTTTAAAAGAAGCCACTCAAAAGTTCATCAACTACATATTAGTAGTGTTGATATAAATGTGTATGGCTAGAAGCGAGAAATGTGCGCTGTTCAATATAGAAGTATGTGAAGGCTATCAAAAGAGTCCCATTTATCTAAGATAGTGGACTATTATTTCGAGGACAAAAACAACAAAGCCCCGACTTTCGTCGAGGCTTTGTTGTTTAAATTATGGTACCGGTGGGCGGACTTGAACCGCCACTCCCGAAGGAAACGGATTTTGAATCCGTCGTGTCTACCAATTTCACCACACCGGCATCTTGGGCATTGCCCTTTGATGGTTGGCATTATACGTAAGAAAGTTATTGGCGCAATAACAAAATATTGAAATACAAATCGTTTGCCGATATTTTCGCCACAAACCTTCAAGCTGTGCGTCTCTTCTCTTTTCAGATCCTCTTCGAGGCTATATGCTGCTGCAATTTCGCGAATACAAAAGATGTTTAGATATGATGAGTAACTCTATTTCTCTACCGCCTGCCGGATTACTACGCCGATTTGGTGCGCTCATTTACGATGCATTAATCATCATTGCTCTTGAGATGATGGCTGCTGGTGTTGTCGTTGCTATATTAGAAGCTCTCGTTGCGTTGAATGTGATGAGCTATGGCTCGTATGCAGATGTCAGCGACCTTCTCACTCGTCATCCCATTTGGAGCTATGTTTACACATTTTACCTTGCCGCTGTCTGGGTCTACTTCTTCGTCTTTTTCTGGACAAGAGCAGGCCAGACATTAGGGATGCGTGCTTGGCGACTTTTGATAATTAACGAACAAGATGGAAATTCAATCAGCGTCACGCAAGCTTTAATACGTTTGTTCACCTCAGGCTTTGGCTTGGCAAACCTCACCGTACCCTTTGATCAACAAAAAAGAGGGTTCCAAGATATTTGGGCCAAAACGAAAGTAGTGGTACTTCCTAAAGTTAATTGAGTCGGAATAACAAAAAGGAAGGTTTGCCCTTCCTTTTTGTTAATAGTTCTTACCTGTCATTTTTAGAGTTTTCGTCTTAACAACATTACGGCAACGCTGAGAAACACCAAACTGGGTGCGACGGCACCAAACACTGGTGGGATACCATAAACAAGACTCAGTGGGCCGAAAAACTCACTGGAAATATAAAATGTAAAGCCTGCAATCACGCCTGACAAAATCCTTGCGCCCATAGTAACGCTGCGCAATGGCCCAAAAATAAACGATAGTGCCATTAGCATCATCACAGCAATAGAAAAAGGTTGAGTAATTTTACGCCACAACGCCAGATCGTACCGTGAAGCATCTTGCTCCGACGTTTTTAAATAGCTGACATAATCATACAAGCCACTCAGTGACAACTCTTCAGGCTTGACCGTGACCACTGCTAGTTTGTCTGGAGCTAATGAAGTCGTCCAACGATATTCGGGTAATGTTTGCTTTGTTATCAATACATCATCGCGCATGTCGGTGATTTGAACATTTTTCATTACCCATTGATTGTCTTTATCGTAATCCACCTCTTCGGCAAAAAGGATGTTTTGCAAACTCTTATTGTTATCAAAGCGCCACATATTTAAGCCATAGAGTTTGTTGTCATCAATTTTACCAATAAAGATAAAATCATTCACATCGCGAGCCCACACACCGCTACGCACTGAAACAATACTACCGCCAGAGAGAGAAAAAGCGCGCAGATCTCGCGCCATCTTCTGCGCTTGGGGTGCTCCCCATTGGCCAAGCAAGGTGACAATGATCATTAATGGCACTGCGGTTTTTAATACCGACATACCGATATTAAGCTTAGAAAACCCCGCAGCTTGCATGACAACGAGCTCAGAACTTGATGCCAACATACCTAACCCAATCAACGCACCGAGTAAGGCGGCCATAGGAAAAAACATCTCGATATCACGAGGAATGCTCAACACCACAAACAGTAAAGCTTGCAGTAAATCGTAGCTTCCTTCCCCGACTTTTCTCAATTGCTCAACATATTTGATAATGCCGGACAAACCAACAAAGGTCGCCAGCACTAGCGAGGTTGTCGCAACAATAGTACGGCCAACGTATAAATCTAAAATCTTAAACACGCGTTATGCTGCCTTCTTTAGTCTTAGTTTATCTTTGAAGCGCCGCACTGGCACACTGTCCATGATATTCACTGAAATCGCCGCCAAAAGTAACGCAGCATTGATTGGCCACATACCGATCACCGTAGCAAGTGAGCCATCTTCAATGGCGGACTTGGTTGCGCTGATGGCCATAAAATAGGCCAAATAAATTAAGATTGCAGGTCCCATTTTCGCAAAGCGTCCTTGCCGAGGGTTAACCGCCGACAAAGGGACCACCAGCATGGTGAGTAACGGAATACAAATCACCAGAGAAATTCGCCATTGCAACTCAGCTTTCGCTCTTCGATCCGGGTTGGAAAGCAGATTGGATGTCGGTAACGCCTCCCAATCACGTCCTTTGGGTTTAACTTCACGCTGCCCAATTAAACCTTCGTATTCGTCAAATTTTGTGATCATATAATCAACGCGTGTTGGCACTCCTTCATAGCGAATCCCGTCATACATGGTGATCATCTGACGGCCATCACTGAGCTCTTTAACATCACCAGAATTAGAGAACATCACACTCGGGAGTATCGAATCCTTTGGTGCAAGCTGCGCAACAAACACATTATGCAGTTTTTTGTTTTCAATATTTTCGATGAAAACTACTGAGGAACCATCTGGTGTGCGTTGAAATTGTCCTTTCTGTAGCAAATCAACACTATTTTCTGCTGCGAGCTGCTCCATTAATTGTGCTTCTTTGTCTTGGCTCCAAGGCGCCAACCAGAATGCGTTAAATGCTGCAGCACCTGAAGTGATCAAAGCCAAATAGAGTGCAGCACGGATCAAAAATTTATTGCCGATGCCAGTGGCATTCATCACCGTAATTTCGCTTTCTGCGTACAAACGCCCAAAAGTCAGTAAGATGCCGATATACAAACTCAAAGGCAGCATTAATAACCCCATTGCGGGCATATTTAAACTTACAATAGATAAGATCATTCGTGCTGGAATGTCACCATCGGAAGCTTCAGCCAAAACGCGAATAAATCGTTGGCTAAGAAACACGAGAAACAGTACGAAAAAGATCGCAAATTGGCTCTTGAGTGTCTCGCGGATCAAATATCTAACAATAATCACGCTGAAATTACCTATACAAAACTTGTTTTTTTGATTGAATCACTATAATTTCCCGTTGAACCTTTTATTTTTAAAATTTTCACTAACTGTTAGGCGTTCAATTAAAAGTAGATCCAAACTCGGATTCAACCACTAAGAGCGCATTATCTAACATTTAGTTCTATTTGTCTTCAGGATGTAGGAGTACGCATGGAGTTCAGTGTAAAAAGTGGCAGTCCAGAGAAACAACGTAGCGCATGTATCGTTGTTGGAGTGTTCGAACCACGCCGCCTTTCTCCAGTAGCAGAGCAGCTTGATAAAATCAGCGACGGCTATATTAGTTCACTACTTCGCCGTGGTGATCTCGAGGGTAAACCCGGCCAGATGCTACTGCTGCATCAAGTCCCTGGTGTTCTGTCTGAACGCGTTTTACTGGTAGGTTGTGGTAAAGAGCGCGAATTAGGCGAACGTCAGTACAAAGAAATCATTCAAAAAACCATCAGCACACTGAACGAAACGGGTTCAATGGAAGCCGTATGTTTTCTGACTGAACTACACGTTAAAGGCCGCGATACTTATTGGAAAGTACGCCAAGCGGTTGAAGCAACGAAAGATGGTCTGTACACCTTTGATCAATTCAAGAGCGTGAAACCTGAGACTCGCCGCCCACTGCGCAAACTTGTCTTTAACGTACCGACTCGCCGTGAGCTTAACTTAGGTGAGCGCGCGATTACACACGGCCTTGCGATTGCATCCGGTGTGAAAGCGTCGAAAGATCTCGGCAATATGCCACCCAACATTGCCAACCCAGCTTATCTTGCATCTCAAGCGCGCCGCTTAGCGGACGACTACGAGAGCGTCACCACCAAAATCATTGGTGAAGAAGAGATGGAAAAGTTGGGCATGACCTCTTATCTCGCCGTCGGTCGTGGCTCAAAAAATGAGTCGATGATGTCGGTCATTGAGTACAAAGGCAACCCAGATCCAGATGCAAAACCAATTGTGTTGGTGGGTAAAGGCCTAACGTTTGATTCCGGCGGTATTTCATTAAAACCAGGCGAAGGCATGGATGAAATGAAGTATGACATGTGCGGTGCGGCGTCAGTCTTTGGCGCAATGAAAGCATTGGCTAAATTGAAATTGCCATTAAATGTCGTGGGTATCTTAGCCGGTTGTGAAAACATGCCAGGCAGCAATGCCTATCGCCCTGGTGACATTCTCACGACTATGTCTGGCCAAACGGTTGAAGTACTCAATACCGATGCCGAAGGTCGCTTAGTTCTATGTGATGCACTCACTTACGTTGAGCGTTTTGAACCCGATTGCGTGGTAGATGTGGCGACACTAACTGGCGCTTGTGTGATTGCATTAGGTCACCACATCAGTGGCGTGGTTTCAAACCACAACCCATTGGCGCATGAATTGGTTAATGCTTCAGAACAAGCAAGTGATCGCGCATGGCGTCTACCAATGGCCGACGAGTACCATGAGCAGCTAAAGAGCCCATTTGCTGATATGGCAAACATCGGTGGTCGCCCTGGTGGTACGATTACCGCAGGCTGCTTCTTATCTAAATTTGCTAAGAAATATAACTGGGCGCATTTGGATATTGCTGGCACGGCATGGAAGTCAGGTGCAGCAAAAGGATCAACAGGTCGTCCCGTCTCATTGCTCGTCCAGTTCTTATTGAACCGCAGCGGCCAAGAGTCTGAGGAATAACCTCAAAATGTGAAAAGGGCCGCAAGGCCCTTTTTTGTTGATGAGCGATTAGATAGTAGGTGACAACATGCAGCGAGCCACCTTTTACATTGTGAACGAAGAAAGCCCTCAAGCAACGCTGGCAGGCTTTGAGCAATATGTCCTATTTCTGGCTCATCACTTCGCCAAACAAGGGGCAAAAATTTATCTGCATTGTGATGATAAAACTCACGCTGAACAGTTTGCCGAACATTTATGGCAAGTACCTGCAGAACAGTTTGTCGCGCACAATCTGGTGGGTGAAGGCCCGAAATACTCTACTCATATCGAGATTGGCTACCCCAACGTCAAACCCAATTGGAATCGTCAACTGGTAATAAATGTGGCGGATAATCATACAACCTTTGCGAACGCCTTTGCTGAGGTGGTAGACTTCGTCCCCTGCGAAGAAAAAGCAAAGCAACGAGCACGCGAAAGGTATAAAATCTACCGTCAAGCTGGCTACCAATTGCAAACAATCGAGATCCAACATCCATAGGTCAAACCTTATAGTTAAGGCGATCTTTAACAAGATCCTTCACTTATGAAGTTTGACTAAGATTAACCATTCACAGTATCCATTTAAGAGCACTATGGAAAAGACATATAACCCAACAGCAATCGAACAAGCTCTGTATCAGACTTGGGAAGAGAACGGCTACTTTAAGCCTCACGGTGATACATCAAAAGAAGCATACAGCATCATGATCCCACCGCCGAACGTCACTGGTAGCCTTCATATGGGTCACGCATTCCAAGACACCATTATGGATACTTTGATCCGCTGCGAACGCATGAAAGGCAAAAATACCTTATGGCAAGTGGGTACAGACCACGCCGGTATTGCTACCCAAATGGTGGTTGAACGTAAAATTGCTGCTGAAGAAGGCAAAACCAAGCATGACTACGGTCGCGAAGCGTTTATCGACAAAATTTGGGAGTGGAAAGGCGAATCAGGTGGAACCATCACTAAACAGCTTCGCCGCCTTGGCGCATCGGTAGACTGGGATCGTGAACGATTCACTATGGATGCGGGCCTATCCAATGCCGTTCAAGAAGTGTTTGTTCGCCTTTACCAAGAAGATTTACTCTACCGTGGTAAACGTCTTGTGAACTGGGATCCAAAACTGCACACTGCAATTTCTGATCTAGAAGTAGAAAACAAAGACGTCAAAGGTCACATGTGGCACTTCCGTTACCCACTGGCTGACGGCGTAAAAACAGCAGATGGTAAAGACTACATTGTTGTTGCGACCACTCGTCCTGAAACCATGCTGGGTGACACAGGCGTAGCGGTTAACCCTGAAGATCCACGCTACCAAGCTCTGATCGGCAAAGAGATCATGCTGCCAATCGTCAATCGTCGCATTTCTATCGTGGGCGATGAGCACGCCGACATGGAAAAAGGCACAGGCTGTGTGAAGATCACCCCAGCTCACGATTTCAATGACTATGAAGTCGGTAAGCGCCACCAACTGCCGATGATCAACATTTTCACCTTTGATGCCAACATTCGTGACGCCGCCGAAGTGTTCAACACCAATGGTGAACCAAGTGACGCTTACAGCAGCGATCTACCTGCTAAGTACCAAGGCATGGAGCGCTTTGCGGCACGTAAAGCCATCGTAGCTGAATTTGATGCTCTCGGCCTGCTTGAAGAAATCAAAGATCACGACCTCACCATTCCTTACGGTGACCGTGGTGGTGTGGTTATCGAACCGATGCTAACCGACCAATGGTACGTACGCACAGCGCCACTAGCGGAAGTCGCAACCAAAGCCGTTGAAGATGGCGAGATTCAATTTGTGCCTAAGCAGTACGAAAACATGTACTTCTCATGGATGCGTGACGTGCAAGATTGGTGTATCTCACGCCAACTTTGGTGGGGTCATCGTATTCCTGCTTGGTATGACAACGACGGCAACGTTTATGTCGGCCGTAGCGAAGAAGAAGTGCGCGAACAAAACAACCTAGCCCCAGTGGTGGTACTGCGCCAAGATGATGATGTATTGGACACTTGGTTCTCCTCTGCTCTTTGGACTTTTGGTACACAAGGCTGGCCAGAAAATACTGAGGCACTAAAAACATTCCACCCGTCTGACGTTCTTGTTACTGGTTTTGACATCATCTTCTTCTGGGTTGCACGCATGATCATGATGACCATGCACTTCTGTAAAGATGAGAATGGCAAACCACAAGTGCCATTTAAAACTGTTTATGTCACAGGCCTTATCCGTGATGAAAACGGCGACAAAATGTCAAAATCTAAAGGCAACGTGCTTGATCCTATCGATATGATCGATGGTATTGATCTTGAGTCTCTGGTTGAAAAACGTTGTGGCAACATGATGCAGCCACAGCTTGCAGCCAAGATCGAGAAAAATACACGTAAAACCTTTGAAAATGGTATCGAACCTTATGGAACCGACGCACTGCGTTTCACGCTAGCAGCGATGGCTTCAACCGGTCGTGATATCAACTGGGACATGAAACGCCTAGAAGGTTACCGCAACTTCTGTAACAAACTCTGGAACGCGAGCCGTTACGTGTTGATGAATACCGAAGATCTCGATTGTGGCTTTAACGCAGGTAGCGAGCTTGAGTATTCGTTAGCCGATAAATGGATCGAGTCTCAATTTGAATTGACGGCTAAAGAGTTCAACAACCATATCAACAACTTCCGTTTAGATATGGCGGCAAATACCCTTTACGAATTCATCTGGAACCAATTCTGCGACTGGTACTTAGAGCTGACTAAACCCGTATTGTGGAAAGGCAGTGAAGCGCAGCAACGTGCAACGCGCCGTACATTAATTACGGTATTAGAGAAAACATTACGCCTCGCGCACCCAGTGATCCCGTATATCACTGAAACTATTTGGCAAAGCATTAAGCCATTAGTGGACGGCGTTGAAGGTGACACCATCATGCTGCAAGCGCTGCCTCAGTACGATGAAACGAACTTCAACCAAGCAGCGCTGGATGATATCGAATGGGTGAAAGCCTTTATTACTAGCATTCGCAACCTGCGTGCCGAGTACGATATCAACCCAGGTAAACCTCTTAACGTGATGCTAAAAGCCGCCAACAAGCAAGAAGTAGCACGTTTAGAAGCGAACAAAGCGGTGCTGTTGTCACTGGCTAAACTGGAGGCTCTACGCGTTCTTGAAGAGGGTGAAGAGACTCCTGCTTGTGCAACGGCGCTGGTTGGTCAATCTGAGCTGATGATCCCAATGGCTGGTTTGATTGATAAAGATGCGGAGCTAGAGCGCTTAGCAAAAGAGATTGCTAAAACTCAAGGCGAAATCAAACGCATTGAAGGCAAACTCAATAACCAAGGGTTCGTCGCTAAAGCACCCGAAGCCGTTGTCGCTATCGAGCGTCAAAAGCTGAATGGCTATCAAGATACCTTGGTTAAACTGGAAGAACAGAAAGCGACCATAGCCGCGCTATAATCGCGATTGCGTTACCATTAAAAAGGTCGGTGTGAAAATACCGACCTTTTTTGTTTATTCACGCCATCAGCAGACGCGATTTTTGTGCTCTCCACGCTCAAACGCGGCAATGTTATCCATCAAAATCGTTGCCAATTGTGAAATAGCTGAGTCACTACCCCATGCCACGTGCGGTGTGAGCAACAAATTTGGCAAATCCATATTGGCTAGTAAGGGATTTGTTTTATCCGCTGGTTCTCGACTGAATACATCCACTCCAGCGCCAGCAATTTGCCCAGATTTCAATGCTGTCACAAGTGCTTGCTCATCAACCAAACCACCACGGCCTGCGTTAATCAACAATGCATTAGGCTTCATCATCTTTAATTCGTTCTCACCTATCAGGTTTCGGGTTTGCTCGCTCAATGGGCAATGTAAACTCACAACATCCGCCTCCGCTAACATTTGTTCAAAGGGCATAAAACCTTGTTGGCATAACTTGGCCCCCTTTCGTTCAGAAAATATCACCTGCATGCCTATCGCTCGTGCTAACGTTGCAGTTGCCTGTCCGAGCGCGCCACTCCCCACAATACCAAGCGTTGAACCTGCAACATCCCCTATCGGATGAGTAAAAAAGCAAAATTGTTGATTGCGCTGCCACTCGCCATTGGCAATATCTTGATGATAAGCAAACAAGTTACGCCTTAAGGCATAAATCATCCCAACTACATGTTCCGGAACAGAACGGGTGGCATAGCCTTGAACATTCACCAGTGCGATGCCTGCTTCACGACAGTAATCGACATCGACATTATTGACGCCTGTGGCCGACACAGCAATCAAGCGCAATTTCGGACATTGTGAGAGTAACGCTCTATCCAGCACCACTTTATTGGTGATTACGATATCGGCTTGAGATAGGCGATCGAGCGCTTGTTCGGCAGAAGTAAAGTCAAACTCAAGCCAATGATGAGCAAAAGGTAAGCTTGGCAATCGAATATAAGCAGGGATTGTGGCCCTATCGAGAAATACAACCGTGGGTAGTGACATATCAGCTCCTTGTCGCCACCCACATCACACTAAGGTCGGGGCAACGTTTTGTAATCTGGTAATTTTCGCTCAGGATCAAAGTGTTGCAAAATTTGCTCTTGTGCTTCGGGATAAAAGTCACAAGCAACAAAAAGGTTACGTAACCAATGACTCTTTGGGTGATAAAAACTGAGCTCTGCGGCATGCAGCGCTAAGCGATCGGAAAAATCTTGCGCTTCTTGCGGGGCATAAAACTCATCACCCACAATCGGATACCCCAAAGCTTGCATGTGCACACGTAATTGATGCGAACGGCCAGTCACAGGAAAAAGACGTACAATTGTCGTTTTTTCTTCTCTTTTCGCTACTTGATATAAAGTTTTTGATGGTTTTCCATCTTCAAAGCAGACTTTCTGTTTAGGCCGATTTGGCCAATCGCAAATCAGAGGTAACTCAACCACCCCCTCGTCAAGCTCCATTACGCCCCACACGCGAGCGTAATAAATTTTATGCGTTAAACGGTATTGAAACTGCTTTTTCAATGCCCCTTCCGCGTATTTATTTTTTGCCAGCACCATCAAGCCAGAAGTCGACATATCCAAACGATGCACAACTTGGATCTCTGGATATTGCTCAGCCAAACGACTCCACATACTGTCGTGATGCTCAGGCAAGCGTCCTGGAACCGACAGCAGACCTGAAGGTTTATTCACCGCGAGAATCTGATCATCTTCATAGACAATATCAATCCAAGGATCTGTGGGCGGCGTGTATTCAAGCATAGCCATCGAAGGTTTCTCCTAAAAAAATCGGCGCATTATAACAACCTCTCCGCCAAGCCAATAGAGAAGAGTCATCTTAGTTTCGTTAAATCACGAAATCGTCAGTAAGTTAGCCTTGCTTAGAAATATCACTTGAAATGTAACTTAAAATTGACAGATTAACTGGGTGTGATATTGATTGATGAGCTTGACATTAAAGTCAGCTTCAAAAGCAAAAATTATAAATAACACAACATCAAGTCTAAGGAACAAGAATGGAACACAGCGTCCCTTATCAATCGGCCAAACGTTTAACCCTGCCACAACTGCTTCGTTCACTCGGGCCGGGCATTATGATGGCAGCAGCAGCCGTCGGCGGCTCTCATCTCGTCGCGTCAACTCAAGCAGGTGCAATTTATGGCTGGCAACTCGCAGGCCTCATTTTGCTGGTCAACTTATTAAAATACCCCTTTTTTAAGGCTGGCATTCAATACACCATGGGGACAGGCAAAAGTTTAGTACAAGGCTATGCTCATCTCGGGCGTGCTTACTTATGGGTTTTTGCCCTCTTAAGCGTGGTATCGGCCATTATAAACACCGCCGCGTTACTGCTGTTTAGCGCCAGCTTACTGGCCTATTTTGTCCCTTTTGAGCTGGGCAATATTGTTCTTTCCGTGATTGTGCTGACCACTTGTTTGCTGATCCTTTTTGCAGGCCACTTTCGCGCGCTCGACTCACTTTCTAAAATGATTATGGCAGTACTGACAATCGCCACCTTACTCGCCGTGGTGATTGCCGTCGCAACCCCAGCGCAGATAGTGGTAGAAACCATTTCGCCTTCACCTTGGACACTCGCCGCGATCGGTTTTTTGGTGGTGACTATGGGCTGGATGCCCGCACCCATTGAGATTTCGAGCATCACTTCGGTGTGGCTCAAGCGTCAATGTCAAGAGCAGCAAGTGACGCCGCAATCCGCACTATTTGATTTCAATGTGGGCTATATCGGTACTGCAATCTTGGCGATTGTATTTTTGTCGCTCGGTGCCTTAGTACTACACGGAACAGGCGTTGAGCTCTCGAAATCTGGCGTCGGCTTTTCGCATCAATTGGTCGGATTGTACGCTTCAACCATAGGTGAGTGGTCACGTTATTTAATTGCAGTGATCGCCTTTTTCTGTATTTTTGGCAGCACCATCACCGTCATTGATGGCTATTCACGGGTGATTGCAGAATCACAACGTCTTTTGCAAAACAAAGAGAGCCAAAGCCCACGTTGCTACCAAACTTGGGTCCTCGTGGTATCGGCTTTAGCGCTAGCCATCATTGCCTTTTGGGCTTCAGCACTGATGCCAATGCTGAATTTTGCGATGATCATGGCATTTATGACCACGCCAATTTTTGCGCTGCTCAACTATATTCTGGTGACTAAAACACCTTTACCGGCTGAACTCGCAGTAGGAAAAAAACTCAAAGCACTATCTATCGTAGGGCTTGTTTATCTGTTTGGCTTTTTAGCGCTATTTATTTGGTGGAAGTGGATTATGTAACAGCAGATAAAACAAAGGCCTTATCGACAAAGGCCTTTGTTATTTTTAATGTAACGCCACAAGGGCCAAGTAAAGGGATCAGTTATGCGTCACAACGATTAAACGCAACGAATCCAGTTGGAATTGCGCTTTACCGATGTAACCGCTTAACTCGTTAATCTGCTCTTCAATCGCGCTGATCTCTTCATCACGAATGTTCGGGTTGACTGCTTTAAGCGCCAATAAGCGCTCCAGTTCACCGTTTAAGCTCGACTGCATCTCTTTCTGCGCTTGTTCACGAATCACTTCAACACGGCTCACAACTTGGCTTTCACTGGCAGCAATTAAGCTATGCACATCATTTTGTACCGACGTAACGAGCTTGCTGGCCAAATGACGATTCACTGGGCTTAATTGGCGATTGAAGCTTTCAAACTCAACTTGAGCGGAGAGATCATTACCACGCGCATCCATCATCAAACGGATTGGCGTTTGAGGAAGGAAGCGGCTGATACCACTGCGTTTTGGCGCTTGTGCATCCACCACATAGATCAACTCAAGCAGCAAAGTCCCAACAGGCAGAGCTTTATTTTTCAGCAGAGAAACCGCCGATGTTCCCACGCCTTCGCTCATCAGTAGGTCGATCCCGCCTTGAATCATCGGGTGTTCCCAACTGATGAAATTCATATCTTCACGCGATAATGCCGTATCACGATCAAAAGTGATGGTCGCTCCTTCATAGGGCAAACCGGGGTAGCTTGGCACCATCATGTGCTCTGATGGTGTGACCACCAGCGCGTTTTCACCCCGATCATCTTGGTTTAAACCGATCGCATCAAATAAGCTCAAAGCGAAAGTAACCAAGTTAGTATCGCCATCCGTTGATGCTATACTTTCGACGATTTTCAATGCTTTTTCGCCACCGTTTGAATGCATTTCAAGCAGTCGGTCACGCCCTTGTTCAAGCTGAGCCTTCAACGTTTTGTTGAGCGTTGCTGACTGTTCAATGATCTCATCCAACGTATCGATATTTCCCGAAGCCAGCATGTCAATCAGATCATCGGCATATTTATCATACACAGCGCGGCCTGTTGGGCAGGTTTCAGCAAATGCATTCAAGCCTTCATCAAACCAACGCGCCAAAATCGCTTGCGATGTGCCTTTAAGGTACGGCACATGGATATCGATATCACGGTGTTGACCAATACGATCCAAACGGCCAATGCGTTGCTCTAAAAGATCTGGGTTAAACGGCAGATCAAACATCACCAACTGGTTAGCAAATTGGAAGTTACGCCCTTCAGAGCCGATTTCACTACAGATAAGCACTTGCGCGCCACCCTCTTCTTGTGCGAAATAAGCGGCGGCTTTATCACGTTCTAAAATCGACATACCTTCATGAAAAACGGTGGCGCGAATGCCTTCACGCTCACGCAGTGCTTGCTCCAGTTGTAACGCGGTGCTAGCGCGAGAAGCGATCACTAAAATCTTTTCGCTGCGTTTCTCTTTCACTTTTTCAAGCAACCAATTCACGCGAGAATCAAACTGCCACCAGCTTGCATCATCGCCTTCAAACTCTTGGAAAATCTCTTCGGGGTAGAGCATTTTCATCGCGCGAGCCTGAGCACTGAGCTTACCGCCGATCATGCCAGCCACTCGCATCGAGGTGGTATATTGCGCGGGGATTTCCATCGGCATCAAGTGCACATTACGCACAGGGAATCCTTTAATCGCAGCGCGGGTGTTTCTAAACAGCACGCGGCCTGTGCCATGGCGATCCATCAGATTATCAATCAGCTCTTGGCGAGCAGAGGCTTTGCTCTCTTCATCGGCATCGCTTTCTATAATGCGAAACAGCGGCTCAACATCTTGTTCTGAAAGTAGCTCAGTTATTTGGTTTTTGGCTTCGTTTTGCAACTTCTCACCCGAAAACAGGGCACTGACGGAATCGGCTACGGGCGCATATTGCTCTTCTTCTTCAACGAACGCCTCGTAATCGTAAAAACGATCGGGATCGAGCAAACGCAAACGCGCAAAGTGGCTTTCACGGCCCAATTGCTCCGGCGTTGCCGTTAGCAGCAATACCGCTGGGGTGTTTTGCGCTAGCCCTTCGACCACTTGGTATTCGCGGCTTGGTTTATCTTGGCTCCATTCTAGATGGTGCGCTTCATCCACCACCAATAGATCCCACTCCGCCTCAAGTGCTTGTTCAAAACGTTGACGACTTTTACGCAGAAAATCGAGCGAACAAAGCACATATTGCTGAGTATCAAAAGGGTTGTGTGCTTCAGCGAACGCTTCAACACAGCGCTCCTCATCAAAAATGGAGAAATGAAGATTAAAGCGACGCATCATCTCCACCAACCATTGGTGCTGCAAGGTTTCCGGCACCACAATCAAAATACGTTCCGCACGGCCAGAAAGCACTTGTTGATGAATGATCATCCCCGCTTCAATGGTTTTACCTAACCCCACTTCATCAGCTAATAACACGCGGGGCGCATGGCGACGGCCAACCTCATGTGCGATATAAAGCTGATGAGGAATCAGGCCCGCGCGCATGCCACATAAACCACGCATTGGGCTTTTGTGTTGTTGATATTGGTTAGTCAGGGCGCGATAACGCAACACAAAGTTATCCATGCGATCAATTTGACCTGCGAACAATTTATCTTGCGGTTTGTTGAAACGGATTTGGTGGCTTAAGAAAATTTCACGTAGCGCCACGCCGCTTTCATCGTTGTCTTCGCGCGTGCCGAGATAAGTGAGTAGTCCTTGTTCTTCAACAACTTGCTCAACGCGTAGCGACCAGCCTTCTTGGCTTTCAACCACATCGCCGCTATTGAACGTCACTCGTGTTACCGGGGCGTCACTGCGTGCATAAACGCGGTTTTCTTCTGATGCAGCAAACATCAAGGTCACAGTACGCGCATCAAGCGCTACCACAGTACCTAAACCAAGATCACTTTCTGTATCGCTTATCCAGCGTTGCCCCAAAGCAAAACTCATGAATCGACTACCTTATTTATTTGGAATGGATTGTATCGATCTGCTACCACGTGAAGGCAACTCCTAATTATGATTGTTGTTGGAGTGTGGTGCAGAAAAAGGTCGCTAATCTTACTTGATGGCGTGATACAGGTCACGTGTAAAGCGAAGGATAACCAAGATTTTTTTCTTCAACTTTTGGTTGACATCAAACTGTAAGAAATCGGTGGCATTTGTAGTAAACAAGGTTGCTATACTTGTTGTAACGATGCTTGCTTTGCCAGTCAAAAGGATGACTCTGGCACGAAGCATGCAGACCAAACAGACAATGAGTATCAACACAGGCTTGCAGTAAGTCATCGAGCAATCGAGTCACTACCGGCATCCATTGATCGATAACCTCTACTTGCTGGCATCTTTTGTTAAGCACGCTGCACAGCAGCAAGGAGACGCTTATGGGCGATACCGATCGGAAACTGTTTGTACTTGATACCAACATCCTGCTTCATGAACCTTTAGCCATATACTCCTTCCAAGAGCATGATGTGGTCATTCCGATGACCGTTCTTGAAGAACTTGACCGGATCAAAGACAGTAAACGCGATGTTGCACGAGATGCGCGGGTCGCAATTCGTGCTTTAGAGCACTTATTCCACGATGCCACCCCAGACGAAATTACCGAAGGTATTCCATTTTCTAAAGAGGCCAGCAAGACGGGAACTATCTCGATCCTTGCCGACTTTGAGTTGCAAGAAACCGTCAAAGCCTTTGCTGACAAAGCTGGCGACAACCGTATCCTCAATGCTGTTCTTTACCTGCAAGCGAAACGAGCGCCACGCGCTGTGGTTCTCATCACCAAAGACATCAACATGCGATTGCGCGCTAAAGGTGCAGGCGTGCGCTATGTTGAGGATTACCGCACAGACCAACTGATTGATGATGTGCAGTACCTGACCAAAGGCTTCCAAGTTCGTGAAGGAAACTTTTGGAACAACGTCAATGAAGTTGAGAGTAGAACCGTCGGCGGAAAAGCCTTCCATACGCTAGATAAGGCGCCGTTTGACCCGACCTTTATTAATCAATATGTCATTGATGAAGAAAGCGATTTTTCGGCGCGCGTGCATGAAATCAACACAGACAGAATTACGCTGCTTGATATTGGCCGCGAGAGAATGATGCACCGCAAAGCGTGGGACATCACCCCGAAAAATATCTACCAAGCGATGGCTCTTGATGCCTTGCTTGATCCAAGCATTGATTTGGTGATTTTAACCGGAGCCGCTGGTAGCGGGAAAACGCTGCTCGCGATGGCCGCCGCTCTTGAACAAACCATTGAGAAGAAGATGTTCGATAAGATTATCGTCACCCGTAACACGCCAGATATCGGAGAATCGATCGGCTTCTTACCCGGAACAGAGGAAGAGAAAATGATGCCGTGGCTGGCGGCGGTTACGGATACATTAGAAGCCTTGCACAAAAACGATCACTGCACCGAAGGTTCACTCAAATACATCTGCGATAAAGCCAATATCCAGTTTAAATCGATCAACTTTATGCGTGGGCGCTCAATCCAAAATGCCTTTGTGCTACTCGATGAGTGTCAAAATTTAACCGCTTCTCAAATCAAAACTATCATCACGCGCTGTGGTGAGGGCACTAAAATTGTCTGTTCTGGTAACTTAGCGCAGATTGACTCCCATTACTTAACCCCTGTGACCTCAGGTTTGACCTATATGGTTGAGCGCTTTAAAAACTTTGAAGGCAGCGCCAACATTCACTTAAACGGCGTCGTTCGCAGCCGCTTGGCCGAATTCGCTGAAGAGAATTTATAGTCAAATTAGGTGAGATATTATTAATATCTCACCTTTGTTTTAAAATAATTATTCACAAATTTAGCATTTATATGTTTTACTAAGGCCATTCATCATTCACCGTTTAGGACTGGGATATGGCTTTAAATTTACGCAACCGCAACTTTCTCAAACTGCTCGATTTTACGCCGAAAGAGATCCAATTTCTGCTCGATCTCTCTGCTGATCTCAAAAAAGCGAAATACGCCGGATCAGAACAGAAAAGATTAGCGGGTAAAAATATTGCGCTGATTTTTGAGAAAGCCTCAACACGGACGCGATGTGCATTTGAAGTGGCCGCGTTTGATCAAGGCGCTCAAGTCTCTTACATCGGGCCATCAGGGTCGCAAATTGGTCATAAAGAGTCGATGAAAGACACCGCGCGCGTACTCGGAAGAATGTACGATGGCATCCAATATCGCGGTTTTGGACAAGACATTGTCGAAGAGCTTGGCGCACATGCTGGCGTTCCTGTATGGAACGGGCTCACCAACGAGTTCCACCCAACACAGATTTTAGCTGACTTTTTAACCATGATTGAGCATGGCCGTGGTAAACAGTTGCACCAAGTGTCACTAGCTTATCTAGGCGATGCACGCAATAACATGGGCAATTCACTGATGGTGGGCGCAGCAAAAATGGGCATGGATATTCGCCTCGTCGCACCCAAACAGTTTTGGCCAGAAGCGTCACTTGTCACCACTTGCCAAGAAATTGCCAAGCAGACGGGAGCCAAAATCACGCTCACTGAAAATGTACAAGAAGGCGTGCAAGGATGCGATTTTCTCTATACCGACGTTTGGGTTTCTATGGGCGAATCAGCCGATGCATGGGATGAACGCGTGGCCTTAATGACGCCTTACCAAATCAATATGAATGTGATTAAGCAAACTGGTAATCCACAGGTAAAATTTATGCACTGCTTGCCTGCGTTTCATAACGACGAAACCACCGTAGGCAAAGAGGTGGCGGAAAAATATGGCATGAAAGGTTTGGAAGTCACCGAAGAGGTGTTTGAGTCTGAATATTCGATTGTGTTTGATGAAGCTGAAAACCGCATGCACACCATCAAAGCTGTGATGGTCGCGACTCTCGGCGCTTAAAAAACAAGGCAACAATGGATCGAAGCCCGATGAACTTACATGAGTAAGTGATTCGGGTGAGTGAAAGCAGCTAACGCCGCGACAGTGCCAAAGCGACTTTTAATCCTCAAAATCATTAGTGCTGTCGCAAGGCAGCAAGAGAACGAAGCCCGATGAGCTTACATGAGTAAGTGATTTGGGTGAGTGAAAGCAGCTAACGCAGCGACAGTGCCAATGATGAAGAGGATTGCGAGGTAATCGCTTGCGCTCACACAACGAAAGCGTATAATTCCCAGCAATTTGTCTGAGGGGTAGCCATGAAAACGGACGTTGTTATTCACATCTACAACGCAATTCGATTCAATGTAGGTCAGCGTGCTGACTTACTGGGCGCGTTATTTTTCCCCTCTCTTGATTTTTAAAGCCTCCCTATTGGGGGGCTTTTTTATGACTACTAGAAAATTATAGGGAAGACGACCATGGTGAATTCGCTTTATCAAAAGCACATTATTTCGATTCCGGAGCTCTCTCGTGACGAGCTGGAATTGATTGTGAAAACCGCAGGCCAACTCAAAGCGGAACCAAAACCAGAGCTGATTAAGCACAAAGTGGTGGCAAGCTGCTTTTTTGAGCCGTCGACTCGTACTCGTTTGTCTTTTGAAACCGCTATTCAACGCATCGGCGGCAGCGTGATTGGCTTTGATAATGGTGGCAACACGTCACTGGCGAAAAAAGGCGAAACATTGGCCGATTCAGTACAAGTGATCTCCTCTTATGTGGATGCGTTTGTGATGCGCCATCCCCAAGAAGGCGCAGCACGTTTAGCCTCTGAATTTTCAAACGGCGTTCCTGTGATTAACGCTGGCGACGGCGCTAACCAGCACCCAACCCAAACACTGCTTGATTTGTTCACCATTGCCGAAACACAAGGCCGTTTAGATAACATTAATATCGCCTTTGTTGGCGACTTGAAATATGGCCGAACCGTCCATTCTTTAACCCAAGCTTTGGCTAAATTTAACCACATTCGCTTTTTCTTTGTTGCGCCGGATGCGCTGGCTATGCCTGACTATATTTGCGAAGAGTTAGATGATGCAGGCATTGAGTACAGCCTGCACACCGATATGGAAAGCGTTATTCCACAGTTAGATATTCTGTATATGACGCGCGTCCAAAAAGAGCGCTTTGATGAATCAGAGTACGCGCACATTAAATCGGCGTATATTTTAACAGCCGCCATGCTTGAAGGTGCGCGCGATAACTTAAAAGTGCTACATCCGCTTCCGCGCGTGGATGAAATCACCGTTGATGTGGACAAAACGAAGCACGCTTACTTCTTCCAACAAGCAGAAAACGGGGTCTACGCCCGTGAAGCTTTGTTGGCGCTAGTGTTAAACGAAACCCTGTAATAAAGGAGCCCCAACCATGACTAAAGAGACTCAATTGCAGGTTGAAGCAATTAAAAACGGCACGGTTATCGACCACATTCCTGCGCAAATCGGTATTAAAGTATTAAAGTTATTCGATATGCACAATTCTCATCAACGTGTCACGATTGGCTTAAATTTACCCTCTTCCGCGCTGGGCGCAAAAGATCTGCTGAAGATTGAAAATGTGTTCATTAATGAAGCCCAAGCCAATAAATTAGCACTTTATGCACCGCATGCGACTGTCAACCAAATCGAAAACTACCAAGTGGTGAAAAAGCTAGCGTTGACACTGCCTGAGCAGATCAATGATGTTTTTGCCTGCCCAAACAGCAACTGTATTTCCCACAATGAACCGGTCGAAAGCAGCTTTAAGGTTTTCGAAAAGAAAAACGATATTCGTTTGAAATGTAAGTATTGTGAGAAAGTTTACTCACGTGAGATTGTGACCGAACGCGAGTCATAATATAACCCCATTTAAGTCTATCGATGCCTCACTTTAGTGGGGCATTTTGCACTTTACCTGCCGTTTCTTTAAAGGCAAACTGACGCCTACCCTTCCCATAAAAACAGATGGAACACAATCATGACTAAAGTACTTCATACCGAATCCGCTCCTGCCGCAATTGGCCCTTATGTACAAGGTGTCGATCTTGGCAATATGGTGCTAACTTCAGGGCAAATTCCAGTCAACCCACTCACCGGCGAAGTGTCAGCAGATATCGCAGTGCAGGCTCGTCAATCTCTCGACAACGTAAAAGCCGTGGTGGAATCTTCTGGCTTAACAGTTTCTGACATCGTAAAAATGACTGTATTTGTTAAAGATCTGAATGATTTTGGCACGGTGAATGAAGTCTACGGTAAGTTTTTTGATGAACATAACGTGTCAAACTACCCAGCGCGTTCATGCGTAGAAGTCGCTCGCTTACCCAAAGATGTGGGTATTGAAATTGAAGCGATTGCGGTACGTAAGTAAGCATTGCTCATAATCAGCACAGTTTAAGCACCACCAGCATGCCACTCTGACGTGAATGTGCTTTTTCAAACCTCGAACCCCGTTCGAGGTTTTTGTTTAATCCAAAAAATCAATTTTTACACCTCATACTTGCTACTTTAGGGTTAGTCACCAACACTTATCGTACTTTTGAACCGTTCGAGGTCGTGAGATGCAAGGGATTATCTATACCGTTCTTTCTGATTTAGTCATCGAAAAATTTGGCGCACTGTTTTGGGATCAAATGCTCGAGGATTTAAAACCTAGCTCTCAAGGCATCTACACCGCTGGAGAGCAATACTCCGATGACGAACTGCTTGCAATGGTGGCTTATTTGAGCGAGCAGAAAAACATCCCCACCGATGATTTAGTCCGGCTTTATGGGCAATACCTATTTTCTCGCCTGTACAACAGCCTTCCTGAAAATTACCCAAATAAAAACAACTTATTAGAGTTTTTGATTTCGGTCGATCAAGTGATCCATAAAGAAGTGAAGCGGCTCTACCCCGATGCCTATTTGCCGCAATTTCAATGTAAAAGCGAGGGCGATCGATTAACCATGTATTACACCTCGAAAAGAAAATTGTGCGCTGCGGCAGAAGGACTCATCATCGGCGCTTCAGAACAATTTGGTGAAGAAGTCGAAATCGAGCAGCCCCAATGCATGCATCATGGTGCTTCATTTTGTGAAATTGTTGTCACCTTTAAGGGTAAACATGAGTGAAATAGAGCAATACCAACGCATTTATGAGCGTGAGCGTCAGGCTCGTTTGCTGGCAGAGCGGTTACTGCAAGAAAAAAGCCGCGAGCTCTACGATAAAATTTTAGAGCTGCAAGAGACTCTGGATCAACTTCATAGCGCGCAAGCACAGCTTGTACAATCAGAAAAAATGGCCTCCGTCGGTCTGCTGGCGGCTGGCGTTGCTCACGAGATCAATAACCCAATCGGTTTTTGTCTGAGTAATTTAAATACGCTGCGTGATTACTCTCACGCCTATATAGGAATTGTCGCTTTGGTAGCACAGCACAAAGCCGAAATTGCTAACACGGATTTCTACCGCAATTATCAAGATTATTATCAACGCCATGATATTGGTTTTGTCGAAAGTGATTTAACTGACATGCTTCAAGAGACTTCGGGTGGATTGCTCCGCGTAAAAGATATTGTCACTAGCCTACAAAGCGTTTCTCACTCCAGTGATGGCCGATTTGTCGAGTGTGAGTTAAATTCGTGTATTGAATCAACACTACACATGGTCTGGAACCAATTTAAATATACGATGGAGGTCGAGCAGCGGTTGGATGAGGCTTTGCCGAAAATCAATGGGATATCAGCAGAGCTACAACAAGTGTTTATGAACCTATTTATTAACGCCTCTCACGCTTGCGAAGCACAAGGAAAGTTAACGATTAGCACAGATTCTGTGGTCGAAAAAGGGAAACGCTGGGTGAGGGTGACAGTGGCAGATAATGGGCATGGCATGAATCAAGACATCATCAACAAGGTGTTTGATCCTTTCTTCACCACCAAACCTGTCGGCGTAGGGACGGGTTTGGGTTTATCGATTTCATACAGTATTGTTGAAAAGCATGGTGGGAAAATGCAGGTCGAATCTGAAGTGGGACAAGGCACCACCTTCATACTTCTTTTTCCCACCATTTAGTAAAGCGGTTACTGACTGCGTGATGTGACTTTCTTACCATCAAGCATCGCGACCTCTTCATCCAGCTGCGCTAATTTGGCCATCATCTGCTCACGGCATAATGTCGCTAATTCCCGTAAATTTTCTTTTCCATATCCTTCAATACTGATCGGTGGCAGCATCTCAACAATCACATGACCATTGTCCCAACGGTTAAGCTTAATATCATTAGTTGAGCTGCAAACGATGGGGATAATCGGTACACCTGCGCCAATTGCCGCATGAAATGCACCCATTTTAAAGGGCAGCATGCCACGGCCACGCGAGCGAGTACCTTCTGGAAACATCCACACAGACACATCACTGGTTTTTATGCTATCGACAACTTGATCAATGGTGCCTTTGGCTTTGTTGCGATTGGATCTATCAATTAAAATATTCCCTGCTAACCAATACAACTGACCAAACACAGGTGTCCAAACTAAACTTTTTTTCCCTACTGTCACGACTTTCGGCGTTACCGCCGCAGCAACAGTACACAGATCCCAGTTATTTTGATGATTCGCAATGTAGATGTGCTGGCCGCGTTGATAAGCATCTTCTGGGATACGCAGTTCTAATTTAATACCCATCAATTTTGACATGCGGGCGAATAAACGCCCAAACGTAAATACATGTTTGGGATTACGTGGGCTAAGTAAACAGTAGCCACATCCAAAAACAAACATCACAATGGCAAACAGTGCGACTGCCAATAGACGCAAAAGAGCAATCATTTCAGTTCTCCATGGAACAAAGATAAAAAATGAGCAAGGATAAAAAAGCCGAAACCCAGAGATTTCGGCTCCATTGCATGAGCGAGAGTTTAACTGCTGACTTGAATGCGCTCAATATTAGCGCCAAGAGCCGACAGTTTATCTTCAATTCTTTCGTAACCGCGATCGATATGGTAGATGCGATCAACGATGGTTTCACCTTTTGCGATACAACCGGCAATCACTAGGCTGGCTGAGGCACGTAGATCGGTCGCCATCACCTGCGCGCCACTCAACGATTCCACATCACCACAAATCACGGTATTCCCTTCAATCTCCGCTTTTGCTCCCATACGCATCAGTTCAGGAACGTGCATAAAACGGTTTTCAAAGATGGTTTCAGTGATCTTGCCACCACCTTTTGCCATCATATTGAGTAGGGTAAATTGTGCTTGCATATCGGTTGGAAAGCCAGGATGAGGCGCAGTGCGAATCGAAACCGCCTTAAGCTCTTTTCCGGTCATATCAAGGCTTATCCAGCCCTCACCCGTTTCAATCTCAGCGCCCGCTTCTTCCAGTTTTGCTAACACGGCCTCTAACAAATGCGAGTGAGTGTTGTGGCAAACAATTTTTCCACGAGAAACAGCCGCCGCGACTAAAAACGTGCCCGTTTCAATGCGATCAGCCACAACAGCGTGTTTACCACCCCCCAAACGTTCAACACCTTCAATGGTAATGGTATCGGTGCCTGCACCGGACACTTTTGCACCCAGCTTATTCAAAAACAGTGCGGTATCGACAATTTCAGGCTCACGCGCAGCGTTGTCGAGCACAGTTGTGCCTTCGGCAAGGGTTGCGGCGCACATAATGGTAATGGTGGCACCCACGCTCACTTTATCCATGACGATGTGTGCACCTTGTAGACGACCTTCGACACTGGCTTTCACGTAGCCATCTTCTAAGGTGATGGTGGCACCAAGCTGTTCTAAGCCGTGGATATGCAGATCGACAGGACGAGCGCCAATGGCACAGCCTCCAGGTAGCGAAACTTGGCCATAACCAAAACGAGCCACTAATGGACCGAGAGCCCAAATAGAAGCACGCATGGTTTTGACTAAATCATACGGCGCGCAATATTCATCAATTTGACTAGGATCGACATGAACTGAGCCATTACGTTCGACTTTAGCGCCTAAACGTTTGAGCAGTTCCATTGTGGTATCAATATCGCGAAGGTGTGGCACATTGGCCACTTCTACTGGCTCAGAGGCCAAAATAGACGCAAATAAAATAGGCAGTGCAGCGTTTTTGGCACCTGAAATGGTCACTTCACCTTGAAGAGGTTGTGTTGACCCAATAACTCGAAACTTTTCCATCAATAAACCTTACAGCGACATCAACTTTTTATCACGAGCCCACTCTGTTGGTGTGAACGCTTTAATAGAAAGGGCATGAATGTCGTTTCTTTGAATGTACTCCATCAGTGGAGCATAAATAAGTTGTTGTTTTTTAACGCGACTCATCCCTGCAAAACAAGCATCAACAGCGATAACTTCATAGTGGCTACCTTCACCTTTGACGTGGATCTCTTCAAGGTTTAGTGCTTGTTCTAATAACTGTTGTACTTTTGCGCTATCCACAATGTTCCCCTGCTTAATTCTTTATATGTTGAGCCATTAAACGATCAATGTTGCTCAATTGGAATAGTGTGCGCAGTTGCTCTGGCACGAAACTGAGCATTATATGACAGTTTCGTTTTTTTGCATGCTCTATTAGGTGGATTAACATCACCATTCCGGCAGAGTCTATGCGTTCAACGTTTTTCAGTTCAATCTCAAACTGTGTACTCACCGGGTTCCATTTTTGGATAAACGCCCATAAATCAGGCACATGCTCTCTGTCTAATGCGCCCGACAAAGCCGCAATCGGCATATCAGTTTGATGCCACTGCGGATGAATCATTGCGCTTTACCTTCAAAACGGATCGGCTGATCCGCCAATTGTTGCAGTTCATTGGCAACCGCTAAGATGCCATCTTGGCGAATTTTACCGCTCCATTCAGATTGCTTACTGGAGAGCAAACTCACTCCTTCTGCAATCATATCAAAGACTTGCCATTCGCCATTCTTCTCTTTGCGCAATTTAAACTCAAGCTTGATGTTCGGTCGTGGCGTATCAATAATATCCACCTTCACGCTGGTAATGCGTTTATCATCCGACACCGCCTGTTCAGGCTCGAACTCAATAATTTGGTTACTGTATTGAGTCAATACTTGCGCGTATGCACTGACAAGATAGGCACGAAATGCGGTGATGAAAGTGGCGACATCTTCACGCTTGGCCCCTTTTAAGTTTGGGCCCAATAACTTCAGTGCCGCATACTGCTCATTGACGTAAGGCATCAGTTCCTGTTCCACAATTTCTTTCAAATATTCAGGATGGTGGTGAATCGCTTCTTGTTCGGCTTTCAAACGAGTAAATGCCGTTTCAGACACCTGCTTCATCATGGTATAGGGCTGGGTTTTATCCACATTGGCCGCTTGCACAAACATAGCGGCAACAAGGGTAAATACAAAAATCAACGTCCGTTTAAACACTGTTGTTACTCCTTACCTTTTTCTTGTGAGCCACCACCGACGCTATACAGCACTTGACCAATCAAATCTTCTAATACGAGGGCGGATTTTGTGTCTTCAATTAAGTCGCCCTCTTTTAACATCTGTTCATCTTCAAAGACAAAACCGGGCACAAGCCCAATGTACTGCTCGCCAATCAATCCAGAAGTTAGAATTTGCACACTCGACGTTTCTGGAAATTGATCATATTGACTGTTAATAGCCATAGTAACCACAGGCAGCAAGCTCTCTCTATCGAGTTTAATCTCGGCCACTCGCCCAACGACTACACCACCAACTTTGACTGGCGAGCGCACTTTTAAACTACCGATATTGTCAAATTCAGCTTTCAATTGGTAAGTATGGTTGGAACCCAACCCTTTTACGTCAGCGACCTGAAAAATCATCACCAGAATTGCGCAAATTCCAGCAAGGACAAAGCTACCGACCCAAAGTTCTATTTTTCGTGTTTGCTGCATGATTAATTCCCAAACATCAATGCGGTGAGTACAAAGTCTAGCCCTAATACAGCTAAAGACGAATGCACTACGGTTCTTGTGGTGGCACGGCTAATACCTTCCGAGGTTGGAATAGCATCGTAACCGTTAAACAGTGCAATCCAAGTCACTGTGATGGCAAACATCACGCACTTGATCATACTGTTGCCAATATCTTGCCCTAGCTCTACCGATGACTGCATCGCAGACCAAAAACTGCCGTGATCAATCCCTTTCCAATCCACGCCAACAAGCTGGCCTCCCCAAATGCCAACCGCCATAAAAATCATTGCTAGCAACGGCATTGATATTAGCCCAGCCCAAAAGCGAGGAGCGATAATACGTTTGAGCGGATCAACCGCCATCATCTCTAAACTGGAAAGTTGCTCGGTGGCTTTCATCAGGCCGATCTCAGCGGTAAGTGCAGAACCAGCACGCCCAGCAAACAGTAGCGCAGTCACCACGGGCCCGAGTTCACGCAATAAAGAGAGCGCAACCATTTGCCCAAGGCTACCTTCCGCGCCGTAATCGACCAAAATCACATAGCCTTGCAGGCTCAGCACCATGCCAATGAACAAGCCAGAAACGACAATAATCGCCAGCGACTGAACACCAACACTGTAGAGCTGCTTCACTAACAATGGAAAATTCTGAATAGGCCGTGGGCGGCTCACTAATGCGCCAAACAGCATCAAGCTAGCTTTGCCAAAGGCTTGGCAAAATTCGAGCGTACGGCGACCGAGCCCTTCAATCCAGTCAGTCAATGTAGACATCATGAGAATAAATCCTTTTCTAGGCTTTGCGCTGGAAAGCGAAATGGTACTGGGCCATCAGCCTCGCCTTGTAAAAATTGTTGTACGCGAGGATCGCTATTTTGATAAAGATCGTTTGGCGTTCCTTTGGCAATCACTTTGCCGTCAGCCAGCAAATAAACCCAATCGGCAATGCTCATCACTTCAGGAACATCATGAGAGACCACTATCGAGGTCACCCCCAAAGCTTGATTCAAATTGCGGATCAATTCCACCAGCACGCCCATGGTGATCGGGTCTTGCCCCACAAACGGCTCATCATACATGATCAGTTCCGGATCCAGCGCAATCGCGCGCGCTAATGCAGCCCTTCTTGCCATGCCACCGGATAATTCGCTCGGCATGAGCAAGGCGGCACCGCGCAGACCAACCGCTTCTAATTTTAGTAAAACTAATGTCTTAATCAGCGATTCATCTAATTGAGTGTGTTCACGTAAAGGAAAAGCCACATTATCGAACACATTTAAATCGGTAAATAACGCGCCCGACTGAAACAACATGCTCATTTTTTTACGAGCTTGATACAGCTTTTTGCGACTGAGCATCGGGATGTTTTGTTTGTCGAACCAAATCTCACCTTGTTCAGGAAACAGTTGTCCGCCAATAAGACGTAGCAAAGTGGTTTTACCAATACCCGATGGCCCCATAATGGCGGTAATTTTTCCTTGCGGAACGCTGAGACTCACGTCATCGAAAATCTTCCGTCCTGAACGGGAGAAGGTTAAATTCTTGATTGTGACAAGATCGTTGATTGGCATCATGAGTGTTTCACTATTGTTGTCCGCCCCAAAATGATGGGCAATCATAAGCATAACGTTCTAAAATTAAAAGCACTGTTCAATTACATCCTAAAGTAAAGCATCATCTTTCGCCAAAACAATCTTCCGGTCATTTATTGATGGATAGCTAACTAAACCATGAATTGAACGTAATTAATTGGATCTTCAGCTTCCCTTTTCGCAACCAACACGTCAAAATTAGCGGTTAATTGCATCATTTTTTCACTCATTTCATTAATTAGGTATCATCATGATCGAAGCGGTAGCGTTTCTCATTGTAGGTTTGGTGTTTTTAGTCTGGAGCGCTGACAAGTTAGTCTTTGGTTCTGCCGCGCTTGCTCGCAACTTCGGCATCTCGCCATTAGTGATCGGCATGACTATTTTAGCAATGGGATCATCAGCACCAGAGATGATGGTATCGGCAACGGCCGCTTTGGATGGGAAAACCGATACTGCCGTCGGTAACGTGCTCGGTTCTAACATCGCTAACATTGCTTTGATCTTGGGTATTACAGCACTCATCAAACCGCTTTCCGTCAGTTCTGCGGTACTCCGCCGTGAACTGCCGCTGATGATTGCGGTCACACTACTTGCTGGTGCGTTATTGTGGGATAACCACTTAGGATTCTATGAAGGTGTGTTGCTGTTTGCACTTTTCGCCGTGTTTATCATTGCGATGCTCCGCATTAGCCGTAACGAGCAAAAACATGGTGACGCGCTGCTTACCGAGCAGGAATCTGAAATACCGCAGGGCGTGAGCAACGCAAAAGCGGCTATTTGGGTAGTGATTGGGCTTATCATTCTGCCGATTGCTGCCAGCGTGTTAGTCGATAACGCCGTCATTATCGCTAAGTTTTTTGGCATGAGCGACTTGGTAATTGGCCTGACGATCATCGCTGTTGGGACCAGCTTGCCAGAATTGGCCGCCTCACTCACAAGTGTGTTGAAAGGCGAAGATGATATGGCTGTGGGCAACATTATTGGCTCGAACGTATTCAATATTCTTGCCGTGATGGGCTTACCCGGCATTCTTAATCCATCGATACTCAGTGAGCATGCGATGGGACGCGATTTTTGGGTAATGCTTGGCGTATCTCTGCTACTGGTTGCCATGGCTTTAGGGAAATCGCGTAGTATTAACCGCATTGAGGGAGGCGTGCTCTTCCTCGCTTTTATCGGATACCAAGCTTATCTACTTATGAATATGACCGCTTAACCCAAATTCGGAGTATCGAATGTCGAATCAGTTTGATTATCGCAGTGTTGCACAGCAAGTTCTCGCCACCGAAATGGCGGCTTTACAGCAGCTAGAGCAATACTTTGACGACTCATTTTGCCAAGCGTGTGAAATGATCATTGCCAATGATCACGGCAAAGTGGTGGTGATGGGTATGGGTAAATCAGGCCATATCGGTAAAAAAATTGCCGCGACCTTAGCCAGTACTGGCACTTCGGCATTTTTCGTACATCCAGGAGAAGCAGCGCACGGTGATCTTGGTATGATCGAGCGTGGCGACATCGTAATTGCTATTTCAAACTCTGGCGAATCCTCGGAAATTTTATCACTGTTTACTGTGCTAAAACGGCTCAATATTCGCATCATCAGCATGACAGGCAACCCGTCATCGAATATGGCAAAGTTGGCCGATCTTCATTTGCAAATCACTGTCCCACAAGAGGCATGCCCGCTTGGCCTTGCGCCAACCTCCAGCACCACCGCAACGCTAGTGATGGGCGATGCGTTAGCCGTCGCACTCTTGCAAGCACGCGGCTTTACCGCTGAAGATTTTGCGCTGTCTCATCCCGGTGGGGCTTTAGGTCGAAAATTGTTGCTCAAGCTCTCTGATATCATGCACATTGGCGATGCACTACCAACAGTGCAACCAAACGCATTGATCCGCGATGCCTTACTTGAGATCAGTCAAAAAGGCTTGGGGATGACCGCGGTAGTAGACAGCAACATGCAGCTTATTGGCATCTTTACTGATGGCGATTTACGCCGCATCTTAGACAAACGAATCGATATTCACAGCGCGGCAATCAGCGAGGTGATGACGCAAAACCCAACGGTAGCAAGCCCTAAAATGCTCGCGGTCGAAGGGTTAAATCTAATGCAAGATAAACGAATCAATGGCTTGATGCTGTGCGAAAATGGCACATTGATCGGTGCATTAAACATGCACGATTTGCTCAAAGCAGGAGTGATGTGATGACCATGATTGATACACTCTACGGCCCGGTCTCACCGCCTATTCTCAATATAGCTAAGCAGATAAAACTTCTGATCTGCGATGTGGATGGCGTCTTCTCTGATGGCTTAGTTTATATGGGCAATCAAGGCGAAGAGCTAAAAACCTTCCACACTCGAGATGGCTACGGCATAAAATCATTGATGAATGCTGGCATTGAAGTGGCGATCATTACAGGTAGGCAGTCAAAAATTGTCGAAAACCGTATGGCCGTATTAGGCATTACACTGGTTTATCAAGGTCAGGATGACAAGGTCAAAGCCTATAACGACATTTGTCGCCAGCTCAATATTGCCCCAGAACACACAGGGTATATCGGTGATGACTTGATTGATTGGCCGGTAATGGAAAAAGTCGCGCTGAAAGTCTGTGTCGCGGATGGTCACCCGCTATTAGTTAAACGCGCAAACTACGTGACCCATATAAAAGGTGGGCATGGCGCTGTACGCGAAGTGTGTGATTTGATTTTGCAAGCTCGCGGTGAGTTAGATGTGCACAAAGGCTTAAGTGTATGAGTTTATCTCGTGTCCTCTATGTGATACTGATTTTTATCGCATCGTGGTCAGCCTATTACTTGTTCGATAAAGAACAAAATACCGATATACAAGTTGCTCCGAACTTGGAGTTACCGTCGTTTAGTGGAAAAAATCTCGACAACACCACCTATAGCGAGCAAGGTATCCGCAGCTACATCATTCAATCGACGCATCTGGATCATTACGCAAAAAGTGGCGACACCATTTTCGAGTACCCGATACTCAAAGTCTTCCGTGATGGTATTTTGCAAGAGTGGGAGATTACCGCTAAACGCGGCGTACTCGATGAAGAGCAAGTTCTGACACTGTATGACGACGTACTGGCAAAAAACCTATTAGCAGATTCTAGTTTTGATACGCTTTCAACCATTAAGATGAGCATTCAACTCAATAATCGCGATTTTTGGGCCGATAATCAGGTCGATTTGGTTGGGCCACAATTCGAAACACAAGGACAAGCGATGAAAGGCAACTTTGCCGACAATACCGCTATTCTTTATAACCATGTACAAGGTAGATATGAAACTCTCACACCTTAGTCTTATTGCTTGTTTAGCGATTTCTGGTCACGTATCCGCGTTGTCTACCGACAGTGCTCAGCAGATTTATCTGAATGCAGACAGCCAACTGCTTGACATGAAAAGCAACCAAATGACACTCCTTGGTAATGTCAATCTCAAACAAGGCAGTATCAATATCAACGCCGACAAAGTGATTGTAACCCGTGATGCGAAAGATGGCTCCATTCAAGAAATTGAAGGATATGGCAACCTCGCCACTTTTTCGCAATTAACCGACGATGGCAAAACCTTGTATGGTGAGGCGAAAGAGCTCTATTACAAATTGGCCGATGATCAGTTGACGATGATCGATCAAGCCATGTTGTCACAAGATGATAGCATCATCCGTGGTACGAAAATTCGCTACAAAATTTCGTCACAGAAGCTGATGGCTGATGGTAACTCTAACGAGCGAGTATCGACCGTGCTTCAACCGCAAGCCACTACGACACAAGAATAATTATGGCCATACTTAAAGCAGAACATTTAGCGAAAAGCTATAAAAAACGCAAAGTCGTCTCTGACGTCAGCTTGCAAGTAGAATCGGGGCAGATTGTTGGCTTACTCGGCCCTAACGGCGCAGGAAAAACCACATCGTTTTACATGATCGTCGGCCTTGTCGCTCGTGATGAAGGTAAGATCAGCATTGATGATCACGACATCAGCATTTTACCTATGCACAGTCGCTCACGCTTAGGGATCGGCTACTTACCTCAAGAAGCGTCTATTTTTCGAAAATTATCGGTCGAAGATAACATCATGGCGGTACTTGAAACCCGTGAATCGATGACCCGTGAAGAGCGCCAAGATAAACTCGAAGATCTACTAGAAGAATTTCACATTCAACATATCCGCCATAGTGCGGGGATGGCGCTATCGGGTGGTGAACGTCGCCGAGTTGAAATTGCCCGCGCTCTTGCCGCAAACCCACAATTTATTTTGCTTGATGAACCCTTTGCAGGGGTCGACCCCATTTCCGTTATCGACATTAAAAAGATCATCCAACACCTGCGAGATCGTGGCTTAGGCGTTTTAATCACAGACCACAACGTTCGAGAAACATTGGACGTCTGTGAAAAAGCCTATATTGTAAGCCAGGGTCGTTTGATCGCAGAAGGTACACCACATGACGTGCTCAATAATGAAGAGGTAAAACAAGTTTATCTCGGTGAACAATTCCGTCTATGATTAAGTAGAGAGTGACATCAATTCTAAAAATAATAAGGTAACTGGCACTGAATGAAACCCTCATTACAACTGAAGCTCGGCCAACAATTAGCGATGACACCGCAGTTACAACAAGCCATTCGTTTGTTGCAACTCTCCACATTGGAACTCCAGCAAGAGATCCAAGAGGCTCTAGAGTCTAATCCATTATTGGATGTTGAAGAGGCCTATGAAGAGAATGCCACCGCTGATGTTCATAGCATCAATGAGGAGAAAGAAGCCAGTGCTGAGGTGTTAGATATTGAGCCACAAGACAGCTCTGACTTAATTGAAAAATCCGAAATCAGCAGCGAGCTTGAGATCGACACCACATGGGATGATGTCTACAGCGCGAACACAGGCAGCACAGGGATCGCCCTTGATGATGACATGCCCGTGTACCAAGGTGAAACAACGCAAACCCTGCAAGATTATCTACTGTGGCAATTAGATCTTACGCCGTTTAGCGACACCGACCGCAGCATTGCTCTTGCCTTGATTGACGCCATCGATGACTACGGTTATCTCACCGTTTCTTTGGATGATATTTTAGAAAGCTTTGCCGATGAAAATATCGAGCTTGATGAAATTGAAGCCGTTCGTAAACGTGTTCAGCAGTTTGATCCCCTCGGTGTGGCTTCAGTCAACCTTCAAGACTGCCTGCTTTTACAATTAGCGACCTACCCTGCCAGTACCCCTTGGTTAGAAGAAGCTAAACAGCTGCTGATCCAACACATTGATCTGCTCGGCAACCGTGACTACAAGTTGATCATCAAAGAAACCAAGTTAAAAGAAGAAGATCTGCGAGAGGTATTGCAGCTCATTCAACAACTTGACCCAAGACCGGGAAATAATATTTCAACCGAGCACGCCGAATACGTTGTGCCTGACGTGTCTGTTTACAAAGATCACGGCAAATGGGTGGTAACAATAAACCCAGATAGCGTACCAAAACTTAAGATAAATCAACAATATGCAGCATTAGGCAAAGGTAACAGTGCCGATAGCAACTACATTCGCAGCAATTTGCAAGAAGCAAAATGGCTAATTAAGAGTTTAGAAAGTAGAAACGAGACACTGCTCAAAGTTGCCAAGTGTATTGTTGAACATCAACGTGATTTCTTTGAGTATGGTGAAGAGGCGATGAAGCCAATGGTACTCAATGACGTTGCTTTAGCGGTAGAAATGCATGAATCCACCATATCAAGGGTGACAACGCAGAAGTACATGCATACTCCGCGTGGTATTTTCGAATTGAAATACTTCTTCTCCAGCCATGTCAGTACCGACAGCGGGGGAGAGTGTTCATCGACTGCAATACGAGCACTGATTAAAAAACTGGTGGCCGCTGAAAATACAGCCAAACCATTAAGTGACAGTAAAATTGCAGATCTACTGGCTGACCAAGGGATTCAGGTAGCTAGACGGACGATAGCTAAATACCGTGAATCGTTGGGCATTGCTCCATCGAGTCAGCGCAAACGCCTACTGTAAGGCACAAAACAGAGAAGGAAAGTCTATGCAAATCAACATTAATGCCCATCACATTGATCTGACCGATTCAATGCAAGACTATGTAAACTCGAAGTTTCAAAAACTTGAGCGATTTTTTGACCATATCAATAACGTACAGGTTGTTTTACGTGTTGAAAAAGTACAACAGATCGCTGAAGCTACGCTCCACATAAATCAAGGTGATATCCACGCCGTGGCCGACAATGAAAATATGTATGCTGCCATTGATAGTTTAGTGGATAAACTCGTAAGACAACTCAACAAGCATAAAGAAAAGCTAAGTAGTCATTAATCATGCAATTAAGCGAAGTACTCTCATTGGACTGCACGAAAAGTGCGGTCCAATGCACCAGTAAAAAAAGAGCCCTAGAAATCATTAGCGAAATCGCTGCTGAGTATTCAGGTCAAAATTCCACCGAGCTGTTTGAATGCATGCTCAGCCGAGAAAAAATGGGCAGTACTGGTATTGGTAATGGCATCGCCATTCCTCATGCAAGAATGACCAACAGTGATCGTGCCATTGCCGTTTTGCTGCAGTGTGAAGAACCGATTGAGTTTGATGCTATTGATAATCGACCTGTCGATCTACTGTTTGCGTTGCTCGTTCCTGAAGAGCAGTGCAAAGAGCATTTAAAAACGCTCGCTTGTATGGCCGAGCGCCTCAATGACAAACAAGTTTTAAAACAGCTTCGAAGTGCACAAAGCGATCAAGAGCTGTACGACATCATGACTAACCAATAACCACCGAGCCGAAACTATGCGTTTAATCGTTGTGAGTGGTCAATCAGGCGCAGGGAAAAGCGTTGCTTTACGAGTACTGGAGGATCTCGGCTACTATTGTGTCGATAACCTTCCCGTCAACTTGTTGGATGCGTTTATTCAATCAGTCCAAGGCAGCAAACAAAATGTCGCGGTGAGTATTGATATCCGTAACTTGCCCCAGGAGCCTAGTTTGGTTGCGGATGTTTTAGAGCAGCTAAAACAGAATAACGACGTTAGTGTGCTGTTTCTCGATGCCAGTAAAGAGACACTACTCAAGCGCTACAGCGAAACGCGTCGTATCCATCCTCTCTCATTAAACGCCGATAAACCTTCACTTGCGCAAGCGATTGAATTGGAAAAGTCGCTGCTTGCACCGCTCAAAGAGCAAGCCGATTTAGTGCTCGATAGCAGTAATCAATCGTTGCATGAGTTGAGCGAAACTGTACGCATGCGAATTGAAGGACGTGAGCGCAAAGATCTGGTGATGGTCTTTCAGTCTTTTGGCTTCAAATATGGACTACCCAGCGATGCAGACTACGTGTTTGATGTGCGTTTTTTACCCAACCCACACTGGGAACCCGATCTTCGCCCATTAACTGGCCTGGATGCGCCAATTAAGTCGTTTCTTGAACGCCATAGTGAAGTAATTGAACTTAAACAACAAATTCAAAAGTTTGTTGAATACTGGCTGCCGATGCTCGAAAAAAACAACCGCAGTTATCTCACAATTGCGATTGGTTGCACCGGTGGTAAGCACCGCTCCGTTTACCTGACTCAACAGCTTGGCGAGTACTTTGCTCAATTGGGTCACCAAGTACAGATACGCCATACATCATTAGAAAAACAGCAATAGGAGCGATGGTATGCCACTATTAAGTAAAACGGTTTTAATCCAAAATCGCTTGGGCCTTCATGCTCGTGCAGCCGTTAAGCTGGTTGAACTGTCGCAATCTTTTGATGCGGTGGTCACCATTCAAAGTGAAGAAGGAAAAGAAGCCACTGCAGATAGTGTAATGGGTTTATTGATGCTCGAATCCGCACAAGGTCAATACATCACCATCAATGCTGAAGGCTCACAAGCAGAGCCTGCTTTGCAAGCGGTTAGTTCGCTGATTGAACATAAATTCGATGAAGACGAGTAAGCACAAGGCTTACACTCCACTCTCCCACAGACAGCGCATGCGCGCCCCTGATAGTCAAAATAAATTCAGTGCTTAATAAGAACTTATTAAATAAGGCCTAGAATTAAGTTACTATTCAACACATTGTAAGAATCCTAAGTAGGGGGAAACCATGGCCGAGCAAATTGAATTTGATCAAGCTCACCTAACCCTCCAAGAAGTCAGCGAAGCTTTAGAAAATGGTCGTTTTGTCCATGTCCGTCGCCAATTGCAGGACATGGAGCCAGAAGATATTGCTCACCTCTTAGAAGCCTCTCCACGTAAAAGTCGGGAGGTGTTATGGCAACTCACCGACCCAGAAGACTACGGTGAAATCCTTGATGAGCTCAACGAAGACGTCAAAGATGCCCTAGTTTCCAAAATGGCACCCGAAAAACTGGCGGAAGCGACCGAAGGCATGGACACCGATGACGTGGCCTATGTACTGCGTAGCTTGCCAGATGACGTGTCACGCGAAGTGCTTTCGCAGATGGACAGCGCTGATCGCCAGCGCGTTGAAACCGCGCTCTCCTATTCAGAGGAAACAGCCGGCGGGATCATGAATACCGACGTGATCACCATTCGTGGTGACGTTGATATTGACGTGGTTTTACGCTATTTACGCATGCGCGGCGATCTGCCCGAAGCAACCGATGCACTTTACGTGATTGACGATGAAAGTAAGCTGATTGGGCATCTCTCACTCACCACCTTGCTGACCACACAACCGGATATTCCAGTAAGTGAAGTCATGGATGATGCCGATGAGGCGATTTTGGTCACCACCAGCGACTCAGATGTTGCCAGCCTGTTTGAACGTCGCAACTGGGTGTCCGCGCCTGTGGTGGATGAAAACCAGCACTTGGTCGGTCGGATCACCATTGATGACGTCGTTGACATCATTCGTGAAGATGCCGAACACTCAATGATGAGCATGGCTGGTATGAACGATGACGAAGATACCTTTGCTCCGGTAGTCAAATCCGCTCGTAAACGGACCATCTGGCTTGGGGCAAATGTTTTGGCCGCCCTCGCCGCTGCCTCTGTTTCTAACATGTTTGAAGCAACACTGGATCAAATGGCCGCCATTGCCGTGCTAATGACCATAGTGCCCTCAATGGGTGGTGTCGCAGGTAACCAAACTGTGGCCTTGGTCATTCGTGGTTTAGCATTGGGACATATCGGTGACAGTAACCAACGTGAATTGCTATTCAAAGAAGCGGCGATCGGTTTTTTAAATGGCATCATGTGGGCCACCATCATTGGCGGCATTGTGGTGGCATGGAAAGGCAATTGGATGCTTGGCGGCATCATTTCCGCAGCAATGATGGCCAACCTACTCATTGCCGGGATCGCCGGCGTCACCATCCCAATTTTACTGAAAAAAATGAAAATCGACCCGGCTCTTGCTGGCGGAATGGCGTTAACAACCGTCACCGATGTGGTTGGGCTTTCTGTCTTTCTCGGCTTGGCGACCATTTTGATGTAGCCATATTTTGATGTAACCCTATAGTGATACATACCCAAACCACCCATAAAAAAAGCTTGGTTGTTATACCAAGCTTTTTCATATTCAGCTTAAGCGATTATTCGCCCGCAATTTTCATCGATTCAAGTAAAATAGACCCAGTTTGGATTTGCGAGCGTGTTTCGACATCACTCCCTACCGCCACCATTTGCTGGAACATATCTTTCAAATTACCCGCGATAGTAATCTCAGATACAGGGTATTGAATCACACCGTTTTCAACCCAGAAACCAGCGGCGCCACGCGAATAATCACCTGTCACTGCATTTACACCTTGACCCATCACTTCAGTGACTAACAAACCTGTACCCAACGCTTTGAGCATCTGCTCAAAATTTTGCCCTGTGGATTGAACATACCAGTTATGGATGCCACCCGCGTGACCAGTTGGAGTCATCTTCATTTTACGAGCGGCATAGCTGCTCAGAAGATAAGTAGAGAGCACACCATCGGTAATGATTTGGCGGTCTTGCGTAAATACCCCTTCACTATCAAATGGGCTTGATGCCAACGCACGTAATACATGGGGTTTTTCGGCAATATTGAACCAATCGGGTAAAATTTTCTCGCCTAACTTATCAAGTAAAAAGGAAGATTTACGATACAAGCTGCCACCACTGATCGCCATCACCAAATGGCCAATCAAACCTGTCGCTACATCTGCGGCAAACATCACCGGAACTTTGCCCGTCTTCAGTTTTTTTGCATCTAAACGGCTGATGGTTTTTTCTGCGGCTTGTTGCCCGACCAGCTCTGGCGACCATAAATCGTCGCGGTGACGTGCAACGGTATAGCTATAATCACGCTCCATCTCACCATTTTTACCCTCACCGATCACGCAGCAGCTAATGCTATGACGGCTAGAGGCATAACTCGCGAGCAAACCATGGCTATTACCATACACTTTCACACCGTAATGGCTGTCATAACTTGCGCCATCACTTTGTTTGATCTTGTTGCTGTAAGCTAACGCCTTCTCTTCTGCAGCAATGGCAATTTTAGCGGCCATGTCCGGGTTAGGTTCATCGGGATGGAAGAGATCTAAATCAGGAATATTTCGCACCATTAGCTCTTTAGGTGCAGGGCCTGCATAAGGATCTTCAGAAGTGTAAAGCGCAATATCAAGCGCTGCTGCGACCGTCTGCGCAATTGCTTTTTCACTGAGATCTGACGTCGACGCACTGCCTTTACGTTGCCCACGATACACGGTGATGCCTAACGCCCCATCACTGTTAAATTCTACGTTTTCAACTTCACACATTCGCGTCGAAACACTCAGGCCGGTACTTTTGGTGATCGCCACTTCGGCAGCATCAGAACTGAGCGCAGCCATCTCTAATGCCTTAGCAACCGCCGCTTCAAGTTCGATGCGCTGCTGAGCAACTTGTTGTTTTACGTCCATATCTCATCAATTATTAGCAAACAATGTCATTAGGATAACAAGAATTTCGCTTTCTCCCCACGATTCTTGCTAAAATAGCTGACATACATAACTCAATAGATGAAGAAAATGGCGCGTAAGAATCAAAAAGCTCCTTGGGAAGAAGAAGAGGAGATCATTTGGGTTAGCAAAACCGAAATGAAAAACGACATGACTGAGCTACAAAAACTGGGTGAAGAGCTGGTTGCTCTGAAGCCGTCTCAGTTAGCAAAAATCCCGATGTCTGAAGATTTGATGGATGCCATCAAAGATGCTCAGCGTTTTAGCATGGAAGCCAGACGCCGCCAACTGCAATACATTGGTAAAATGATGCGTACCATCGATGCCGAACCGATTCAAGCGGCATTGGATAAACTGCGTAACAAGCACTCACAAAATACCGCCATGCTGCACAAGCTCGAACAGATGCGTGATCGTATTGTGGAGAAAGGTGACAGCGCGATTGAAGATGCGATGGCACTCTATCCAGAGATGGATCGTCAACGTCTGCGCCAATTAGCGCGTCAAGCAAATAAAGAGAAAGCCAACAGCAAACCACCAAGAGCATCACGAGAGATTTTCCAAGTGCTCAGAGAGCATAACGATAAGTCAGTTTAACCTGTCATAGTGCTGATTAGACGCAAAAACCTCACCTAAACGTGTGAGGTTTTTTTATTCCCCTGCACGCACAAAATCACTGAGCTGCGCGTCTACGTGTTGCGCGGAAAGTGCCTCAATGCGATCACTCACTAACACATGTCCTTGAGCCATAAACGCAAAATGGCTCGCAATCGCTTTGGCATCACTAATATGGTGCGTCACCATCACAACAGTGATCTCTCTTTCTGCGGCTAACTGCTTAACCAAAAGCAGCATCTCTTCTCTGAGTAGCGGATCCAAGGCGGAAAAAGGCTCATCCAGCAGCCAGATAGGATGTGGTTGTACAAAACAGCGCGCCAGAGCAACTCGTTGACGCTGCCCCCCTGAGAGCTGCTCAGGCAAGCGATCAAGTAGCGCAGCCAAACCCACTTGCTGCGCGGCGCACTCAACTAACGCCTTTTGCGAAGTGGTTAATTTCAGCCCCGGATGTAACCCAAGGCTAATATTTTCACGCACAGTGAGATGGGCAAAAAGATTGTGCTCTTGAAACAGCATCGAAAAAGGACGCAAGTGTGGCTCCTGCCCAAGTAAGGATTGCCCTTGCACTTGGATATCGCCGCTTTTCGGTGCAATAAAGCCCGCAACTAAGCTCAGTAAAGTTGACTTGCCCGCGCCACTTGGCCCCATCAAAGAGAGAATCGCCCCTCGCGGTACAGAAAGCGAAAATTCAAACCACTCCTGTTGATACTCATAATGTACGGCCTTGAGTTCTAACATTGCTTTACCTTTGAATGTGAGTGAAATAACCGCTCAATGAGGGCAAAACACCCCACACTGAGTAGCAACAGCGTAAGAGAAACCACCGCCGCCGCTTGCATTTGGTAACTGCCCAGCAGTTGGAACAGGTAAAGCGGTAAGGTTCTAAACTCTTGGCTACCAAATAGAGCAATCGCACTTAAATCCCCCATTGAGAGCAAAAAGCTGATCGCAAAGGCATGCGCTAAGGGTTTACGCAACGCACGCAGCTCAATCACTTGCAAACGCTGCCACCCTTTAATGCCAAGGCTGGCACATAACCATTGATATTGCTGCGCGATATGCAGCATAGGTTGCGCCAATGTTTTCAACACATACGGCAATGCCATTAAGCCATTGACGAAAAAAACCACCCAATACGCTAGGCTAAATGCATCGGTCCAGATACGCAGCAACAGAAAAAGCCCGGTGCTGATAACAAGCCCTGGCGTGACCAAAATAATCGCGCCAATCAACTCTAGTTGGTCCGCCTTACGGTTGTGCTGCTGCAGGCGCCAAGCTCGAGTCGTGATGAGTATGGCAACCCCAGCCGAAACAGCAACCACGCTTGCCAATAACGCCACTTGCAGTGAAGCCCAAAGCGCACGCCAGAATTGCTCATCGCTCAAGACGTGAAAAAGCTGCGAATTTAAACCGCTCAAGATGACCATCACCAGCGGCGGAAGTACTAACAGCAACGCAAGGAAGATCCATGCGCCGTCCCAGTATTGTGCTTTTCGATTGTCTCGACTAACCACATAATCACTCGCTTGACGCCCTGTGGTGATGGCTAACGGCTTCGCTAGACGTGAAATGGATAGAGACAGCAGCCCGCATAACAGCATCTGCCACAGCGCAAGCAGCGCGCCGGCTTGTAAATCAAAATCAAATTTGATCGCCTGATAAATCGCCAGCTCAATCGTGGTAGATTTAGGCCCGCCGCCAAGTGCCATCACAGTGGCAAAACTGGTAAAACAGAGCATGAACACCAAACCACAGACATGAGGAAGCTGCTGACGCAAACGCGGCCATTCAACCCAACGAAATTTGTGCCAATGACTCATGCCAAGATGCGCGCATAACTTATGTTGTTCTGCCGGGATCGACTCTAACGCTTGCAGCAATAAACGGCTGGCATACGGGAGATTAAAAAACAGATGCGCCAGTAAAATACCGTTTAATCCGTAAATGGAAAACGGCAGTTTGCTATCAAACCACGCGAGCAGCGAGGCGAGCAGACCGCTATTACCATAAATGGCCAACAAACCAAATACGCCCACCAGCACTGGAAGCACTAAGGTCGTTGCAAACAATTTGATCAGCAGCGCACGTCCGCAAAATCGACGACGGTAAAGTGCGTGAGCAACAGGAACCGCGAAACCAACACTGAGCAGCATCGACAAGCTGGCTTGGTAAAAACTAAATTGAGTAACATGGCGATAATACGGGTCTTGCCATACGTGCATCACATTTAAGCTGGGTGCTTGTAACAGCAACGCCGCCAATGCACTGATGACAAAGGTCGCGACAAGCATCGCGACCCCAATGCCTATTTTAGGAATAGCATTCAAACTTTATCGAACCTTAAAACGTTAAGGCGGTTTGCCACTCACGGATCCACGCTTTACGCATCTCAGACACCTCTTGTGCGCTAAAGGTAAGCGCCTTTGGTGGCACAGCCAGCGTTTCAAAACCTTTCGGTAGCGCGACAGACGTCACAGGATACATCCAGTTTCCGGTTGGCATCACCGACTGAAATTGATCACTTAAAATAAAGTGCATGAACTCATCGGCCAATTTGCCGTTATCACTGTGTTTTACTTTCGCAGCCACTTCCACTTGCATGTAGTGTCCTTCGGCAAAATCGGCAGCCGCGTACTTAGCGTCATTTTCCGCAATCAAATGATAGGCTGGAGAGGTGGTGTAAGAGAGCACCAGATCGGACTCACCGTTTAAAAACATCGCATAGGCTTCTGACCAACCTTTGGTGACTGTCACCGTCTTATTGGCGAGCTGTTGCCATGCCAAATTGGCTTTCTCACCATAGACAGATTTCATCCACAGCAGTAAGCCTTGACCGGGTGTCGAAGTGCGCGGATCTTGATAAATCACTTTAAGATCATCTCGCTTTTCTACCAACTCTTTTAAGCTTTTCGGTGGGTTTGCTAATTTCTCTTTATTGTAAACAAAGGCAAAATAGCCGTAATCATAAGGAACAAATGTTTCATCACTCCAACCACCGGGTAGCGTGACTTGGCCCGTCTCGACATTATGATCTGCCAATAAGCCAGTCTGTTTGGCCTCGGCCATTAAGTTGTTATCTAAACCGAGTACGATGTCTGCTTTACTGTTATTACCTTCAAGACGCAAACGGTTTAGGATCGATACCCCATCATCGAGTGCCACAAACTGAAGATCGCAAGCGCATTGTGCTTCGAATGCTTTTTCAATCGCCGGTCCCGGGCCCCATTCTGATGCGAACGAGTCATAGGTATAAACGGTAAGGATATTGTCAGCGGCATGCACTGAAAAAGAGGTGATGGTGGCAAGTGCAATGGTATTAAGAGTGGTGTTCAACTGGTCGCTCTCCTTGGTTGAGCGGCACAGGCTTGAGGAGGATGAGAATATTCCATTATTCCTATTCTGAGATCCTAACCCAATTCCTACGCCAGCATTATCTGGTTCAGGTTTACGGGTCCCAAGCTCACGCTTGATCTCAGCAGCATTCATTGAGATGAATGATTTGCTCCCCGTTGAGTGAGGTGGATTGTAATTGGAATTAACGCAATAAGCTACACCGTTGGGCGTGAGTCATATCCCCAACGTGGCACAAGCCCTTGTTCAACGCTTAAATGGTCCAAAATACGCGCCACCATAAAATCGACCAAGTCTTCAATTGACTGCGGCTGATGATAAAAACCGGGGGCAGCGGGCATAATGGTGACGCCCATTTGCGACAACTTGAGCATGTTTTCTAAATGTAAGGTGGAAAACGGAGTTTCGCGCACCACTAACACCAGTTGGCCACGCTCTTTCATCACTACATCGGCAGCACGTTCGATCAAATTATCGGACATGCCATGGGCAATCGCCGCAACGCTGCCTGCCGAACATGGGCACACCACCATCTGTTTTGGCGCGGCAGAGCCCGAAGCCACTGGTGAAAACCACTCTTCTTTGCCGCACACGACAAGCTGTGAGGCATCGCAGTGTAAATGTTCCACCAACGCTGCTTTGGCTGCCTCAGTCCCACTGGGCAACTTCAAACCGTGCTCGGTTGCAAGCACAACGCGCGCGGCCGAAGAGATCAAAAGATATACTCGGTAATCTGCAGCCAATAAACACTCCAACAGACGAAGTCCGTAAGGAGCACCTGAAGCGCCAGTAAAGGCTAAAGTGATGGCTTTCTGTTTTGTTGTCATAACTCTCTATTTCGTTTGTGTCGCTGGCATTACATGGCTTGATTTAATGCAAGTAGGAGCTTGTTATGAATACCTTCAAAGCCACCATTGCTCATCACCAAAATGTGATCTCCCGGCTGGGCTTCCTGCGCAATTTGCGCGACGAAAGCATCAATATCATCATTCACTTGCGCTGGTTGTGAGCATTGGTCAGCCACATCCTGCACCGACCAAGCAAGATTGTTCGGCTGATAGAGATAAACTGAATCGGCTTGCTGTAATGACGCCGCTAAAGTTTGCTTATGTACGCCCAGCTTCATCGTAGCCGAACGAGGCTCTAAAACCGCGATAATTTTCTGATCGCCTACCTTGTTACGTAAACCACCCAAAGTAAGTTCAATGGCCGTTGGATGATGAGCAAAATCGTCATACAACGTAATACTGTTCACTTCGCCTTTGAGCTCTAAACGACGTTTGGTATTGATAAATTTGCCCAAAGCTTGACAGGCTAAATCTGGAGTGACCCCCACGTGACGCGCCGCGCCAATCGCCATTAAGGCGTTATCGACATTATGATCGCCAACCAAATCCCAAGTTACGCGCCCCACGCGTTCATTGCCAAAGAACACATCAAATTGCGAACCATCACGCGTGATTTTTTCAGCTTTCCACTGCGCTTGCTCACCGGTAAACTCGGTTTCGCTCCAGCAGCCACGTGCGAGAACATCCGCTAATGCGCGCTCTTTTTGCGGAGCAAAAATACGGCCATTGCCCGGCACAGTACGCACTAGATGATGAAATTGGCGCTTAATCGCTTCAAGATCGTCAAAAATGTCTGCATGATCAAACTCTAAATTGTTCAACACTAAAGTGCGTGGGTGATAATGGACAAACTTAGAACGCTTATCGAAAAAAGCGCTGTCATATTCATCGGCTTCAACCACAAAAAACATGCTTTCGCCCAAACGCGCAGAAATACCAAAGTTGCCAAGTACGCCTCCCACCAAAAAGCCCGGTTGGTAACCGCAATCTTCTAAGATCCACGCCAACATGCTCGACGTGGTGGTTTTACCGTGTGTACCAGCCACCGCAAGGACCCAGCGGTCATGCAACAGGAACTCTTGCAACCATTGCGGGCCAGAAGTGTAACGCAAGTTGTGGTTCAGCACATATTCAACACACGGATTGCCGCGACTCATGGCGTTGCCAATCACCACCAAATCAGGCTTGGGCTCTAATTGAGCAGGGTCAAAGCCTTCGATAATCTCGATCCCTTGAGACTCCAATAACGTACTCATCGGTGGGTAAACGTTGGCGTCGCTGCCGGTAACTTTATGACCTAATTGCCGCGCTAAAACGGCAACACCGCCCATAAACGTACCGCAAATCCCAAGAATGTGAATATGCATAAATCCTAGCCTCGCACATGGCGTTGTGAGTGATTGCCTCCATTATCACCATCCATTTAAGAAAAGCGAGCATGTTTGCAACTTCTAAAAAGTCGACAAACAAATTGAGATCTCAATCTGTTACTTCATTACCATTAAAAAGATCTAAGCCCTAGAATCGCAGTGTTACCCAAACGTTATCAAATGGGTCACTCGTTTCGGCCGACATCCCAACAAGAGGATGCGTTGTGAAACAATCACTCCCCCCTATATAGCTATGTTAAGGAAATAACATGTCTGAGATTCGCACTCTTGGCGAGTTTATTGTTGAGAAACAACATGACTTCCCCCACGCAAGCGGTGATCTTTCATCTCTGTTGTCCTCTATTCGTCTTGCGGCAAAAATTGTTAATAGAGAAATCAACAAAGCAGGCCTTGCTGATATTACCGGTGCAGTTGGTACGGATAATATTCAAGGCGAAGAACAACAAAAACTCGATGTGTACGCCAACGAAAAATTTAAAGCGGCGCTTGAAGCGCGCGATCAAGTATGTGGTGTCGCCAGTGAAGAAGAAGATGAAGCGGTTGCGTTCAGTAAAGAGCTCAACAAAAACGCAAAATACGTGGTGTTGATGGACCCGCTGGACGGCTCATCTAACATCGATGTCAATGTCTCTGTCGGCACGATTTTTTCTATTTATCGCCGCGTATCGCCAGTCGGCACGCCACCAACACAAGAAGACTTCTTACAACCCGGTAATAAACAGGTTGCGGCTGGTTATGTTATTTACGGCTCTTCAACCATGTTGGTGTATACCACTGGCAACGGCGTGAATGGCTTTACTTATGATCCGTCACTCGGCACCTTCTATCTTTCACACCCCAATATGATGACCTTCGATGATGGTAAAATTTACTCCATCAATGAAGGTAACTACATCCGCTTCCCAACCGGCGTCAAAAAATACATTAAATACTGCCAAGAGAATGTGCCTGAAGATAATCGCCCTTACACCTCACGTTACATTGGTTCGCTAGTGGCGGATTTTCACCGTAACCTGCTCAAAGGTGGGATCTATCTATACCCAAGCACGCAAAGCCATCCAAACGGCAAGCTGCGTCTATTGTATGAATGCAATCCTATGGCGTTTTTGATTGAACAAGCAGGCGGTATTGCTTCTGACGGTGTCAATCGCGTGTTGGATATTAAGCCGACAGAACTGCATCAACGTGTGCCATTCTTCTGCGGTTCAAAAAATATGGTCCATAAATTGGAAGAGTTCTTGGAACTCAATCGCGATTAAATCAGCTCAATGAGCGCCTAACTCTAGGCGCTTTTTTTATCGATAAATATGAGGCAAGACTCTCTTTTTACGGTTTACACCGTTTCCTATTTACCGCTAAAGTTGCAACACAAGCGTTTACGTTCTGTTAATCAACCCAAAACAATTCAAGTCCAGCGACGAAAAAGGAAATGCTAAATGAGCTTAAACAACGTTCCGGCAGGAAAATCACTGCCTGATGATATTTACGTGGTGATTGAAATTCCAGCCAACGCCGACCCAATCAAATACGAAGTCGACAAAGAATCTGGCGCGGTATTTGTGGACCGTTTCATGTCTTCACCTATGTTCTACCCATGCAACTACGGTTATGTGAATCACACCTTATCGCTCGATGGCGATCCTGTCGATGTGTTGGTGCCCACGCCTTATCCGCTCATGCCAGGCTCGGTGATTCGCTGCCGCCCAGTTGGCGTATTGAAGATGACCGATGAGTCTGGTGAAGATGCTAAAGTGGTGGCGGTTCCTCACTCCAAGCTAACCAAAGAGTACGACCACATTCAAGACGTAAATGACCTGCCAGTACTACTGAAGGCGCAAATTACACAGTTCTTTGAACGCTATAAAGAGCTTGAAGCGGGCAAATGGGTCAAAGTCGATGGATGGGAAGATGCCGCTGCCGCGCGAGCTGAAATCCTGACTTCATTTGAACGCGCTCAAAAATAGTCACCATCATTAAACAGTCACGATAGTTATATACCCAAACAACTTGGAGTTGCAGGTAGGCGGTAAGTGAGTGAGTCCCCATGAGCATAGGCAAACTATGTGATTGGGGTGAACGAACGTAGCCAACACCGCTGCAGCTTCAAGTAGGAAGGGGATAAGTGTCGTTATAAATAAAAAGCCACATCCTGTTAACGCGCGATATGGCTTTTTTATTTCCATTTTCAACGCCGTTCGTTACATCCGTTGGCACCAGTCTCCAGAATCAATCACAGCAGTAAGACGGCTGTGATCTTGATAGAGATAAATCCACGCACGGCCAAATGGGGTTTCGATCGTTTCACGGCGATATTCGATGGGAATATCTTCTAAAAGATCGAGCTTTGCTAGTGTCTGCTCATCCACTCGATATACCTCACCGACTATCGATTGCTGTCCCTGAACCAAGCCAGGATATGGACCTAGATCATACAGCGCATAGTCAGCTGGCGTGTAGAACGATCCTAACATTTCGCTTGTCTCAAGCAGATGCGCATTACTTTCACCACGGCGTAATGTGCCGTAGACAAAAACCAGATGTTGCATATGACTGTCCCTAGTTAAATTCAAACTGATACAAAAGATCCACCGCGCTATCTAAGCCGGATACCGCTTCAACGTACAAATCCCTCATCAAGCGGTAACGCACGGTAAATTCGCCCACCGAGCTGAAAATACCAACACCATATTTCACTTGTAGCCCCGGTAAAATATAGCCGCTTACCGTCACTTGTGAATCATCACCGGAACCAGCCGTATCCAATTGCAGATCTTGCACACCGAAGGCTTGACCAATTTCGCCCACCACCTTACCGCTTTGTGCCAAGCTCAAACCAATCAGTGCAGTGGTCATCGCATTGCCACCCGCCTCGCCATCAATATTCTGACCACGAAGTAGGTAAGAAAGTGCATTGGCTTGTGGCATCGCGGGTTCTGAAAAAATGGAGACTGTGGGTTCATCGGCAGAGCCGGTCACTTTTACCCCTGCAATCACGCCATCTTGTGTGTTATCCGGGTTGCGCACCGCTTTAATCGAAACATAAGGTTGATCAACCGGTCCATTCATTAAAATTTTGCCTTCTTGGATCAGCAAATCTTGTCCAAAGGATCGATACGAACCATTTTGGATATTTACTTCTCCAGTAATAAAAGGGCCTTTATCCTTTTGCGCCACATTGAGGCGGCCAATCAAGCCGCCTTGCAAACCAAAGGCACTGAGCCGGAAATCATCACCAATCGAGATGTTTACATTCGTTTCAACGTTAAATGGCATGGCGCTTTGCTCGCTCACAGGCTGTAAAGCAGCGTCCAATATCACTTGATCTTTGGAGACACCAATCGCGCTCGGAGGCAACTCTTCTACCACGATACGTCCCCAAGGTAGGTTAATATTCCCTGTCACAGTGGCCAGTTGAGGTTCTAGTGTGATGCTCATGTCTGGGATAACTTTAATCTTGACGATAGGCGGCAGATCCACCAATAGCTCATCGGCCAACACGCGCAGGTTGGCACGCCACTGCTCCATTTTCTGCCAGTCGGCATCCCCCTTGATACTCAACTCGCCATCCGCAGTTTGAATCGCTGCATTGAGCAAGGCTTGGTAACCATTAAAGTCCATCGCCACTCGGCCCGAGGTAACATCCAGCGGCGAAATATCGCCTTTGACGACAATGTCATCCACCACCACGCTGCCCATCACTTTCGGGTGCAACATCGGCCCACTGAAGGCAAGTTGACTGCTAATCTTCGATTTCGCTTGGCTATAATCCCCAAGCAGCGGCTGTAGAAAATCAATATTAAAGGTGGAAAGCGTTAATGCGCCATCCATCATTTTTTCTTTTGCCATTAGATCCGCAATGGTGATTTGCCCCGACAGATCGCCATTATCGGTCACATCCACTAGCCAACGAGCAAACAGCTTGTTCTGTTCAAGCGTACTTTCAATAGTGACGCTATCCCAACCTAAAGTAATGGCTTGGTCGATGTGCTGCGTGACTGCACCTTGGCTTAAGCTGAGTGACACTTTCGCTTGAGGCGCAGTATTGGGCGCCCATTGAGCAGTGAGACTGACATCGGCTTGGCCTTTAAGTTGAGTCTCTTGCGGTAAAAACATTGCGATTTGCTGAAAATCAAAATGGTTGAGAAAGAGCTCGGCCGCACCACTTTGCCCCACAGTCGCGTCTTTATCTAAGCAGAGCGATGCTCCCTCTTGCTGCCAACAATGCGCGGCAATCGTGGCTTGTTGTTTCTCGATATTAACCGCAACAGGTGTCGCTTGGTTTAATAGCCACGGCCCTTGTTCTGTGGACAGTTGTACTCGTTCCAGCGCACCTTGCCACTGCATCGTCGGCTTATCTTCAAAAGATCCGCTGATTACCAAGCTGGTTGAAATCAGATTTGAAATGACGTCTAAGCTCAGTTGATGCTGCGCCTGCGTACCTGAAAAACGCAAGTCCACACTATCAACTAACTGCTGCTGGTAGCTCAACTGGCTCGCCTGCAATTTCACTTCGGCTTGTGGCACAGGAAGTGGCGTAACATCACCAGTTAAAGTCACCTGCTTTAAGGTCGCTTGTTGCTGCCAAGCAAGATCATTTGCATTGAGGCGCAGCTTGATTTGTGGCTGCTGCAAATCACCACGCAGATAAATATCGCCAATCACTTTGCCGTGTAAATCAGGAACACTTTTCACCAGATCCGCAAAATCAACCGATAAGCCCATACGCCACTCTTTATCCAGCTCACCTTTGGCCGTAATCTGGTTGGGTCCATGGGCTAACGTTAAGCCGCTGGTCGACACAGTAAAAGCGCCTTTCCCTGTCATATCTGATGCGTTTAATTGACCTTCAATATTCAGTGGGTAGCCACGCAACACACCCTCAATATCCAAAATAGGCAGCGCAACGTTCCAACCGCCCTGCTCGGTAAGCTCACCCGTAGTTTCGAGCTTACCGCTGATCACGCCTTCGGCTTGCGGCCACTGTAATCCCGGCTGAATCTGCTCTAAATTCAGCGCCGCTTGCCAGTGAATTGGGGCTTGCCAGTTGGCCATCACTTGGCCAGCAATTTGCCCCCCTAAAGTGTCGATTAGCAAAGAATCTAAGTTGATTTGCTGTAAAGTGCCTTTACCAGCAACATCCAGCGTCACATCGGGCAGATCTTTACCTTGCAGTTGGCCATTGAGCGCCACGCTATATCCGTCGAGTGAACCTTGAGTTTTTAAACTCGGTACGCGAACAAAATAGTCTCCTTGCCCAATCAATGGCCACTGTGCTTGAACATCATCCAACGAAATATCAAACGGGATCTCAGGTTGCAGTAGCGCCAATTGCGCATTTAAGTTTGCTTGCGCAAGACCGCCCAGTTTCGCGTTGAGCGTTAAATCACCCAAGCTACCCGAAGCCTCTAGTGCCAGTGTTTGCCCCTGAGCTTCGGCCATTTTGAGCGTGCTTTTTAAAGAGAGATTGAGCGGATAGTCTCCCTTCAACTGCGCATCAGCTTTTAGGTTGGCAATCAATTGTGGCAGCTCAAGCTCAAGTGATTTTAATGAAACACTGCTCTGATAAGCATTGGCGACCAAACCAAGATGCTTGACAACCAAAGGCTCAGCTTGCTGAAGAGTAAACTGATTGATATCAAAACGCTCCACTTCCAATTGCAGCGGAATGATCACTTCTGGCAAGGTGATGGGCGTTTTCACCGTAGGTGCCGCCGTCGATGATACGGTTGTGGATGGAGTGGATTTAGATTGTGCGCTTGAGGCTGAATCGACATCTTCATTGGTCGCAAGCTTCAGTTGAATATCGCTCCAACTGGTTTTGCCAATCCGTAAGCGATTACCTTGAAATGAGGCATGAGTAGAAAATTGCTTCCATGCCAGCGTATTACCCAAAATATCCAGCTGAATATCATTGAGCTCCACACGGCCAACCTTAATTGGCACCGGTGTAGAGATTGACGTAATGGGATCAGAGGCAGACGAAGGCTCACCTTGCGTCGAAGGGGGAAGCTCTGGCAGTGCCAGCCTTAATCCACTGATCGCAAGTTCATTTAAGCAAATTGAAGGCTCCAATAAGCAGCTAGCACTTATGGCTAATGTCACGCGCTGCACATCGAGATCGAGCTTTAATGCTTCATCGGAAAAGGTGACTTGGTTGAGCGTGAAACGTGGAAAAATTGCACCTTGAGCGCTGGCAACCTGCAGTTGTGGCAGCGCTTTTTGTGCTCCCCACAACAGACCGTTAAGCCCTGTATTGGTAAACAACAAGGCTGCGAGTGCAATAAATACCGCGCCCAACAAGGTGAATAAAATCGCCGATGCCCATTTGGTTATCTTCAACATCACTTTGGTCATAGTTCAGGCCCCAAGGTGAAATGCAGCTGAAATTCATCGCCGGGATTAGCGTCAAGCCCCCATGCAAAATCTAAGCGGATAGGTCCAACCGGAGAAGCCCAGCGAATCCCGGCTCCCACACCAGTTTTCCAATCCGGTGAGTCATTAAAGGCATCGCCGTAATCGACAAACAGTGCGCCCCACCAATTTCCAACCAAACGATATTGATACTCCAACGAACTGGTGGCGATGTATTTGGCCCCAGTCAGTGCGCCGCTGGCATCTTTAGGTGAGATAGATTGATAGCTATACCCTCGCAAATTATTATCGCCACCAGCAAAGAAGCGCAGAGAAGGCGAGAGTTTGTCAAACTCTTCACTGAAGTTTGCGCCGCCGTCTAAACGCAATAAACCACGGTGGTTTTGCCCGGCGCTGCGTATCCAAGCCGTGCCCGCCAACAACCGCACCACACGCGTTTCAGAGACGAAATTTGGATCGCCATACTCAAGTGTGATGCTCTGTTTATCGCCCCACATCGGCATTGAACCACCACGAACACGCGTACGAGAATAGGTCGCTCCCGGTAATACAAACTGGCCGACATCGCTTTGCAAACCTTGTTCGTAGTTTTCTATCAAATAACGAACGAATAGGGTTCGATGCCAACCGCCATCACGCAGCCAGTGGCGCTCAAACGATAAGTTAGACTCCAAACTCTTCGTATCACGGTTATCGACATTCTTCATTCCATACTGAATTCGATAATATTCACGCCGCACATCTTCTAGCGGTATTTTGTAGCCAGCGGTAATAGTCTGCTCTGGGGCAGAAAGGGAGAAACTGCTATCAAAACTGTGGCCGAGGCTGTTAACCCAAGGTTTCTTCCACTTGAATGAACCACGCACTCCCACATCCGTTGAGTAACCTAAACCGGTTTCAAGCTGATTTCGAGCTTGCGGTGCAAGGGAAACCTTCATCGGCAGTTCGCGACCGTTCTCCAGTTGGCTAAGATCGGGTTCAACAAAAACAGAGGAAAACCAATCGGTATTGGATAAGTTTTGGTTATATTCCCCTACCTTGGAAACAAGGTAAGGATCATTGGTTTTATAGGGCTGAAGCGAGCGAACTCGCTGATCTTCAATTTGGCTGCCAGTAATGAGCGAAGGACCAAAATGGTAACGAATACCACTGTTAAAATGAAGGCGTACGAAAGCTTCATTCAACTCTGGCGCAACTTCCAAACGGCTTAATTCAAAATTCCCGTTAAAATAACCTTTTTGCAACGCTAAGTTACGGATACCCGATTTCAAAGCATCGTACTGGCCATGATTAACCGCCGCGCCCACTTTAAGGGCATTGCGGTTAATGAGATTGGCAAAATCAGCATCAGATTCAGCTTCCCCGCTAATCACCACATCCATCTCTTTAATGGTTGTTAGCGGTCCAGGATTGATATTGACCATCAGCTCTTGCTCATCGCTCACCACCACAAACTCAAATTGAGGATGGTAGTAACCCAGCGCGACAAGCGCTTCCGTCATGCTTTTCTCTAAACGAGATTGAAAACGAAGATGCGTTGAATAGTCGCTCTCTGGAATCGACGATAAATAGGCTTCAACATTGTTTTCTAATTCACCCTCTAAACCATTAATGGTTAACGCCACCTTGGCATACGCCGAAGTGGAAATAAGTAGCATCGTGAATAGAACTGGTAATGATTTTCGTCTCATGCTTAATTAAAGGAACAGTTGAGTAAACAGATCGTTAATGGATGGAAATCATACCGCCAATAGCAAGCTCCGTCTGTATGAAATCAGTCAATTATTCGGGCTGAATGTGAAACAGTGGCTCAACAACAATAAATAAAGCCAAAAATCGGTACATAAAAGGAAAGCTCATGCTCAATAAACAAACAATGGTCAGCGCACAAACAGCACTGAAAGGACGAGAAACCCCTATGTCAGTGGAGGAAATTCATTACGTTAACCACAGCAACATCACTGAGCAGCCTAATGAGCATCAGCAACAAATAGTGATTGGTATGGGCTGTTTTTGGGGCGCTGAACGCTTATTTTGGCAACTCGATGGTGTGGTGTCGACTTCAGTAGGCTATGCCGGCGGCTTTACCCCAAACCCAACTTACGAAGAAGTATGCAGTGGTGAAACTGGCCATACTGAAGTGGTACGCGTAATCTTTGATCCACAGCGCTTACCATTAGAAAAGCTATTAAGTCATTTTTGGGAAAAGCACGATCCGACCCAAGGCATGCGTCAAGGTAACGATAAAGGCACTCAGTATCGCTCCGCTATCTATACCTATTCAGAACAACAACAGCAAATAGCACAAGCCTCAAAGCAGCGATACCAGCAGGCGTTGTCAGCCAGTCAACGAGCCTTAATTACCACCGAAATTGCACCCGCTGGTCCTTACTACTACGCCGAAAGCTATCATCAACAATATTTAGCTAAAAATCCGAATGGTTATTGTGGGTTAGGAGGAACAGGCATCTGCTTCCCACCCCAGCTCAGCGAATAAAGCGTGTAGAATTGAGGCTTTGTTAGCATTTTGTTAACCGTTTAATGGCCTCTTTTCGTGGTTTTATTGATTCTATGCTATACCTTTGTTGCTCAACTAAAAGGGACCCCTACAATGAAAAGTAAACGAGTGATCGCCATTCTAATGGCCTGCTGTCCAGCGCTTGCCATGGCACACAACATTACCCAAGGTCAGCAAGTTGCTGATGTTTCAGTGGAAAAATATGGTGAAATCATCCTACAAGATGATAAAACGGCCTTTCAAACTTGGGATACCAGCCAACTGCTAGGCAAAGTGCGCGTCATTCAAGCCATTGCTGGTCGCAGCAGTGCTAAAGCGTTAAATGCACCATTGATGGCTGCCATTACGGCCGCACAATTTCCCGCAGAAGGTTATCAAACCACCTCGATCATCAACCAAGATGATGCGATTTGGGGCACAGGATCGTTTGTCAAATCTTCCGCTCAAGACAGCAAGAAAGAGTTTCCGTGGTCTTCCATGGTGCTAGATGAAGCGGGAAATGTAGCCAAAGCGTGGGATTTAAAAGAGGAATCATCAGCGATCATCGTTCAAGATAAGCAAGGTAAGGTACTGTTTGTTAAGGAAGGTGCATTGAGTGATGAGGAAATTCAAACGGTTTTAGGCTTGATCAAACAGAATTTATAATAACCTTAGGTGGCCGATAACACGGCTGCCTTTGCTAAACATATCGTGGTGAAAGGTGCTTTTATAAAAATAAGAGTACGCTTTATTCTCACAATATTGTTATATTATAACAATTATCATTTTACTACTGTATTGGTTTGATGTTTACCCGTCTACGTTGCCCCCATTACCGAGCTCAAAGCATTGCATTATGTGCCATGCTGCTGATGCTATGGTTGAATGTCGCTTATGTAGATCATCACCTCGATACTAATCCTGCGCATCACGCGCAGCATCATTGCCAACTTTTTTCTGGCTTTCAAAATGGTCTAAGCAGTGCGCTGCCTATCCTTCCTGCCGTTAGTGGCTGCGAAATTCGATCATCAGTAGAGAAAACTCAGCGTCGCCCTTCAGTTCATTACGCTTATCTTGCTCGCTCACCTCCTCACTTTTAGACGTCTTATCTAGTTATTTATGATTTGTTACCCAAAGCCAAAGCGCTAAGGGCTATTTTGATGTTTAAAAGGAATCACCCAATGTTTATCCAACGTAAACTCGCTCTCTCTATCGGCCTAATTTTAAGCATGCCAGCACTGGCAAATGAAGAGTTTCGCCAACATGAGGCTCATGTACATGGCCACGTCGAGTTCAATATTGCTCAAGATGGGCAAGATTTACTGATTGAAATCACCGCCCCCGGCGCTGATGTAGTCGGCTTTGAACATGCACCACAAAATGATGAACAACAACAGCGCTTAAATAAAGTCCTTGAGCAGTTCAGCCACGCCGATGGCATTTTCCAACTGCCCGCTCCGGCCAAGTGTCATTTAGAAGAAAGTCGTATCGCGCATACGTTAAATGGTGAGCACCACGACCACGACCACGACCACGACCACGACCACGACCACGACCACGACCACGACCACGACCACGACCATCATGAAAAACATGATGATAAACATCAAGATAAAGATGCTCAACACGCACACCATGACCATAAAAAAGATGTGCATGATGAAGGCGAGCATAGTGGTCACGGTGAATTCACGATTCAGTACCAATATCACTGCGATAACATGCCGCAATTGCAGTACCTCGACACGCAATGGTTTAACTTGTTCCCAAATACCCAAACAATCTCTGCCAATGTACTGACAGACAAAGCACAATCTGCCTCTGAGTTGAAAACAAACAGCACTCGCATTACGTTTTAAGGCGTATAAGCAACAACCTAGAGTAAGCACACACTTACTCTAGGTTCATTGTCGTTAAAGGAATTCACAATGAGTGATTTGCATATTCTATCGCTGACGTCTGTCATTGAATTGAAAGAGGTCGAATTTCGTTGGCCGAATAGCTCACAACCAGCCTTATCTATCCAGGATCTTTGTGTAAAACGTGGAGAGCACCTTTTTATTAAAGGGCCAAGTGGTTGTGGCAAATCGACCTTACTGAGCTTACTGACTGGGATCAACCAAGCACAACGAGGGGAGGTCTCTATTTTAGGCACCAACCTGTCGACGTTAACTTCCCGTCAACGGGATCGTTTTCGAGCCGATCACATTGGCTACATTTTCCAACAATTTAATTTATTGCCTTATCTCTCAGTGATTGAAAACGTTACGCTACCTTGCCATTTTTCCAGCACTCGCAAGCAGAATGTGGCAGGCGATCTGATTGAGAAAGCAAAACAGTTACTCACTCGCCTACATCTTGCACCTGAACTACTGACTAAACCGGTTATCGAACTGAGTATTGGCCAGCAGCAGCGTGTCGCGGCGGCGAGAGCACTGATTGGCGAACCCAAGCTGATCATCGCTGATGAGCCAACCTCGGCGCTGGATCACGACAATCGACTCGCGTTTATCGAACTGCTATTGGAAGAGGCGAATCGGGCAGGTTCAACACTGGTGTTTGTGAGCCACGATCCCACCTTAGAAGCTTTATTTGACCGCGCAGTTTACCTCCCTCAATTGAATCAGGCAGGAGTGACAGCATGAATGTAATTACCAATCTGGCGTGGAAAAGCGTACTTAACCGCAAAACCACAGCGCTACTCTCCATTCTGACGGTTGCCATTTCAGTCATTCTGTTAATGGGGGTTGAACGCATTCGAACTCAAGCCAAAGAGAGCTTTGCCAACACCATTTCAGGGACGGATCTAATCGTCGGTGGCCGCTCTGGACAAGTCAACTTGCTGCTCTATTCGGTATTTAGAATTGGCAATGCCACCAATAATATCGACTGGAAAAGCTACCAAGCCTTCAGTGAGCATCGCAGCGTCAAGTGGGCGATCCCCATTTCCTTGGGTGACTCACACCAAGGGTTTCGCGTTATGGGCACTAATCACCATTATTTCGAGCATTTCAAATATGGAAGTAAGCAACCACTCACCTTCTCTCAAGGCACTGAGTTTCATGGTTTATTTGAAACGGTATTGGGTTCAGATGTCGCCGAAACCTTAGGTTACCATATTGGCAGTGACATCATTATTGCGCATGGGATAAGCGATGTGGGTTTTAGCCGCCACGACAACCTCCCCTTCAAAGTGGTGGGCATTTTAGCGCCAACGGGAACGCCCGTAGACAAAACGGTACATGTTTCATTAGAAGCAATTGAAGCCATTCACGTGGGTTGGGAATCGGGTGCGCATTTAGGCAATTCGCCATCCAAAGAGCAGCTTGAACAACACAACTTTCAACCCAAGCAGATCACCGCCATGTTGATCGGTTTAAAATCGAGAATTCAAACCTTTGCACTGCAACGTGAAATCAATAACTATCGCCAAGAACCCTTGAGCGCCATTATGCCCGGCGTCGCTCTGCAAGAACTGTGGGGTATGATGTCAATAGCAGAACAAGCTTTAATGGCGGTGTCGGTCTTTGTGGTGGCGGCAGGGTTACTTGGTATGCTCAGCAGCTTACTGACAAGCTTGCAGGAAAGACGCCGTGAAATGGCGATTCTGCGCGCCATGGGCGCACAACCTAAACATATTTTTGCTCTGCTTATCAGCGAAGCGACGACGCTGACCTTCATTGGTATCTGCGTTGGATTAGCGGGGTTATATTCACTGCTCGCACTGGCGCAACCTTTTATTGCGCAGCATTATGGCATTCAAATCACACTCAGCGCCTTAAGCGGCTATGAGTGGCAATTATTAGCTTATGTACAGCTGGCTGGCATTATTATTGGTATAATTCCGGCTCTACGAGCCTATAGACAATCACTTAGCGATGGAATGACCATTCGAATTTAGGACTTAACGATGAAAAAACTACTGCTTATCAGCGCGCTGCTGCTATCAGGCTTGTTACCGATGTACGCACAGAGTAATGAACAAGTACTGACGCTCGATTGGATCGATCTGATCCCGGAGAACGAACGTAACCAATTCAACGCCGATGGTATGCCTGCATTGAACCATGATGGCGAAATGACGGCTGCACAATCAAAAATCGGCGGGGTTAGAAAAGAGCTCAATGGCAGCATGGTCAAAATACCCGGCTTTGTGATCCCACTGGAAGGTGACGCCAATAACGTTACTGAGTTTCTACTGGTGCCCTACTTTGGCGCATGCATTCACGTGCCGCCACCGCCACCAAACCAAATTATTTATGTGAAATATCCGCAAGGTGCTCCAATCCAGCAGCTCTGGGATGTAATTTATCTGATTGGGACACTGAAAACCGAAAGTGTTAGCCACGATCTGGCCGAAACAGCGTATGTGATCGAAGGCACTGCGATCGAAGAATACGACGACATGTAGTTAACAAAATAGCAACCTATTGATTCATCTAAACTAAACGATATATTTAGATAAATACGCTAGCAAAGCGACATATATCAACAATAGTAAAGTAATCGATAGGTGCTTTTTCAGTCTATTTTCTTTCCAACACTTCATAAGCGCCCCACAAATTCCGATAACAATTTTAACAAGTTATTATCATTAGGGATAGCGCAAATTTATGATCTAGAACGAATGTTTTTCCTAGATGGAAAATGCGTTACACGTTACATTTTAATCCATGAATGAAATGGGTGATTGAAGCGGACATAAAATGGCAGATACCAACAACCCTGTAGTGATTGAACATCAAGCTAACTCAGGTCAAAGCCACGAAAAAAAATCGAGCTATATCAAAGACAGTGGTAGTCGCATTTTGAATATTGCTCAATATCACGGCTTAGATGCGCTGCTACAAACGGATCCGCCAGAAAAAACCTCGCTTGATCGCGCCTTATTTAGAGAACAGCAACGTAAAGAGCAGCGACAAAAAAACCTAGAGCAGATCGTCAAACTGGCGCATATCTCTTGTAAAAATGAGACCGCGGGAGAGCCTGATCAAGATTGGTTACACCGTTTTTTCGATATGGCGCAAGACATCCACAACTCTTCGATGCAGCGACTTTGGGCGCAAGTACTCAAACGCGAGGTGACCAACCCCGGTTCAACCTCAATGAAAGCACTGCAAGTATTACAAGACATGACACCGAAAGAGGCGCAGATACTCCAAAAAGCCTCAGCGTTAGCCTGCTGTTTTGGTAGCGATAACAGCCGCAAGCTGTTGGTCGGCATTCGTGCTACTAACGGTATTTTTAGTTTAGGAAAACGCATCAACACATTTGTCATCAATATGGGTAGTTTCCAATTACCCTATTCGAGCCTGTTGGTACTGATCGAGCTTGGCTTACTGCATGCCACTGAACTGGAATCAGGAGAAATTGAACTTGAACCGGCACTGCTGTTGACCTATCAAGGCAAGAATCTGTCACTGCAATCGATGAGTAAAGGGGTAAGGCTGCTCTATTACCGTTTCAGTCCCACTGGCAATGAGCTGTGTAAGCTACTGGGTAATAAACCGAATATGCAGTACTACGATCAGATGTTGGCGGTGCTTAGCCAGAAATTCACTGTCCACACCGAAGTTGCCAGCAGTTCTTTTCATCACGCCGTCTAGCCTCAAAAATAAAGGGCTCAAGCTGATGAGCCCTCTTCTACATTAGGCGATTAGGCGATAATCGCTCGCACTTGCAGCGCTGTTAGGCAAATTTCCACTAGCTCATCAATGCTTTTTTCGCCAGCCGCAAGATCGATCTCAGGGTTTTGCGGCGACTCATACTCAGAGTCAATGCCCGTAAAATTACTGATTTCACCAGCGCGCGCTTTTTTATACAGCCCCTTCGGGTCACGCTGCTCGCACACGTCCAACTTGGTATTGACAAACACTTCGATGAATTCACCTTGTGGCAGCATATCGCGCACTAATTGACGCTCAGCGCGATGCGGTGAAATGAATGCTGATAACACGATTAACCCAGCATCGGCCATCAGCTTCGCGAGTTCACCAATACGGCGAATATTTTCTCGCCGATCTTGCTCTGAGAACCCAAGGTCGCTGCACAAGCCGTGGCGTACATTATCCCCATCGAGTAAATAGGTGTGATACCCGAGTTGAGCTAAACGCTGTTCCAACGCACCAGCAATGGTTGATTTTCCCGCCCCTGACAGCCCCGTAAACCACAATACTGCTGGCTGTTGTTGTTTTAAGTTGGCGCGAAACGACTTATCCACCGTATGCTGATGCCAGACAACATTTTCATCTTTATTGGCCAAATTCGTACTCATTACTCAATCCTTTGTTGCCTCAAACTAGCCAATAGAGGGACGCTGTAAGCGGCAATCCCTCCCACTGAATCACCACAGTTAAGCCTTGAGTAACTGACGAAGATCTTTAGCTTCCCAGTGTGGGAAGTGCTTGCGGATCAAGGTATTCAATTCAACTTCAAACGCAGAATAGACACTTTGAGCATGAGCGATGTTTTGCAAACTATCTCGAACCAAGCCCGCCCCCACCGTCACATTCGTCAGGCGATCGATGATGATAAAACCACCAGTATTTGCACTGTCTAAGTATTTATCCAGCGCGATCGACTCTGTTAGCGACCATTCACACAAGCCAATGCCATTGAGCGGCAACTCTTCACTGTGATAAGTCGATAAATTATTAATATCGTACTGGTGACGCACCGCTTGCAACTGACCGACGGTTTTCTTACCCGCAATTTTGATGTTGTATTCACGCCCGGCTTTGAGTGGTTGTTCTGTCATCCAGACCACATCGGCTAATAGATGGTTAGTTGATTCAACCTGCGCTCCTTGCAGCACAATAAGATCACCACGGCTGATGTCAATTTCATCGCTGAGCGTTAACGTCACCGCTTGGCCTGCTTGCGCTTGCGGCAAATCTCCATCGAAAGTAACAATACGTGCCACGGTGGATGTTTTTCCAGACGGAAGTGCAGTGATTGCATCTCCAACGCTGATACTGCCTGCTGCAATCGTGCCTGCAAAACCGCGAAAATCGAGATTAGGTCGGTTCACATACTGCACTGGAAAACGAAACTCACCGGCTCCTTTTTGCTGATCAACGTCAACCGTTTCAAGCAGCTCCAGCAGTGATGGGCCTTGATACCAACACATATGTTGGCTTGCTTCGACCACGTTGTCCCCTTCCAGAGCAGAAAGCGGGATGATCTGAATATCAGTATCACCTTGCAGATGCTTTGAAAATTCCACGTAGTCTTGACGGATCTGCTCAAAACGATCTTGTGAGTAATCGACCAGATCCATCTTATTCACCGCCACCACAAAATGCTTCAAACCTAACAGATTAGCAATGAATGAGTGGCGACGCGTTTGATCCAAAATGCCTTTACGGGCATCGATCAAAATCACCGCGAGATCGCAAGTGGATGCGCCTGTCGCCATATTGCGCGTGTACTGCTCATGCCCCGGAGTATCGGCAATGATGAATTTGCGTTTTTGAGTAGAGAAATAGCGATACGCCACGTCAATGGTGATCCCTTGCTCACGTTCCGCTTGCAGGCCATCAACTAACAGAGCTAAATCGGGGCGCTCGCCCGTCGTGCCAACACGCTGGCTATCGGAATGGACGGCGGCCAGTTGATCTTCATAAATCTGTTTTGTGTCATGAAGCAAACGACCAATCAAGGTACTTTTTCCATCATCAACTGAGCCACAAGTCAGAAATCTCAGTAACGATTTGTGCTGGTGTTGCGTGAGATAAGCTTCAATACCGATCTCAGAAAGCTGAGCCTGAACTGCACTATTCATAATCTTTCCTTAGAGGCTTAGAAATAACCTTGGCGTTTTTTCAATTCCATCGATCCTGATTGATCGTGGTCGATCGCGCGGCCTTGTCGTTCACTGGAAGTGGCCACCAGCATCTCTTCAATGATGCCCGTTAGCGTATTGGCCTCTGATTCAATTGCGCCAGTAAGTGGATAACAACCTAACGTGCGAAAACGCACACTCTTGTTCTGAACTTCTTCTCCAGGTTGCAGCTTCATCCGCTCATCATCAACCATGATCAGCATCCCATCGCGTTCGACAACTGGGCGAATGTCCGATAAATACAGCGGTACGATCTCGATGTTTTCCAAATAGATGTATTGCCAAATATCCAATTCAGTCCAGTTCGACAACGGGAAAACACGAATGCTCTCACCTTTATTGATTTGGCCGTTGTAGGTTTTCCATAGCTCCGGACGCTGGTTCTTCGGATCCCACGTGTGGTTCTTGTCACGAAAAGAATAAACACGCTCTTTCGCGCGTGATTTCTCTTCATCACGACGCGCACCACCAAAAGCGGCATCAAAACCATATTGGTTCAACGCTTGTTTTAAACCTTGGGTTTTCATGATGTCGGTATGCTTTGAAGAACCATGCTCAAAAGGGCTGATCCCCATCGAGATCCCTTCTGGGTTTTTGTGTACCAAAAGCTCAAAACCATACTTGTGCGCCATACGATCACGAAATTCGATCATTTCACGAAATTTCCAATCGGTGTCCACATGCAGTAGTGGGAAGGGAATTTTCCCCGGATAAAAAGCCTTGCGCGCTAAATGCAGCATCACCGAAGAGTCTTTACCAATCGAATACATCATTACTGGGTTATCAAATTCAGCGGCCACTTCACGTAAAATATGAATACTTTCGGCTTCGAGCTGTTGTAAATGGGTTAAGCGTTGTTGATCCATCTGCATGCTTCCTTTTCGCTCGCATTGCGAGCCTTGTGCAATGAGAAATTGGTTTGAGTATTGAGTTGGAACTAACTGACTAGCCTTGCAATCAGGCGTAATTCACTTGGTTTTGCTGCGCGGGTTGTTCACCAAACCAATGCAGTTTTTCCGACAGCGCCACCACTTCGCCCACCACAATCAAGGCCGGAGCCTGCGCCCGCGCCGCCAGTTGTGATAAGTCACTGAGCTGCCCTTTGAAGACTTTTTGTGAACGCTGAGTACCGCGTTCAATAATCGCGATTGGTGTGTTGGCTTGGCGTCCATGTTCAATTAACTGCTGCTGGATATAACTCGACTTCATCAAGCCCATGTAAATGACTAAGGTTTGATTACCACGCGCCAGTGTTGACCAATCCATGTCATCGTTTTCCGCTTTAAGGTGACCAGTGACAAACAAAGCGGATTGCGCATAATCACGATGAGTCAGTGGAATACCCGCATAGGCCGTTGCGCCTGCCGCCGCTGTAATACCGGGGATCACCTGAAATTTCACCCCCGCATCAAACAGCACTTCCAACTCTTCACCACCGCGGCCAAACATAAACGGATCGCCGCCTTTAATACGCACGACTTTGTAACCTTGCTGCGCAAAATCGATCAGCAATTGATTGGTTTTTTCTTGAGGAACACTGTGGTGTCCAGCGCGCTTACCCACGCAGACTAAGATGGTATCGCTCGGCACCAGCGCCATAATTTCATCAGACACTAGGTAGTCGTACAACACCACGTCGGCTTGTTGTAGAAAGCTCAACGCTTTGAGCGTCAGCAGTTCTGGGTCGCCCGGCCCTGCACCAATCAAAGCCACTTCACCGCAGGTCAATTGGCTTTTGACGTACGATGGAGCGCTACTTGCCAAAGCATCATTGTTGACCGCAACTAAGCGCGGCCCTTTGATTGGCAACTGAGAAATGGTTTCCGTCGTACTCATTGTTGTTATCCATAACTTAATTCATGGATGCATTATGGCGGGCTCTTCATATTACCTGAAATTCTAAAATTTCATTTTTTATATCAAAAGCTGATAAGGGAATGGATAATTCCGAATAAGAAGTGACTATCTCTCTGATTAAAAGCCAATCAATGATGAGATCTTGTCGACAGAATGCCAGTGAGTTAACGCGTAACATCACAAATTGATATTCATTGAAATCATCGTTTCATAAGATTTTGTTACATTAGACGAGTTATTTGTTCCCTACCCCTAACTGGAGTACACAATGAAAGTGGCAGTGAAACCTCTCTCCATCGCGATTTTGAGCGGTATGTTAGCAATGGCTGGCCCAGCAATGGCGGACACCATTAAACTGCGTATCGTCGAAACGACCGATATTCACACCAATGTGATGGATTACGATTACTACAAAGACAAGCCATCGAACCAGATTGGTTTATCCCGTGCGGCGACGTTAGTGAAGCAAGCGCGCAGCGAAGTCGAAAACAGCATTTTGGTCGATAACGGTGATTTACTCCAAGGTAGCCCAATGGGCGACTATATGGCCGCCAAAGGCATCAAGGTTGGTGAGGTTCACCCAGTTTACAAAGCGATGAATCAGCTCGGCTACGATGTGGGTAACATTGGTAACCATGAATTTAACTACGGTTTGTCCTTTTTAAAGGAGAGTATTAACGACGCCGCATTCCCTTATGTCAATGCCAACGTCTATGACCAACAAACGGGCAAACACCTCTTCAATCCCTATCTCATTAAAACGCACACGTTCAAAGATACCGATGGCAAAGAGCACCAAATTAAAGTGGGTTACATTGGTTTTGTCCCACCACAAATCATGGTGTGGGATAAGAAAAACCTTGATGGCAAAGTGTTTGCCAAAGACATCAAGCAAACAGCCGAGGAGCTGATCCCGCAGATGAAGAAAGAGGGTGCCGATGTGATCGTGGCAATCCCGCACTCTGGTGTCTCAGCTAACCCATATTCCGTTGGTGCAGAAAACTCGGTTTACTACCTCACCCAAGTAGAAGGCATTGACGCGATTGCTTTTGGTCACTCTCACGCGGTATTCCCTAGCCAAGATTTTGCCAAACTGCCAGGAGCAGATGTAACTAAAGGCACCATTAATGGCGTAACCGCTGTCATGCCAGGGCGCTGGGGTAGCCATGTTGGTGTGATGGATCTGACTTTGCAAAGCAAAGATGGCCAATGGTCAGTCGTGAATGGTCAATCCCAAGCTCGCCCAATCTTCGATAAAGCCAATAAGAAATCACTGGCAGCAGCCGATACAGGCATAGTGAAAGCCTTAGAGTCGGACCACAAAGGCACGCGAGATTTCGTGAATCAACCGATTGGCCAAGCGAATGATGTGATGTACAGCTTTTTAGCCTTGGTACAAGATGACCCAACCGTGCAAATCGTTAACCTTGCACAAAAAGATTATGTGGAACGCTTTATTCAAGGCGACCCTGATCTTGATGGTTTGCCGGTGTTATCGGCCGCAGCCCCTTTCAAAGTTGGTGGCCGTAAAGATGATCCTGCCGGTTTCACTGAAGTCGAAGCTGGCCAACTGACATTTCGTAACGCAGCAGATCTCTATCTTTACCCTAATACATTAGTCGCGCTGAAAATGACGGGTAAAGAAGTGAAGGAGTGGTTGGAATGCAGCGCGGGGCAGTTTAATCAGATTGATCCGCACAGCACTCAACCACAATCCTTGATCAATTGGGCTGATTTCCGCACGTATAACTTTGATGTGATGGATGGGGTGAATTACCAAATCGATGTGACTCAACCCGCCAAATACGATGGTGATTGTAAAGTGGCGCATAAAGATGCTGAGCGCATTGTAGGCTTAACTTATCAAGGTAAACCTATCGATGTAAAACAGACCTTTATTGTCGCCACCAATAACTACCGCGCTTATAGTAATAAATTTGCAGGCACGGGCGCACAATTTGTTGCCTTTGACTCACCCGACGAAAACCGCACGGCCGTTGCCAACTACATTTCGCGCGTGAGTAAAGAAAAAGGTCAAGTTACGCCAAGTGCTGATAACAACTGGTCGTTTGCTCCGATTAAAACCAATACTGCATTAGATATTCGTTTTGAAACCTCTCCAAGCGAGAAAGCAGCACAGTTCATCAAAGAGAAAGGCCAATACCCAATGACTTTGGTGGAAAACGATGAGGTTGGTTTTGCGGTTTACAGGATTGACCTTACCCAATAACCCCCCACTCAAATCGATTGAAAGAGGCCAATGAATTAAGGCGCTTTCACCCCACAAACGCAGCCTTTCGCTGCGTTTTTTATTTCCCGCTCGGCGACCCTAACTCTGATCTTGATGGTTCTTGACTATCCACGCTTCATTTAAGGTTCGTTACAACCTCTGTTTAATTTTCAAACATTAGTTTGATTAAATTTAATTATAAAAAATCATCAAATATGCAATTTTTCTATTCTTTGGCAGGTCTTTGTCCTCGTAATGAGAATAAAAGCGCAATCAGCGCCTTATTCTATACTTGATCATAATTTGCTAAGGAGGAAGTGTGGCGCTTGCTATCGACATTCAAACCTTTCTAACAGCCGAAAGTCATTCACTGACTTTACTATTCATCGGCGTAATTTTGCTTTCCTATTTGTTAGAGGATGTCGCTATTGTCACCGCCGCCACACTGGCTTTGCAAAATCTCATGCCACCTGGCTTGGCGTTGTTGGCTATTTTTGTCGGCATTGTTAGTGGCGATCTCGGTTTGTATTACTTAGGCCAAGTGGCACAACGCGTTCGTCCGCTTCGTTATCAAGCGCTGACCAATAAACATTTTCGAACCGTCCGTCGCAAGCTGCACCATCATACTTTTTTAAATCTGTTTATTATTCGCTTTGTCCCCGGCCTAAGAACGGTGGGTTTTACTTTGAGCGGCTTTTTTTCTATTCCGTTGGCGCTATTTCTGTGCTCCGTACTGACGGCCACAGCACTGTGGACACTGATCGTTTTTTCAACGCTTTATTACCTAGGGAGTCAGGTTTGGCAACAGTCCTCTCCTTATCAATGGATCATTATTCCTATCGCGGTTGGACTATTAATGCTCACCAATCGTCTTCTCAACAAATCATTTTCTAAAGGATTGTCATGAACGCCAAATTAGAAATGCCTTGCATTGCACATGGCAAAATCAACGCGGGTATGCCGCTTTTAGAGCAAGACACCCAACGCAGCATTTCTCCTTATGAATTTCTGCCCAGTTGGTTTTTCTACACTCCTGTGGTGATTCAAAGCCTGCTGCAAGGGCTGCGTTATGGCAACTGGGGCTTACCTTTAATTGCAAACCCCGGCATCAAGCTCAGCGGCATGGTTGGAGAGTCAAAACACGACATTCTTAATCTAGCCGGTGAATACGCTCAGCAGTGGATATCGCCCTTTATCACCCGAACGAAAAGCCATCAGACTTTGGATCAGCAAACGGCGCAGGCTTTGTCTGCAATGCAACAAGCATCGTTGGATTTCCCTCTTGTCGCTAAACCAGATTTAGGCTGCCGCGGCGTTGGCGTCAAACTGCTGCAAAATGAACAACAACTGAGTGACTACATTCAATCATTTCCGATTAATGCCCGTTTTTTACTGCAACAAAAAGCGCCGTATCAGGCTGAAGCTGGCGTATTTTATGTGCGCTATCCCGGTGAGGCTCAAGGCAACATTATTTCCATCACACTTAAGTATGCCCCGTTTGTCACTGGGGATGGCATTCACACTTTAAAGCAGTTAATTGAACGCTGCCCACGCGCAGGGCAACTCCCTCATCTCTATTTTCCTCGCCACCTTGAGAAGCTCGATCAGGTTCTTGAAGCAGGGCAGGAGTTTCAACTCGCCTTTGCGGGCAGCCATAGTCGCGGATCGATTTTCCGCAATGGTAACCGTTACATTACTCGCGCTCTCACCAACAAGCTGGATGAGATTTTTAACAATGTTGACGGGTTTCATTATGGGCGGCTCGATATCAAGTTTGCCAATATTCACCAATTGATGGCTGGAGAACAGTTCACGATTTTGGAAATCAATGGCGCAAGCAGTGAAGCCGCTCATATTTGGGATAGAGAAACACCGCTGCGTGAGATCTTCTCAACCTTACTTAGGCAGTACCGAATCTTATTCGACATTGGCGCGCAGCAGCGAAAGTTAGGCCATCAAACACCCAAAATGGCTGAACTGCTGAACGCTTGGCGCAAAGAAAAAGCCTTAACCGAACACTACCCAAGCACGGATTAACCTTATCCATAAGAACAATCATAGGGATAGAAATATGTTTGCAATCACCACAAGTTCACAACAAAGCGCATCGCAGCCTAATCATTCCCCCGTGATCCAAGGCGGCATTGAAACACTGGAACAAGCGCACCTATTTCTCGAACAGTTAGAAGATAGGCACTACACCCACTTAGCCACGCCAATTGTCGCCAGTTCAGTGGGGCAACATTTTCGTCATTGGTTGGATCTGTTTCATGCGCTGGCTAACTCAACTAGCACTATTGATTACAACCAACGCCGCCGGGGCCACCTCGTTGAGACGTCCCGCGCTGCGGCCTTGGCCGAAATTGAGTATTTAATTCAATGGCTAACGCAGTGCTCGGCCTCACTCCAAAAATCCGTTACGGTACTTGTTGAAACCTCATTGCAGGAAACGCAAGTGTGCTCTCTCTCATCAACATGGGAGCGAGAGTTAAGCTTCGCCACTTTGCATGCACAGCACCATTTTGCGATGGCTAAAGTGGTCGCTCATTTGCTGCATGTAGAAACCGATGCCGCTTTCGGCTTAGCGCCAGCCACGGCCTCCTTCATTCGGGGGCAATAACATGTGCTCAGTTTCTTGGTTACTCGACAAACACGGCTATCATCTGTTTTTTAACCGTGATGAACAAAAAAACCGCCCATTAGCGTTGCCGCCTAAACAATACACGCAAGCTGGTGTTGAAGTGTTGATGCCGATTGATCCTGCCGGTGGAGGCAGTTGGATCAGCCTTAATGAATGCGGTTTGGCTTTGTGCTTGCTCAATAATTACCAAGGTAAAATCCCCCAAGGAGCCGATGCCGAACGCTTAGTGAGCCGCGGTCAATTGCTTAAGCATTTATCCAGTCAAGTCAGTGTCGAGAAGGTTATCCAAGCGTTTACACAGCTTAATCTTCAGCGATTTGCACCATTCACTTTGCTTGCTTTCGACCCTGATTTAACTGATGTACAAGGCAATGTAATGGCTCTGGCGTGGAATGGTGAACAGAGCCAAATCGCGGTGACGCAATCGCCTCTATTTTCATCCAGTGTCGATTTAGAACAGGTGCAACACTACCGCTCGCAGCTCTATCAAGCTTTAATCGCCGAGGAAGATAGTGTGCAACAGCGCCTAAAGTTTCACGCCCACCACCATGTCGCCCATCCACATTGGGCACCCTGTATGCATCGTCAAGATGCGCACACCGTTAGCTTTACCTATTTACGCGTCACACAACAGCAGCAGTATATGACCTATATCTCAGGTTCACCTTGCTTACAGCTCAGTGAGACATCACTCCACCAGCAGCGCGATGAGATCGACAAAACCACTCCTTGGGTCGCCAATTTATGAGGAATCAACAATGAAACGTTTACTAGGACTATTACTGCTGTTTGTCAGCAACGTGAGCCTCGCTGAGGATGAAATTTACACCAGCTTTCTGAGCAATAAAGCGCTGAGTGGCTATGACACCGTCGCCTACTTCACCGAAGGAGAGCCGATAAAAGGCTCCTCCGATTTTTCGACCCTTTATAAAAATGCGCAGTGGTATTTTTCTTCAAAAGAGAACCTTGAACTGTTTCTGAATAACCCTAACCAATATGCGCCGCAATATGGCGGCTACTGCGCTTGGGCCGTCTCTGAAAAGAATGATTTTGCTCCGGGAGATCCCAATCAATGGGCGATTGTCGACGGCAAGCTCTATCTCAATTACGACAAAAAGATCAAAACATTATGGGATGCCAACCAAGCGGTGCACATCCAACAAGCCGATAAAAATTGGCCCAATTTAATTAAGTAGGAGCTACACCATGACGTTTAAAGCTAGCCAGCATCTCCCCTCAATCTTGATTGCGTTTGTTTTTATTCAATCGCTTGTCTTTAAGTTTTCCGGCTCTTACGAAACCAACTATATTTTTGGCACCTTAGGTGCGTGGTCTGGCCTCGGTTGGTTTGCTGTGTATGGCGGGTATTTAATCGGAACGGCTGAACTGATAGCCTCTATTTTGCTGTTTAGCCGCTGGCATGGCCTTGGTGCACTGATGAGCGTCGGCATTATGAGTGGTGCGATTTTCTTTCATTTATTTACGCCTCTTGGCATTGTGATGCCAGAGTTTAACCAGGTAGGAGAAGTGGTCGGCAATGATAGCGGCCTGCTATTTGCGATGGCTTGTCTTGTTTGGTTGTGTGCGGCTTTTTTGGTACGGCGTGATCTCAAAAACGGTGATGGTTTATTGCACCAGTGGCTGAATAAAGGAGTGTAATTATATGCTAGCCAGTCCTTTTCGTTTACCACGACACACTCCATTTGGCGTCGCAGAATCGATTGTTGAATGGGCCTCTGGGCTTGCAACACTGGATAAACTGTATCAGCAGCGTCCTGCCAAACCCTCTTGCTTTGAGTTTATGCGCTACACGCTAGCGGCACTCAATATCGAATATCGCCTTGCTTTGGGCAGCATCGATAACATTCCACAAACAGGCCCAGTGGTGATCGTCGCTAACCACCCGCTGGGCGCAATTGAAGGGGTGATATTAGCCGATTTAATTGGTTCAGTACGCACCGATATTAAAGTGCTGGCGAATCAGTTGCTAAAGCGCCTGCCTGAAATTAGTGAACTCTTTATCGGTGTCGATGTGTTCAATAGCAAAAGTGCTCGCAGCACCAATGCGCAAGCTATTCGAGATGCGAATCTTCATTTGGCTCAAGGTGGCTTATTGATTATCTTCCCTGCTGGTGAGGTATCTACTTACCCCAAAGGATCGCAAACACTGTCGGATATCGAATGGAGTCAATCTGTCGCCAAATTTGTTAAACGCGCCCAAGCCACCACCGTCCCAATCTTTATTAATGGTAAAAATAGCACTCTGTTTTATCAAGCGGGGCGAATTCATCCACTACTGCGAACGGCATTGCTCGGCCGCGAGCTACTGAATAAGCAGGCGCACAACATTGAAATTTCCATCGGCAATCCCATCCCCTATTCTGAAGTGAAAGCATTTGAACAGGAACGAGACATTGTTCATTATCTGCGTCTCAATACCTATTTAATGAGTGCAGCACCCACTGCAACGCCATCCTCACCAGAGTTAGTGACATCGCCCCTTCCTATTATTGATGCGCTTATTGTAGAGAAGCTTGAGCAAGATCTCGCCGCGCTGCCAAGCGAAAGCAAGCTCTTAGAGCAAGGTGATTGGATTGTCTATTGCGCCGCAAGCGAGCAGTTACCCCACATACTGCAAGAGATTGGTCGAATTCGTGAAGAGAGTTTTCGCGCCGTAGGTGAAGGAAGCGGCTTAGCTTGTGATCTTGATGAGTATGATCGTCATTACTACCAACTCTTTGTTTGGCACAAGAAAGACCGTCAAATTGTTGGAGCTTATCGATTGGGGTTAGTGGATGAACTGATAGCGAAGCAAGGGTTAGCAGGGCTCTATTCCCGTAGCTTATTTCAGTACGATGAAGCCTTCATCAACACACTCGATACCAGTATTGAGCTAGGTCGCTCGGTGGTTTCCTCGAAATACCAGCGCAACCTCAACTCACTGTTAATGCTGTGGAAAGGTATTGCTGCGTTTGTCGCGCGTCATCCACAATACACGCACTTGTTTGGCCCAGTAAGCATTAGCAACGATTACAGCCACACCGCGCGACAATTAATGGCCGCAACACTCTCTATTCATCATTATGATCATGAAAAGGCAACCTTGGTTTCACCTTCCACTCCACTACGGAGCAATGGGAACACATTTTGGCAAACCAACTTGCTCTCCTCTTTGGCAAGCATTTCTCTGCTGTCGAAAGTGTTAGCAAAAATGGAAAATGGCAAGGGCCTTCCTGTATTGCTGCGCCAATATTTAGGGATGAATGGCAAGCTCGTCTGTTTTAATGTCGACCCCGCGTTTAACAATGCGTTAGATGGCTTAATTGTGGTGAACTTGAAACAAGTTCCGCTGCATACACTGGCAAAATACATGGGTAAGGAGCAAGCCAGCGCTTATTTGGATTCGACACCCGTCAGTTCAAAGCCCTCATAAACGCAAAAGCCAGCGAGTTATTCGCTGGCTTTAATTCTAAATGAAGGGGCTTATTTTAGAAGGCGTGCTCTAAATTGGCGTCCTTTCATCTTACCGCTTTCCATTTTCTTCAGTGCTTTTTTCGCCACCGATTTATGGACTGCAACGTAGCTGCGCATCGGTAACATGTTAATTTTACCGACATATTGACCGTCAATACCGTCGTTACTGGTCAACGCCCCTAGAATATCCCCCGGGCGAACTTTCTGCTTTTTACCGCCATCAATCTGGATAGTGACCATATTGGCTTGATAAGGCGCGTTGTTTAGCGCACTGGCATCAGGCAATTTAGCGGGTTCGATGGGCATATCCATATATTCATCAATCATCGCCACTCGGTGCATTTCACTGTCACTGAAGAAGCTAAAAGCTAAACCTTTACTGCCCGCTCGGCCAGTACGCCCAATGCGGTGCACGTGCACTTCAGGATCACGTGATAACTCAAAGTTAAATACTGCATCTAAGTTATCGACATCAAGGCCACGTGCCGCAACATCGGTTGCAACTAAAATGGAGATACTTTTATTAGCAAACTGCACCAAAGCTTGGTCACGGTCACGCTGCTCTAAATCACCATGTAGTTCCACCACACTAAAGCCCTTGTGATGTAGATCTTCAGCAACACTTTGTACTTCTTTCTTTGTATTACAGAACACCACGGCAGATTCAGGCTGATGGTGTAAAAGCAGTAGTTCTAACGCGCGATCACGCGCCTCTGTACCCTCTACTTTATAAAAATATTGCTGAATGCTCGACGTATCATGGGTGGATTCAACTTTGACCATTTCAGGCTCACGCATAATCCGCTGCGCAATTTCTTTGATTTGATTGGGGAACGTAGCACTAAACAGCAATGTTTGGCGGCTGGTTGGCGTTTCATTGATGATCGCATCCAACGCTTCTTGGAAACCCATCTCGAGCATTCGGTCCGCTTCATCAAGCACTAACGTATTGAGTTCAGAAAGATCAATACGACCTTTGTCTAAATGGTCAAGAATACGCCCCGGAGTACCAACCAAAATATGTGCACCGTGCTCTAACGAACCAATTTGTGGCCCCATTGGCATGCCGCCACACAAGGTGAGCACTTTTATATTATGAATGGCGCGGCCGAGTGTGCGAATATCCGTTGCGACTTGATCGGCTAACTCCCGCGTTGGGCATAGCACCAAAGCTTGAACGCGAAAACGCTTAACGTTGAGGTTAGATAATACGCCTAAACCAAACGCTGCTGTTTTTCCTGAGCCTGTTTTTCCTTGGCCAATCACATCCTTACCCGCCAAAATGGTTGGCAAGCTTAACGCCTGAATCGGCGTCATCTTGGTGTATCCCAAAGTATCGAGGTTAGAAAGAAGTTCTGGTTGTAGATTTACCGTTGAAAAAGAGAGATTACTCAAGAGACCGTCCTTTCGTTAGACGAAAATTAAACGCCTATTATCGTTATTTAACCTCGTGTGGCTAGTGAATCTTTATTTATCATTCATCAAGTTTGTAGCTCACTCTTAACCTTTGTTAATGAATCATGCACTTAAGCTTGATAGAGTAACGACATCCATTTTTAAAGGGGCACTACGATGATTACTTGGCACTGTCTTTCATTCTCACAATTAACCACTCATCAACTTTATGCGCTACTTAAACTGCGCGTCGATGTCTTTGTGGTCGAACAAACCTGTCCTTACCCTGAATTGGATAATAAAGATATTCAGCCAGGTGTTTTTCATTTAATTGGTGAACAGGATCAGCAGATTGTTGCCTGCGCGCGCTTACTCCCTGCGGGGATTAGCTACCCAAGTGTCAGCATTGGTCGCATTGCAACCCAAAAAGAAGCGAGAGGAAATGGCCTTGGACACCAATTAATGCAGCAAGCATTAGCCGAATGCCAGAAGCTGTGGCCCAATCAAGATATTGAAATTGGTGCACAGCACTATCTTGCTAGCTTCTATCAAAGTTATGGTTTTCAACAAACGTCGGCGATGTATCTAGAAGATGATATCCCGCATATCGACATGCAGCACAGCAAGTAAATAACCCCCTTGATCAAAGCGTGTTATTTACTACGGCCAAATCCGCCATCTGAGCGCCTGAAAAACATCACTGATTGATCGTTTTTCTCAAGTTGCAGGATATCGAGTTGCCCATCAGCCGCGAGTTTAAAGCGAACTAATTGGCCTTGGGTAATTTGGCTGAGCGGTTTGTCACTGCCTTCAATTTTGACTAAGGCATTAAGATCAGACATCGGTAAATCATTTGCCCGAAAAACCTGCGACAAAGTGTCCCCGTTTTTAACCGTGTACTCTCGCCAGAACTCAGATTTACGATCGGTTTGTTGAGGCGTTTTTTGTTCACTCAACCCAACCGTATTAATGCTGATTTCCACACGCTCACTACTTTTCGGTAGAGCGGCCTGCTCTGTTCGCTCAGGAAAAGGAATAATAATGAGCAAACACACTACTGGAACGATCGCTAATAAAGCGCGCTGGTGAAGCTTAGGCAGCGCCAGCCAAACTGTGCGAACACGTAAAATAAGGCCACGCCAATCGAATGCATGCCACTTCTGTTGGATAAACGCTAAATAATCAGTTTGCGGTTTCTTCTTGTGACGACGATTCATCTTAACCCGTCTCCTTTTCTGTCGAGCTACAGTATAAAAACTCAAGAGGGATCAGTATAGAGCCAAGGTGGCGATAACGTAAACGTTGACACAATCTTGAACATTTTTCTTTGGGATCTGCGATTTGTCACAACCTGAAGGTTCAATATTGGATATTTCCCATTAGCATTTCATCCCATGCTTGAAACTGATATCCTTTGGCACTTGTTTATTTACATAAAAAGAGTGACTGTTTATGTCTGAAGTAAAATTTGACACTGTAGAGCAAAAAGCAAGCTACGGTATCGGTCTACAAATGGGCCAACAACTTGCGGGTAGTGGTCTAGAAGGACTTAACGTTGACGCCATCGCCGCAGGTATCGCAACCGCATTAGTAGGCGACATGCCATCAATTGAAATTGATGAAATCAATAATGCACTGCAAGAGTTGCACATGCGTGCAGAATCTCTACGCCAAGAAGCTGCCAAAGCAGCCGCCGCCGACGGTGAAGTATTCTTAACAGATAACGCACTACGCCCTGAAGTGACCGTGCTTGAATCTGGTCTACAGTACGAAATTCTTACAGAAGGTACGGGGGATATCCCGACATCTGACAAGCAAGTACGTGTTCATTACCACGGTGAATTGACTGATGGTACAGTATTTGATAGCTCTGTATCTCGCGGTCAACCAGCTGAATTCCCAGTAACAGGTGTAATCAAAGGTTGGGTAGAAGCACTACAACTGATGCCTGTGGGTTCAAAATGGAAACTCTATATTCCACAAGATCTTGCCTATGGTGAGCGTGGCGCTGGCGCTGCAATTCCTCCTTTTGCAGCTCTAGTATTTGAAGTAGAGCTACTCGATATTCTATAAATAGAATTGATAGTGAGAAGGTTGGCATTCGCTGACCTTTTTTTATTAGTATTTCTTACTTAGCATCTATCAAAAACGACACTACGCATACTTATCTGGTTAGCCCGTGTTCAAAGATAAAATCTACGCATACAAAAAAGCCGAGTATTACTACTCGGCTTTTTTAATTATACGAACTGATTACTCAGCAGCAGCTTCTACAGCTACGTCTGGGCGATCGACAAGCTCAATGTATGCCATTGGAGCTTTATCACCAGTACGGAAACCGCACTTTAGGATACGTGTGTAGCCGCCTTGGCGAGCTGCAAAACGTGGACCTAGTTCGTTAAATAGTTTTGCCACAACTTCGTTATCACGAGTGCGAGCAAATGCTAGACGACGGTTTGCAACACTGTCAGTCTTAGCTAGTGTAATCAAAGGCTCAACGACGCGACGTAGCTCTTTTGCTTTTGGCAAAGTAGTCTTGATAACTTCATGACGTACTAGAGAGCTAGCCATGTTGCTGAACATCGCTTTGCGATGACTGCTGTTGCGGTTGAGTTGACGACCACTCTTACGATGGCGCATGACCTAATCCTTCTAACTAGTATCGATTAATCTTCAGCGATAGACGCTGGCGGCCAGTTCTCTAGGCGCATGCCCAAAGATAGACCACGTGATGCAAGCACGTCTTTAATCTCTGTAAGAGATTTCTTACCAAGGTTTGGCGTTTTAAGTAGCTCAACCTCAGTGCGCTGTACTAGATCACCGATGTAGTGAATCGCTTCTGCTTTCAAACAGTTAGCAGAGCGAACTGTTAGTTCAAGATCGTCTACAGGACGCAGTAGGATTGGATCGAATTCTGGCTTCTCTTCCTTCTCCTCAGGTACACGTACATCACGAAGATCTACGAACGCATCCAATTGTTCAGCAAGAATAGTTGCTGCACGACGGATTGCTTCCTCAGGTTCTAGAGTACCGTTCGTTTCCATATCGATAACGAGCTTATCTAAATCAGTACGTTGTTCTACGCGAGCGGCTTCCACAGAGTAGGCAATTTTGTCTACTGGGCTGTAAGTAGCATCTACAAGTAGACGACCGATTGGACGCTCATCTTCTTCAGTATGGATACGAGCTGAAGCTGGAACATAACCACGACCACGTTCTACTTTGATACGCATAGCGATCTCAGCGTTGTCATCCGTTAGATGACAAATCACGTGCTCAGGGTTAGTGATCTCTACATCACCATCATGGGTGATGTCACCTGCAACAACAGGGCCCGAGCCTGATTTGTTCAGCGTAATGAACACTTCATCTTTGCCTTCGGCAACGCGAACAGCCAAACCTTTTAGGTTCAGAAGGATCTCAAGGATATCTTCTTGAATGCCTTCTTTGGTGCTGTACTCGTGTAGTACGCCTTCAATCTCCACTTCAGTTACAGCACAACCTGGCATTGAAGATAGAAGAATACGGCGAAGTGCATTACCCAGAGTATGGCCGAAACCACGCTCTAACGGCTCAAGAGTTACTTTTGCGTGTGTCGTGCTAATCTGTTCGATATCAACAAGACGTGGCTTAAGAAATTCTGTTACAGAACCCTGCATTGTGTCCTCTCTTTAGTTTAACCTTACTTAGAGTAAAGCTCGACGATCAATTGTTCGTTGATGTCAGCTGACAGGTCAGAACGCTCAGGCATACGCTTGAATGTACCTTCCATTTGGCCGCCATCTACTTCAATCCAAGTTGGTTTTTCGCGTTGTTCAGCAACTTCTAGAGCTGCTTTAATGCGAGATTGCTTTTTAGCTTTCTCACGGATTGCAACAACGTCGTTAACCGCAACATTGAAAGAAGGAACGTTTACAACTTTACCGTTAACTAGGATAGCTTTGTGGCTTACTAGCTGACGTGCTTCTGCGCGAGTAGCGCCAAAGCCCATGCGGTAAACTACGTTATCAAGACGACCTTCAAGAAGCTGAAGTAGGTTTTCACCAGTATTGCCTTTAAGACGTGCAGCTTCTTTGTAGTAGTTACGGAATTGTTTTTCTAGAACGCCATAAATACGACGAACTTTTTGCTTCTCACGAAGCTGAACACCGTACTCAGATAGACGACCGCGACGAGCGCCGTGTACACCTGGTGCGTTGTCAATTTTACACTTGGTATCAATCGCACGAATGCCTGACTTAAGGAACAAGTCAGTACCTTCGCGGCGGCTAAGCTTCAGCTTAGGACCCAAATATCTTGCCATGATCTTTCTCCAATCTTCCTAGAAACGTTATACGCGGCGTTTCTTAGGTGGACGACAACCGTTATGAGGGATTGGTGTCGCATCAACAATGTTAGTGATACGGAAACCAGCAGCGTTCAGTGCGCGAACAGTTGATTCACGACCTGGACCTGGACCCTTAACCATAACCTCTAGGTTCTTAAGGCCGTATTCTTTAGCCATTTCAGCACAACGCTCAGCAGCAACCTGTGCAGCGAACGGAGTAGACTTACGAGAACCGCGGAAACCAGAACCACCAGCAGTTGCCCAAGCTAGAGCATTACCTTGACGGTCTGTGATAGTTACGATTGTGTTATTGAAAGATGCATGGATGTGCGCTACGCCATCAGCAACTTGCTTGCGTACACGCTTACGTGCGCGAGTTGGTTGTTTTGCCATTGTACTCTATACCCTTCCGACTATTTCTTGATCGGTTTACGCGGACCCTTACGGGTACGAGCGTTGGTTTTAGTACGCTGTCCACGTAGTGGTAGACTGCGACGATGACGAAGACCACGGTAACAGCCAAGGTCCATAAGACGCTTGATGTTCATGGAAACTTCACGACGAAGATCACCCTCTACAGTGTATTTAGCTACACCATCACGCAGTAGATCGATCTGCTCTTCAGTTAGTTCACTGATCTTAACACTTTCAGCAATACCCAAATCAGCTAAGATAGCTTTCGAACGGGTCTTGCCGATGCCGTAGATTGCAGTTAATGCAATTACAGCATGCTTCTGATCAGGAATGTTAATGCCTGCTATACGGGCCACTATTCACTCCTAGTACTTATATAAGAAATTATCCGCAGCAAAGCCCGTCGAGGATACGCTGCGGCATACTACTTCTTTTGCACACAAAAGGTAGGCCGAGGAATATACTCGACCGACCTTTATATTTCAAGTAAAAATTTCTGCTAATTAGCCTTGGCGCTGCTTGTGCTTTGGCTCACTGCAAATCACGCGAACGACGCCGTTACGCTTGATTACTTTACAGTTACGACAGATTTTTTTAACGGAAGCACGAACTTTCATTGCTAAACTCCGTAAGTGAAATCTGAATTAACGGCCGTAGCCCTTCAGATTTGCTTTTTTCAACACAGAATCATACTGTTGGGACATCATATGAGTCTGTACCTGTGCCATAAAGTCCATAATCACAACCACTACGATAAGTAGTGATGTGCCGCCGAAGTAGAAACGTACGTTCCACGCGACCATCATGAACTCGGGAATCAGACAGATAAAGGTAATGTAGAGAGCACCCGCTAAGGTTAGTCTGGTCATTACTTTATCAATGTATCTCGCTGTCTGCTCACCTGGGCGGATGCCGGGTACGAACGCACCGGACTTCTTCAAGTTATCCGCTGTTTCACGAGGGTTAAATACCAACGCTGTGTAAAAGAAACAGAAGAAAATAATCGCTGCTGCATAAAGCATAACGTACAGAGGTTGACCAGGGCTAAGAGCCAAAGACACATCAGTTAACCAACCGAATGTGCTGCTCTCACCATTTTGACCAAACCACTGAGCTAATGTTCCTGGGAACAAAATAATACTCGATGCAAAAATTGCAGGTATTACACCCGCCATATTAATTTTCAATGGCAAGTGAGTACTTTGCGCTGCAAACACTTTACGACCTTGTTGACGCTTTGCATAGTTAACGACAATACGACGCTGACCACGCTCCATGAAAACAACGAAATAAATTACAGCAAAAGAAAGTACCGCAATTAACAACAGAAGAAGCACATGCAATTCACCTTGACGCGCTTGCTCAATCGTTTGTCCGATTGCCGAAGGCAATCCAGCAACAATACCTGCAAAAATCAAAATGGAAATACCATTTCCTATTCCACGCTCAGTAATTTGTTCACCTAACCACATTAAGAACATGGTGCCAGTTACTAAACTCACGGTAGCAATCAGGGTAAACATGGTTTGGTCGATAACAACCAGATTGTTGACCATGTTTGGTAAGCCTGTTGCGATACCAATAGCTTGGAATATTGCAAGTACAAGCGTGCCATAACGCGTATATTGGCTAATCTTACGACGCCCTGCCTCACCCTCTTTCTTGAGTTCGGCTAACGCTGGATGAACTACAGTTAGCAATTGGACAACAATTGATGCCGAAATATACGGCATGATGCCCAATGCTAAGATAGATGCACGCGAAAGAGCACCACCGGAGAACATGTTAAACATTTCAACGATGGTACCTTTTTGCTGTTCGAACAAATCGGCAAGTACAGCTGCGTCAATACCAGGAATCGGCACAAAAGAACCGGCTCGGAATACTAAAAGTGCACCAATTACGAATAATAAGCGCGACTTTAGCTCACTTAAGCCGCTCTGAGCACTACGAAAATCTTGTCCTGGTTTCTTAGCCATCTGTACCTCGTTCCTCGAGATTATTCCTCGATTTTACCGCCTGCAGCTTCGATTGCAGCTTTAGCGCCTTTAGTCACGCGAAGACCTTTCACAGTCACTGCTTTGCTAATCTCACCAGAAAGAACAACTTTAACATTTTCGATGTTCTTAGTGATTAGGTTAGCTGCTTTCAAGCTGTTTAGATCGACCACGTCACCCGTAACTTTCGCTAGCTCAGCTAGACGAATTTCAGCAGACACTAGGCTCTTACGAGAAGTGAAACCGAATTTAGGTAGACGTTGTTTTAGAGGCATTTGACCGCCTTCAAAACCTGGACGAACTGTACCGCCAGAACGTGACTTTTGACCTTTGTGACCGCGGCCACCTGTTTTACCAAGGCCAGAACCGATACCACGGCCTAGACGCTTAGGAGCGTGCTTAGAACCAGCAGCCGGTGATAGAGTATTCAAACGCATTCTGATTACTCCTCAACTTTAACCATGTAGTAAACCTTGTTGATCATACCGCGTACACACGGTGTATCTTCAAGTTCTACTGTATGGTTGATACGACGAAGGCCTAGACCACGCAAAGTAGCTTTGTGCTTTGGTAGACGACCAATTGAGCTTTTAGTTTGAGTTACTTTAATAGTTGCCATGGTGCTTACTCCGAAATCGCTTCAACAGTGAGACCACGTTTAGCTGCAACCATTTCTGGTGACTTCACATCTACTAGACCAGCAACTGTTGCACGAACAACGTTGATTGGGTTAGTAGAACCGTACGCTTTCGCAAGTACGTTATGTACACCGGCAACTTCTAGTACAGCACGCATCGCACCACCGGCGATAACACCTGTACCTTCTGCAGCTGGCTGCATGTAAACTTTAGAGCCCGAGTGACGACCTTTCACCGCGTGGTGAAGAGTGCCTTCGTTAAGAGCGATAGTAACCATGTTACGACGCGCTTTTTCCATTGCTTTTTGAATCGCTGCAGGTACTTCACGAGCTTTGCCGTATCCGAAACCTACGCGACCATTACCGTCACCAACTACAGTTAGTGCAGTAAAGCTCATGATTCGACCACCTTTAACCGTTTTAGAAACACGGTTAACTGCGATTAATTTTTCTTGCAAATCACTAGCTTGTTGTTGTTCTTTAGCCATCTTCCAACCCTACCTTAGAATTTCAGACCAGCTTCGCGAGCAGATTCTGCTAGCGCCGCTACTCGACCGTGGTATTGGAAACCAGAACGATCAAACGCAACAGCTGATACGCCTTTTTCAAGAGCGCGTTCTGCAATAGCTTTACCTACCGCTTTAGCTGCGTCTACGTTACCGGTGTTCTTAACTAGCTCACGGATCGCTTTTTCTACAGTAGAAGCTGCTGCGATAACCTCAGAGCCGTTTGATGCGATAACCTGAGCGTACACGTGACGAGGAGTACGGTGTACTACTAGGCGAGTTGCACCCAGTTCAGCAATCTTACGACGTGCGCGTGTAGCACGACGGATGCGAGATGCTTTCTTATCCATAGTGTTACCTTACTTCTTCTTAGCTTCTTTACTACGCACATTTTCATCTGCGTAACGGACGCCTTTACCTTTATAAGGTTCTGGCTCACGGTAAGAACGGATGTCAGCCGCAACTTGACCCACTACTTGCTTATCGCAACCAGTTAGGACAATTTCAGTTTGGCTAGGACATTCAGCATTGATACCCGCTGGTAGTTCATGCTCTACAGGGTGTGAGAAGCCTAAAGTAAGACTTACTGAGTTGCCTTTAATAGCAGCACGGTAACCAACACCTTTAAGAACAAGCTTCTTAGTAAAGCCTGCAGTAACACCAACAACCATGTTGTTTACTAGTGCACGAGCAGTACCTGCTTGTGCCCAAGCGTTAGCAACACCTTCACGAGGACCGAAAGTAAGGTTGTTTTCTTCCTGTGCAATAACTACGCCTTTATTCAGGACGCGAGTCAGCTCACCTTTACCACCTTTTACAGTGATTTCTTGGCCGTTTAGTTTCACCTCTACGCCAGCTGGAATAGCGACAGGTGCTTTAGCAACACGAGACATATCCTACTCCTTACGCTACGTAGCAAATGATTTCACCGCCAAGACCTGCTTTGCGAGCAGCACGGTCAGACATCAGACCCTTGGAAGTGGACACCACAGCAACACCCATACCGCCCATCACTGTTGGTAACGCGTCTTTTTTCTTATAAACGCGTAGACCAGGACGTGAAACACGTTGGATTTGCTCGATTACTGGTTTAGCTTGGAAGTACTTAAGAGTAACTTCTAGCTCAGGTTTTACTTCGCCTTCAACAGCGAAATCTGCGATATAACCTTCAGCTTTTAGCAGTGCAGCAATTGCAACTTTAAGCTTTGAAGAAGGCATTTTTACAGCAACTTTATTTGCTGCCTGACCGTTACGAATGCGGGTCAGCATATCCGAAATCGGATCTTGCATGCTCATAAGATTTACTCCAAATGATTAAGTGGCAATTACCAGCTAGCCTTACGAAGTCCAGGAATCTCGCCTTTCATGCAAGCTTCGCGAACTTTGATGCGGCTTAGACCGAACTTACGTAGGAAACCGTGTGGACGACCAGTTTGGTTGCAACGGTTGCGCTGACGTGAAGCACTTGAATCACGTGGAAGAGCTTGCAGTTTAAGAACTGCGTTCCAACGATCTTCTTCAGATGCGTTTACATCGCTGATGGTAGCTTTTAGCATTGCACGCTTTTCTGCGAACTTAGCTACTAGCTTTGCACGTTTTACTTCACGTGCTTTCATTGATTGTTTAGCCATAACAGTAACCCTTCACCTTACTTACGGAATGGGAAGTTAAAGGCAGCCAGCAGAGCACGGCCTTCCTCATCGGTACCAGCAGAAGTCGTGATAGTGATATCAAGACCGCGTACACGATCGACTTTATCGTAGTCGATTTCTGGGAAGATGATTTGCTCGCGAACGCCCATGCTGTAGTTACCGCGTCCGTCAAAAGACTTAGCGCTAACACCACGGAAGTCACGTACACGTGGAAGTGCAATAGAGATTAAACGCTCTAAAAAATCCCACATACGTTCGCCACGCAAGGTTACTTTACAACCAATTGGGTAGCCTTCACGAATTTTGAAACCTGCAACAGATTTACGAGCTTTAGTGATCAGTGGTTTTTGACCAGAGATCGTAGCCATATCAGCTGCTGCATTTTCTAATAGTTTCTTATCGTTGATAGCTTCACCAACGCCCATGTTTAGGGTGATTTTATCAATCCTAGGGACTTGCATGACGCTTGTGTAACCGAACTGTTTGGTCAGTTCAGTCACTACAGACGACTTGTAGTAATCATGCAGTTTCGCCATAGTAGAACTCCAAATTACTTCTAATTAGTTAGAAACGATTTCACCGTTAGATTTGAAGAAACGAACTTTTTTGCCGTCTTCAAAACGGAAACCGATACGGTCCGCTTTACCAGTTGCTGCGTTAAAGATTGCAACGTTAGAAGCATCAATAGCTGCTTCTTGTTCAACGATGCCACCTTGTTGACCTAGAGCCGGAACCGGCTTTTGGTGTTTCTTAACAAGGTTGATACCTTCAACGATAACTTTACCAGTTACGAGAACCTTAGTTACTTTACCTTTCTTGCCTTTATCTTTACCAGCAAGAACGATTACTTCGTCATTACGACGGATTTTAGCTGCCATGTGTGCCGCTCCTTACAGAACTTCAGGTGCTAGTGACACGATTTTCATAAATTTCGCATTGCGAAGTTCACGAGTCACTGGACCAAAGATACGTGTACCGATAGGTTGCTCTGTATTATTGTTCAACAATACGCAAGCATTACGGTCGAAGCGAATGACAGAACCGTCTGGACGACGTACGCCTTTACGGGTGCGAACTACCACCGCCTTCAGTACATCACCTTTTTTAACTTTACCGCGAGGAATTGCTTCCTTCACTGTAACTTTGATGATGTCACCGATATGTGCATAACGGCGGTGAGAGCCACCCAGAACCTTAATACACATTACCTTGCGCGCGCCTGAGTTATCAGCTGCATCAAGTGTACTTTGCATTTGGATCATTGTTAGTGCTCCGCTAAATATTAAAACTAGACCCTCTCGGGTCGGGCTGCCTCTTTAAAAGGGACGCGAATTGTACCACCCTTTCCTAAGATTGGGTAGACAAAAAATAAACGGCTCCAAAAAAACTTTGGAGCCGTTTAAAATCATAGAATAACGATGATTACATCTTCGCTTTTTCTATAACTTTAACCAATGTCCAAGACTTAGTCTTAGACAGAGGACGACACTCACGAATCTCAACGGTATCGCCTAGGCCACACTCGTTGTTTTCGTCATGTGCGTGTACTTTAGTCGTACGCTTTACGAATTTACCGTAAATTGGGTGTTTCACCATGCGCTCGATAGCAACAGTGATAGATTTATCCATCTTGTCACTAATAACACGACCTAGTTGAGTACGAATTTTGTCGCTCATTATTCGCCTGCCTTCTCAGTCAAAACAGTTTTAACGCGTGCGATATCACGGCGTACAGCTTTCAAAGTATGAGTTTGCTGTAGTTGGCCAGTTGCAGCTTGCATGCGCAAGTTGAACTGTTCACGTAGCAAATTCAGTAGCTCAGCGTTAAGCTCTTCAGCGCTTTTTGCGCGTAGATCTAGTGCTTTCATCACATCACCTGTTTAATTACGAATGTAGTTTTGAATGGCAGTTTACGAGCCGCTAGGCGGAACGCTTCACGTGCCAATTCTTCAGGTACACCGTCCATTTCGTACATAACCTTACCAGGTTGGATTTGGGCTACCCAGTACTCAACGTTACCTTTACCCTTACCTTGACGAACTTCTAGTGGTTTTTCAGTGATTGGCTTATCTGGGAACACACGGATCCAGATTTTACCTTGACGCTTAACGTGACGTGTCATTGCACGACGTGCCGCTTCGATCTGACGAGCAGTTAGACGACCACGTCCAACGGCTTTAAGACCAAATGTACCGAAGCTTACGTCAGTACCTTTAGCTAGACCGCGGTTGCGACCAGTATGAACCTTACGGAACTTAGTGCGTTTAGGTTGTAGCATCAGTCGACTCCTTACTTACGGCCTTTACGCTGCTTCTTAGGCTTGTCAGCCTTTGGCTCAACAGCGTTTGCAGCTGGCATACCACCAAGGATTTCACCCTTGAAGATCCAAACTTTAACGCCGATCACACCGTATTGAGTGTGAGCCGAAGAAGTTGCGTAATCAATGTCAGCACGTAGAGTGTGTAGAGGCACACGGCCTTCACGGTACCACTCAGAACGTGCAATTTCAGCGCCGCCAAGACGACCGCTTACTTCCACTTTGATACCTTTAGCGCCTAGACGCATAGCATTTTGTACCGCACGCTTCATAGCACGACGGAACATAACGCGACGCTCTAGTTGAGACGCGATGCTATCAGCCACTAATTGGCCGTCTAGCTCAGGCTTACGTACTTCAGCGATGTTAATTTGCGCTGGTACACCTGCAATTTTAGCTACAGCTGCGCGTAGCTTCTCAACGTCTTCACCTTTCTTACCGATAACAACGCCTGGGCGAGCAGTGTGGATAGTCACACGAATGCTCTTAGCAGGACGCTCGATAACGATGCGTGATAGAGACGCTTTTGAAAGTTCCTTAGTAAGGAACTGACGTACCTTGAAGTCGCCGTCTAGGTTGTCAGCGAAATCTTTGGTGTTAGCAAACCATGTAGCATTCCAAGGCTTAACGATGCCAAGACGAATACCATTAGGATGTACTTTCTGACCCATTGCTTACTCTCCTAGTCTCTTAGCGGTCTGCTACAACAACAGTGATGTGGCTTGAACGCTTCAAGATACGATCCGCACGGCCTTTTGCACGAGGCATAATACGCTTCATGACCGGGCCCTCATCTACGAAGATTTTAGCGACATTAAGATCGTCGATATCTGCACCTTCGTTGTGTTCTGCGTTAGCGATAGCTGACTCTAGAACTTTCTTAACTAATACAGCCGCTTTTTTGTTGCTGAAAGTTAGGATTTCAAGAGCCTGATCCACAGATTTACCACGGATTAGATCTGCAACTAAGCGAGCTTTCTGAGGAGAAATGCGAGCAAAGTTATGTTTAGCAATAGCTTCCATCATTTACTCCTTAGCGCTTCTTAGCTTTCTTATCCGCAGCGTGACCACGGTAAGTACGAGTTGGTGCGAATTCGCCCAGTTTGTGACCGATCATTTCATCAGTGACAAATACTGGAACGTGCTGACGACCATTATGGACAGCGATGGTCAAACCAATCATTGATGGAATGATCATTGAACGACGGGACCAAGTCTTAATAGGCTTTTTGTCTCCGCTTTCCACCGCTTTCTCTACCTTCTTCAGCAAGTGTAGGTCAATAAATGGACCTTTCTTGAGAGAACGTGGCATGGCTTATCCTCTTATATAGATTACTTATTACGACGACGTACGATGTACTTGTCGGTGCGTTTGTTGCTACGAGTCTTGAAGCCCTTAGTAGGCATACCCCAAGGAGATACTGGGTGACGACCACCAGATGTGCGGCCTTCACCACCACCGTGTGGGTGGTCAACCGGGTTCATTACTACACCACGTACAGTTGGACGTACGCCGCGCCAGCGTGAAGCACCAGCTTTACCTAGTTCACGTAGCATGTGCTCAGAGTTACCAACTTCACCGATTGTTGCACGGCCTTCAGAAAGTACTTTGCGCATTTCACCAGAACGTAGGCGGATAGTTGCATAAGTACCGTCGCGAGCGACAAGTTGAGCATATGCACCAGCCGAACGAGCTAGCTGTGCACCTTTACCAGGCTTAAGTTCAACACAGTGAATAGTAGAACCCACTGGGATGTTGCGCATTGGCAGAGTGTTACCTGCTTTAATTGGCGCATCAACACCAGACTGGATTGTATCACCAGCTTGAACACCTTTAGGTGCGATAATGTAACGACGCTCGCCGTCTGCGTACAGAACTAGAGCGATATTTGCGCTACGGTTTGGATCGTATTCTAGACGCTCAACTTTCGCTGGGATGCCATCTTTAGTACGTTTGAAGTCAACCAAACGATAGTGTTGCTTATGACCACCACCGATATGACGTACTGTGATACGACCGTTGTTGTTACGACCACCATTCTTAGAGTTTTTCTCTAGAAGAGGTGCGTATGGCTTACCCTTGTGTAGGTCAGCGTTAACAACTTTAACGACGTGACGACGACCAGGGGAAGTCGGCTTACATTTAACAATAGCCATTATTCAACTACTCCTGTTATTCCGCGCCGCCAACAAAGTCAAGATCTTGACCTTCTTTCAAAGTCACATACGCTTTTTTAACGTCGCTGCGGCGACCTTGGCGTAGACCTTGACGTTTGGTCTTACCCTTAGTGATAAGAGTATTTACAGACTTAACTTCAACTTCAAATAGCTTTTCTACAGCTGCTTTGATCTCTTTCTTAGTTGCATCTTTTGCTACTTTGAAAACGATAGTGTTCGCTTTCTCAGCAGTCATAGTTGCTTTTTCAGAGATGTGCGGTGCACGTAGAACTTTTAGTAGACGCTCTTCACTGATCATGCCAGCATCTCCTCAACTTGCTTAACTGCTTCTGCAGTCATTAGAACCTTGTCAAACGCAATTAGGCTAACTGGGTCAAGACCCGCTACGTCACGTGCGTCAACTTTATATAGGTTGCGAGCAGCTAAGAATAGATTCTCGTCTACTTCGCCAGTAACGATGAGTACATCGTTAAGCTCAAGTTCTTTAAGCTTAGCTAATAGCTCTTTAGTTTTTGGTGCTTCTACTGAGAAGTTATCAACAACGATTAAACGCTCTTGACGAACTAGTTCAGAAAGAATGCTCTTCATAGCACCACGGTACATTTTTTTGTTTACTTTTTGGCTGTGATCTTGTGGTTTCGCAGCAAAAGTAACACCACCTGTACGCCAGATTGGGCTACGAATTGTACCAGCACGTGCACGGCCAGTACCTTTTTGACGCCATGGCTTAGCGCCACCGCCAGAAACTTCTGAACGTGTCTTTTGAGCACGAGTACCTTGACGAGCACCTGCTGCATACGCAACAACTACTTGATGTACAAGGGCTTCGTTGAACTCACGTCCGAAAGTAGTTTCGGAAACAGTTAGTGCGTTAGCACCTTTAACCATCAATTCCATTACTTACTCCTAGACGTTATGCTTTAATAGCTGGTTTGACGATCACGTTAGCGCCAGTTGCACCTGGTACTGCACCTTTAATAAGAAGCAGATTGCGCTCAGCGTCAACACGTACGATCTCTAGGTTTTGAGTCGTTACACGCTCAGCACCCATGTGACCTGCCATTTTTTTGCCTTTGAACACGCGACCTGGAGTTTGACATTGGCCAATTGAACCCGGTGCACGGTGAGACAAAGAGTTACCGTGAGTCATATCTTGGGTACGGAAATTCCAGCGCTTAACAGCACCTTGGAAACCTTTACCTTTAGATGTACCAGTAACGTCTACTTTTTTAACTTCGTTGAAAAGTTCTACATTTAGCTCAGTGCCAACTTCAAACTCTTCGCCGTTTTCTAAACGGAATTCCCAAAGACCGCGACCAGCTTCTACACCTGCTTTCGCAAAGTGACCAGCTTCTGGTTTAGTTACACGGTTGGCTTTCTTAGTACCAGTAGTTACCTGGATTGCTGCATAGCCGTCAGTCTCAAGAGTTTTCACTTGAGAAATACGGTTTGCTTCAACCTCAACAACAGTTACTGGGATAGAAACGCCTTCTTCAGTAAATACGCGGGTCATACCCACTTTACGTCCGACTAGACCAATCATTCTTCTAATCTCCCTTAACCTAGGCTGATTTGTACGTCAACGCCAGCAGCTAGATCTAGGCGCATCAGTGCATCAACAGTTTTATCTGTTGGCTCAACGATGTCGATTAGACGTTTGTGAGTACGAATTTCGTACTGATCACGAGCATCTTTGTTGACGTGTGGAGAGATAAGAACAGTGAAACGCTCTTTACGAGTAGGAAGTGGAATAGGACCACGAACCTGTGCGCCGGTACGCTTAGCTGTTTCAACGATTTCCGCTGTAGAAGCATCGATTAGTTTGTAATCGAACGCTTTTAGGCGGATACGGATACGTTGGTTCTGCATGAGACAGAGCTCCAATAATTAAAAATTACACAAACAATATCGCCACTCAAACTCGTTAAAACGAGAGAATGCCGATTGATTTATGTGAAACCGTAGTGCCAAAATTAGGCACATTGTCAGTTAATTTTCGATTAACTTTAATCTATTACTAAACGCAACAGAGCTAATTGTATTAACTGCGAACATAAGCTGAGTATACGTTACTAAACTAACAGCTAGGTCAGTTTACTCCTCACTGCTCATTGGTTCACAACTGGATTTAACCAGTGCGGTGCATTATACAGATCACCATTACACATGCAAGCGCTGTGTAGAAATTAAACTTATAAACTATCTATTTCTTCTTTCACTGAGGAAGTAATAGAAGGGATAGAAGGATGAGGTGAGCACTCACTACCCTATCCTTTTATCCCTGATGCACAATTATACAGCTTGGCGCTGTCTCACTGCTTCAAACAGACATATCCCAGCCGCTACTGATACGTTCAGGCTAGAAACGGTGCCCGCCATCGGTATTTTAATCAGATCATCGCAGGTTTCGCGCGTTAAGCGGCGCATACCATCCCCTTCAGCGCCCATAACAATCGCAAGGGGCCCTGTCAGTTTGGCTTGGTAAATGTCATGCGTCGCCTCACCGGCAGTGCCAACAAACCATACGCCTTGTTCTTGAAGGGCGCGCATGGTACGTGCAAGATTCGTCACTCGTACTAAAGGCACAGTTTCAGCAGCGCCACAAGCGACTTTGCTGACCGTTGCTGTCATTGGTGCTGACTTATCTTTTGGTACGATCACTGCAGCGACCCCAGCAGCATCGGCGTTACGTAAGCATGCGCCGAGATTATGCGGATCGGTAACACCATCCAAAACAAGTAATAGCGGTTGTTCATGCTGTGCGATGATTGCTTCTAAATCATGCTCATTAAGCTGTTTTGCTGGTTTTACACGAGCAATGATGCCCTGATGATTCGCCCCTTGAGCCTTGTCATCCAATGTTTTACGTCCCATCTGTTGAATAGAGACACCGCAATGTTGCAGTTCATTTAACAGTGGAAGCAGGCGATCATCTTGTCGCCCTTTTAGTACAAACGCTTCTATCAATCGCGCTGGATCTTTTTCAAGTACAGCGCTGACCGCGTGAATACCATAAATACATTCGTTACTCATGATTTACCCATTGATCGTTATTTACTAGCACGCGCTTTATTTGCTTTGGCCGCGGGTTTCTTTTTGCGTGCTTTTGTTGTTTTGCTTTTTTTTCGTTCAGGTTTTGAGCCTTCACTACTTTTTTCATCTGGGCGTTTAGTCGCTTCAACTAAAGGAGTTGCCTTTCCTTTACTTGATGTCACCTTCTTGCCACGTGCTTTCTCTCGTGCATCCGTTGCACGTTTCTTCGCTGTCTTGCCTTCTCCGCGCAGCTTACGGCTAGTGCCCACGATTTCAAAGTCAATTTGACGATCATCCAAGTTGACGGATAACACTTTGACTTTAACGGCGTCACCTAAGCGATAGATGTTGCCAAAACTTTCGCCGATCAATCGTTGTCCCACGGGATCAAATTGATAGTAGTCATTCGCTAGCGTTGAAATATGGACCAATCCATCAATGTGCAACTCAGTTAAACGAACGAAGAAACCGAAACCTGTCACGTTGGCTATGACTCCATCAAGCTCTTCGCCTACATGATCTTGCATGTATTCACACTTGAGCCAATCAGATACTTCACGCGTCGCATCATCAGCACGGCGTTCTGTCATTGAACATTGCTGACCATAGAAGTCCATGTCATCAAAAGAGTAGTGATAACCACCTGTGGTTGTCCAACGGTCGGTGTGATTGCCCGATTCTTTGGCAATCAAATATTTAATTGCGCGGTGCAATAGGAGATCAGGGTAGCGACGAATAGGTGAAGTAAAGTGCGCATAGCGTTTGAGCGCTAAACCAAAGTGACCACAGTTATCCGCGTTATACACAGCCTGCTTCATGGAACGCAGTAACATGGTTTGGATCAACTCTTTGTCTTGGCGCTCACCAATCTGTTTCATTAAGTTAGCGTAATCGGTTGGCGAAGGCTCTAGCCCACCCGCTAAGTTCAAGCCAAGCTCGCCTAAGAAATCCCTAAAGCCGGTCAAACGCTCTTCTCCCGGTGATTCATGGATACGGTACAGAGCGGGCTCTTTCGCTTTTTCCACCAGCGATGCTGAAGCAATATTAGCGAGGATCATGCACTCTTCGATTATTTTATGCGCATCATTACGGACAACAGGTTCAATGCTGTCGATTTTACGCTCAGCATTAAAAATAAACTTAGTTTCAATCGTTTCAAATTCGATACCGCCACGCTCATCACGCGCTGCTTTTAGCACCTTATACATCGAATAGAGTTCTTCAAGATGAGGAACCACGGTTTGATAACGTTCACGTAGCTCTTCATCCCCTTCAAGAATGGCATGTACTTTGTTGTAAGTTAAACGGGCATGAGAGTTCATTACGGCTTCGTAATGTTTGTAACCCGAAATTTTGCCCGTTGCAGAGACTGTCATTTCGCACACCATGCATAGACGGTCGACTTGTGGATTAAGTGAACAAAGACCGTTCGACAGTACTTCCGGTAGCATAGGGACGACTTGCGATGGGAAGTAAACTGAGTTACCACGGTTGATCGCTTCTTTATCAAGAGCCGTATCGGGGCGCACATAATAACTTACGTCAGCAATCGCAACCCAGAGACGCCAGCCACCACCTTTTTTGGCTTCGCAATAAACCGCGTCATCAAAGTCACGCGCGTCTTCACCATCAATAGTCACTAAAGGTAATTGACGCAGATCCACGCGCCCTTGCTTCGCCTCTTCTGGAACTTCTTCTCTCAGGTTTTCGACTTGCTTTAATACTTCTTGCGGCCACTCATGAGGGATCTGGTGAGTGCGAATCGCTATTTGTGTCTCCATACCGGGAGCCATATTTTCCCCAAGTACTTCAACAACCCTGCCTGTCATTCCTCTTGCTCTGGCACCGCGATCGGTAATTTCAATCACCACCACGTTCCCCATGCGAGCTCCGCCTTTGTGCTCATTAGGGATCAAGATGTCTTGAGTGATGCGTGAATCATCGGGCACGACATAAGAGTAGCCATTTTCGAGGAAGAAACGCCCAACAAGTTGGGTTTTACGTTCTTCCAACACTCGGACCAAACGCCCTTCTTTACGGCCTCTTTTATCCGTGCCTGTCGGTTGTACCAGCACGTAGTCGCCATGAATAATGGTACGCATTTGGTGATGAGGTAGCAAAACATCGTTATCTTTGCCAACGCTGCCATCAGGACGAACCCACCCATGACCATCTTTATGTCCGATTACGTGACCTTTGATCATTTCCAGTTTTTCTGGCAATGCATAGCATTGGCGACGAGTAAATACCAATTGGCCATCTCGCTCCATCGCACGCAAACGACGGCGTAGCCCTTCGTATTGCTCTTCACCAGATAAACCCAATGCCTCAAAAAGATCATTACGATTCATCGGTACATTGGCTTCGGTTAGAAATTCGAGGATGAATTCTCGGCTTGGAATTGGATTTTCGTAATTGCTAGATTCTCGATCCGCAAAAGGATCGTTATTGATAATTTCAGACATAGGCAGACCTGCTAAAGCAAGGAGAGATAGCCAGAGTATAACTGACTCACGGCAGAAGCTACAGCAGCGTATTGATTATTATAGGCTAATGCGTTAGACGAAAAGCGCAGAAATGACTTCGCCCAACCGTGTGGGCGAAATAAGAAAAGCAATAATGAAGGCTACCAAAACGTATCTCTGCGCTTGGCTCGCGCAACCACATTTTGTGGCATTCGCTGCTCTAACCCCTGCCGGAGCATAGAGATCCGAGAATGTATTCTTTGATCGATAGTCACCGAATTATAGAGCCAGCGATAAGCATCTTCGTAATCGAGCGGGCTACCATAATCACGCAGCAACAGCTCAGCTAGATGGATACGAGCATTAATATTGCCCATCGCAGCGGCTTCACGCAGATAGGGAATAGCTCGCTCTTTATCCTGCTGTACTAAAGTACCACGCGAATAATAACGCCCAAGCTGCTCTAACGCAGCGGGTAAACCTTGATGAGCTGCATTTTCCATATAGTACAAGCCAAGTTCGACATCTTGATCTACACAGACCCCCCACGCTAGCATATCTCCATACAAAAACTCGTAGGAAGGCAGGCTGATGCGAGTAGCACGCGCAACAATATCTTCTACCAATTGGCAGTTGTCGGCCTTGACTTGCTCTAAATGTTTATTTTGCTCAATTAACTTGATTAGTTCAGCTTCGGTGTAAATAGGGACTGGCTCACCCACTTCCGCCACGTTGGCATGACTCAAGGATGAGGTCAGCGCTAAAAACAATGAAGCTGCTACCGTTCGTAGCTTCATACCTGCACTCTTTATGTCTATCGATAGCCTTAAAATTATAGCCTCAGTTTCATCTAGGGCTGGGCTTGATAACTTTATCGACCAGTGCGGCAAACTCTTTAGACAAAATTTGCCGTTATTCGGCCATTTATTGCCACACCAAGGACAAAATATCATCAATACAGGTATAAAAAAACCGGCTCTGAAAGCCGGTTTTAAAAACGTTTATCAATCAACCATTAAACTGAAAATGGGTGAACCTTGATAATGGTTTCGTTACGATCTGGACCTGTAGAAACGATGTCAACAGGTACACCAGTCAACTCTTCAATACGTTTGATGTAATCAAGCGCCGCTTGTGGCAGAGCATCAATTGATTTAGCACCGAAAGTATTTTCAGACCAACCAGGCATAGTTTCGTAAATAGGTGTTACCGCTTCAAAAGCGTCAGCTGCCATTGGTGATACTTGAGCAATTGAGCCATCTGGCATTTGGTAACCCGTACAGATTTTTAGCTCTTCTAGACCATCAAGTACGTCAAGTTTAGTCAAGCAGAAGCCTGTGACTGAGTTAATTTGAATGGCGCGACGCATCGCTACCGCATCAAACCAACCACAACGGCGCTTACGGCCTGTTGTAGCACCAAACTCATGGCCTTTCGTGCCTAGGTGATTACCGATTTCATCATCCAATTCGGTTGGGAATGGACCTGCACCAACGCGAGTACAGTAAGCTTTCGCGATACCTAGAATATAACCTAGATGACGAGGGCCGAAACCAGAACCTGCAGCAACACCACCAGCAGTCGTGTTAGAAGACGTTACGTATGGGTATGTACCGTGGTCAATATCAAGCATAGTACCTTGCGCACCTTCGAACATGATTTTGTCGCCACGCTTACGCGCTGCATCAAGTTCATCGGTCACGTCGATCACCATCGAAGTCAGCAAATCAGCATAGCCTTGTGCTTGCTCAAGTACGGATTCGTAGCTTACTGGTTCAGCTTTGTAGAAATGCTCAAGTTGGAAGTTATGGAACTCCATCACTTCTTTTAGCTTTTCTGCAAATGAAGCCATATCGAACAAGTCACCAACGCGTAAACCACGACGAGCCACTTTGTCTTCATAAGCAGGACCGATACCACGACCTGTCGTACCAATTGCTTTTTTACCACGAGCCGTTTCACGAGCTTGGTCAAGCGCAATGTGGTAAGGAAGAATAAGTGGGCAAGCTTCAGAAATGAAAAGACGTTCGCGGACTGGAATACCACGCTCTTCTAGAGGCTTCATTTCATTGATTAGTGCGTCAGGTGAAAGCACAACACCGTTGCCGATGATGCATTTCACTTTATTGCGAAGAATGCCGGATGGAATTAAATGAAGAACGGTTTTTTCACCGTCAATGACCAAAGTGTGGCCTGCATTATGGCCGCCTTGGTAGCGAACCACGTATTTTGCATCTTCAGTTAAAAGGTCTACGATTTTACCTTTGCCTTCGTCACCCCATTGGGTGCCTAGAACGACTACGTTATTTCCCATCTTTCCAAGTCTGATTGCTAGTTAAAAAAGGATTCTAGCACCGAATCCTTTTCCTTGCAGTCCTTTTTTAAACACGAAAATGTCATAAAAATATAACTTAATAAATGATTCAGTTATTAGGCGCGTAAGTTACTCATCCGAATATATTTTTACGATCAGCTCTCCTTGACGATCAACACATGCACGGTACATACCGGAACTGTTCATTGCAAAATGAATGTCGCCTTGCGCATCAATGGCGATCAATCCACCCTCACCACCGAGCGTTTTAAGTTCACCCTGAATAATGGTTTCACATGCGGTATGAACATCTTCTTTTAAATAACGCATGCGAGCGGCAACGTCACTGGCAACCATTTTACGAATGAAATATTCCCCCATGCCCGTTGTCGATACCGCTACATTACCATTTTCAGCCACCGTACCTGCCCCTATGATGGGAGAATCGCCGACGCGACCAAATTTTTTATTTGTGATGCCACCGGTACTAGTAGCAGACGCAAGGTTGCCTTGTTTATCCAATGCAACTGCGCCAACAGTGCCAAATTTCTTGTCATCTGGGAATTTTGCTTCCGACAAAGCAAATTGATTGTTGCTTTTCATCGCTAGCAACTGTTCATAACGACGCTCAGTAAAAAAGTAATCTTGTTCTGTATATTGATGCCCTTGAGTAAAAGCAAACGCTTCTGCGCCCTCACCAATCAACAACACATGATCACTGTGCTTCATTACATCACGCGCGAGCTGCACCGGATTTTTAATGTGCCGAACCCCAGCGACCGCGCCTGCGTCCATCATTTTGCCATGCATGACAGAGGCGTCCATCTCCACCATCTCTTGATGCGTTAACACCGAACCTTTTCCTGCGTTAAACAACGGAGAGTCCTCAAGTATTTTCACAGCCTCAACCACCGCATCCAGTGCATCACCACCTTGTGCCAGTACTTGATGCCCCGCTCGGACAGCACTTTCTAGCGTGTTCAAAATATCGCGCTTTAATGATTCGCTCATTTGTTGACGAATGATGGTTCCAGCGCCGCCATGAATTGCTATAGCAAAAGGTTGTGACATGAGAATTCCTTAACTTAATAAATTGAGAGGCAATACACTTCTGTTCTACACATTAACTATACCCAAATAACTTGAAGTTGCAGGTAGGCGGCAAGTGAGTACTGTAATAATTAACAAGCAACAAAAAAGCGCTAATCGCATGACGATTAACGCTTTCCATTTCATTGTATCAGTCGGTTATTACTGCCTACTTTGGCACTACCAACCAAAAAATGATTAATGTGAACCGCAGCTGCCGCCACCGCAACAACCTTCTTTTTTCTCACCATGGTCATGGCCTTCACCACCACAGCAACCACCTTCATGATCATGATCGTGGTCATGGTCGTGGCCATGTCCACAGCCACCAGCTTGGTGAATGTGACCATGTTGGATCTCTTCTTCAGTTGCAGCGCGAATCGCAACGACTTCTACATCAAACGTTAATGTTTGGCCAGCCAACATGTGGTTACCATCAACTACCACTTCGTCACCATCCACTTCCGTGATTTCAACTGGAATTTGGCCTTGGTCAGTATCCGCTAGAAAACGCATACCCACTTCAATTTCATCAACGCCTTGGAAAACTTCAGCAGGTACACGCTGTACAAGCTCATCGTTGTATTCACCGTACGCTTCTTCAGGAGCGATAGTTGCTGTGAACTTATCGCCCACAACTTTTCCTTCCAACTCATTTTCAAGGCCAGTAATTAGATTGTTGTGACCGTGAAGGTAATCTAGTGGTGCATCAACTGTTGATTGGTCTACGACTGCACCATCTTCCAATACTAATTGGTAGGCTAGGCTTACAACCACGTTCTTTTCAATTTTCATAACAACTCCAAGGAGGTTTGTTCCTAGGTTGTCATCTTCAAACCTAAGAAATCGATCGGTATGAGGCGTATTATGAAGATCTATTCCAGAAACTCAATTATTCTGGTTTAAAAATCCCGATCATCTCTTGCCGAGCATGTTCACTTTTTTCTACAGATTTGGGCTTTCGCTGCTCATGGTAGTCGCACTCGACACACTCAACGAGCTCTATGTTGTTTTCAACCCACCAGCGCAGAGTATCTTGTGACTGACAACTTGGGCACTTTGCACCGGCAATAAAGCGTTTTTTCTGTTTCACGTTACATCCTACAACTGAATATTGATTGGCGTTATTTTTCCCAATAATGACGAGATTGGCGATCATTATCCATTTCACGCCCAAATATTTCTTCCAGCTCTTTACGTGCCTCTTTGGCGCGCAGTGCGAGTTGTTTGTCTTGGTTATGTTGCGGTAGCAGCTCTTTGAGCATCGCATTATCGAGTTTTCTAAAATGTGCTTCGGCGCGCTTGGCTTGGTAAGGGTGCATGCCCAATTCGACCAGTACTTGTCGGCCGAGGTCCAAAGCGCCTAAGAAAGTTTCCCGCGAGTATTTATCGACCCCATGGCTGAGTAACTGATACGCCTCTACCCGGCTACGAGCGCGAGCTAAGATCTTTAACTGCGGGAAATGGTGCTGACAAAGCTCGACAATTTTCATCACTTCATCGGGCGCATCAGTACAGATGACAATCGCCTCAGCTTCTTCTGCACCCGCGGCGCGCAACAGTTCAAGTTGAGTTGCATCACCATAAAAAACGTTATAACCGTACTCTCTCAATAATTTAATTTGACTGGCATCGCTTTCTAATACGGTAATTTTAATCTTATTGGCGTACATCAAACGCCCTACAATTTGCCCAAAACGGCCAAAACCCGCAATGATGATTTGCGGCTGTTTATTGACGACATCGGAATGCATCTCATCGTCACTGCTGAGGTTCAATTTTCGCGCAAACCATTTGTCCTGAATCGTCAGTAATAAAGGTGTGGTGACCATCGACAGACTGACCACAACGAGCAAAAAGGCCACTTGATCCTGTGATAGCACACCCTGTGCGCTTGCCGCTGTGAAAATCACGAACGCGAACTCGCCGCCTTGGCTGAGGATCGCCGCCATTTTGCTGCGTGCTTTAGAACGCGTACCCGATAAACGTGCGAGGAGATAAAGGATTCCTCCTTTCAGCACCACTAGACCTAATACAGCCGCCAACACTTGCAGCGGCGCTTGCGCCAATAAGCCCAAATTAACCGCCATTCCAACGGCAATAAAAAATAGCCCGAGCAATAACCCTTTAAACGGTTCAATCGCGATCTCAAGTTCATGGCGAAATTCACTTTCTGCCAGCAACACGCCAGCAAGGAAAGTACCGAGTGCCATTGACAAGCCAAGCTGCTGCATTAACAGTGCAATCCCAATCACCAACAATAAGGCGGCAACGGTAAAAAGTTCACGCACACCACTGGTTACAATATAACGAAACAGCGGGCTCAATAGAAAATGCCCCCCGACCAGCAAAGCGGTAATGCCACCCAACATCCAAGTCACATCTAACCAGCTTCCACCGGCGTTGCCTGCCAGTAAAGGCAAAAAGGCCAACATCGGGATGACAGCGATATCTTGAAAAAGCAGTACCGCAAAACCAGACTGGCCAGCTTCACTGCGCGTTAGCCCTTGCTCTTCAATTACGCGTAATGCGATTGCTGTCGAAGAGAGCGCAAGGCCCATACCAATCACTAAACTACTCTGCCAGTTAACGCCTAATAGATAAGCAATACTGGCAATGACTAAGGTACTTACCACTACCTGCGCGCCACCCAAACCAAGGATCGGCCCACGCATCTGCCACAATTTTTTGGGGTTTAATTCCAGCCCAATCAGAAACAACAGCAGCACCACGCCAAATTCAGCAAAGTGCAATATGGCTTGCACATCACTGATTAAACCGAGCCCCCAAGGGCCTATGGCTACACCAGCTAACAAATAGCCGAGCACCGAACCCAGCCCTGCACGCTGAGCAATCGGTACGGCCACCACAGCCGCGGTTAAAAACACCACGCTGCTTTGTAAAAAATCACCGCTTAACGCCATCAAGCTCTCCTTGTGTGGCCAGTGGATGTTGTAACCAGTGCCGATAATGCTCAGCGTGTTGATAGCGCTCCATATCACTCACATTACGTGACCAGTAGAGGACTAACGGTTCCATCCAATTCATACAACACAGAGCCGCGGTTAATTCAAATGGTTGGAGAATTTGATCCAGTGGGTATTTGTTGTAGCCCCGCTCATCAAACGCTTCTTTTTTTCCGCCCGTGGTGATGACGCTACGCCAGTATTTACCATGCAACGCCGTCTGTCCGCCGAAGGCAAACCCTTTGGCAAGCACGCGATCAAACCACTCTTTGAGTAGCGCTGGGCAGGAATACATATAAAGAGGGTGTTGAAACACAATCACATCATGCTCAAGTAGTTTTTGCTGCTCTGCGTGCACATCGATAAAAAAATCGGGATAGGTTGCATACAAGTCATGCACTGTGACGTGGGAAAGTGACGCAATATTGAGCAGCATGGTTTGATTGGCGATGGAGTTTAATGGCTCAGGATGCGCATAAATCACCAATATTTTAGGTGTAATTTGGTCAGGCATGACGGTGGTGGACATTTTTGTCTGCGCTCCCAATAGTTATCAATATGTTATTAAGCATAATAACGCAATTTGCATAATGATCGACATTTATCCTTATTGCCCCTACTATTCCACGCGATAACGTCTCGATATGAAAAATAGATTTTTATGATTACCTTCTCTGATATTCAATTACTGCGCGGCGGTAAACCGCTCCTTGAAAAGGCCTCTGCAACTATCCAGCCGGGCGATAAAGTTGGCCTAGTAGGCAAAAATGGCTGTGGCAAATCAACGCTCTTTGCCCTACTCAAAGATGAGCTGTCTATTGACGCTGGCTCCTTCAGTAAACCAGCTCATTGGGAACTGGCTTGGGTTGCCCAAGAAACTCCGGCTCTTGATCGCAATGCGATTGAATATGTCATCGATGGCGATCGTGAATATCGTGAATTAGAACGACGCCTCAGCGTTGCTGAAGAGGCTGACCAAGGAACCTTGGTTGCAGAGCTGCATGGAAAAATTGAAACCATCGGCGGATACAGTATTCGCGCCCGCGCTTCTGAACTGCTTGATGGTTTGGGGTTTAGCCAAGAACAGATGGGATGGAGTTTAACGCAATTTTCGGGTGGTTGGCGGATGCGCTTAAACTTAGCGCAAGCGCTGTTGTGCCGCTCGGATTTACTGCTGCTTGATGAACCAACCAACCACTTGGATTTGGACGCCGTCATGTGGCTTGAACGTTGGTTACAAAACTATCCCGGCACCTTGATCTTGATTTCCCATGACCGCGATTTTCTTGATCCGATCGTCGGACGCATCATCCATATCGAAAATCAAACCATGAATGAATACACCGGAAACTACTCATCGTTTGAAAATCAACGGGCGCAAAAACTGATCTTGCAGCAAGCCATATACCAGAAGCAGCAAAAGCAGATGGTGCACATGCAAAGCTACATCGACCGTTTCCGCTACAAGGCCTCCAAAGCTCGCCAAGCACAAAGTCGTATCAAAGCGTTGGAACGAATGGAGAAAGTGCTGCCAGCTCAATTTGATAACCCATTTAATTTCGAATTTCGAGAGCCTTCAGCACTGCCTAACCCAATCATGATGATGGACGAAGTCTACGCCGGGTATGGTGAACGTTTAATTTTAGAAAAAATTCGCCTCAACCTTGTACCGGGAAGCCGTATTGGATTACTCGGACGTAACGGTGCGGGTAAATCAACATTAATTAAATTGCTCTCCGGTGAGTTAAAACCGCAAGGCGGCGATCTCACTTATTCGCAGGGTGTAAAGATTGGTTACTTTGCCCAGCATCAGTTAGAAACACTGCATCCAGAAGAGACCCCACTGCAGCACATGATGCAAATCGCCCCGGATAAAAACGAACTTGAGCTACGTAATTATCTGGGTAGTTTTGGTTTCCAAGGCGACAAAGCGCTAGAGAAAATCGCTCCGTTTTCCGGGGGTGAAAAGGCTCGCTTAGTGCTTGCGCTAATTGTGTGGCAAAAACCGAACTTGCTGCTGCTTGATGAACCCACCAACCACTTAGACTTGGATATGCGTCAAGCCCTAACGTTTGCCCTGCAAACCTTTGAAGGCGCGATGGTCATCGTCAGCCATGATCGCTATCTACTGCGCGCAACCACCGATGACTTGTACTTGGTGCACGATCGTCAAGTCGCGCCTTTCGATGGGGATTTGACCGACTACTACAAGTGGCTGACAGAACAGCAAAAAGCGGAACGTAGAGAAGTTCAATCTCAGCAACCTGCCAAAGACAGCAGCAACAGTGCCGCAGCCAAAAAAGATCAAAAGCGCCGAGAAGCGGAATTTCGCATCCAAACCGCACCAATTCGCAAAAAACTGACACAACTCGAAGCGAAAATGGACACATTGAACGCGGCACTGGCGCAAACTGAAGCGCAATTGTCTGATACTTCGCTGTATGAAGCCGAAAACAAAGCTAAACTTACCGAAGTGATTGCGCTTCAAGCTCGCAGTAAATCGGCACTTGAAGCGATCGAAATGGAATGGATGTCGGAACAAGAGACACTCGAACAACTAGAGCAGGAATTCAGTCGCTAAGATGAGCCAAGAGCACGTACGATTATCACTGACTTTAGAACGCTTATGGCAATTCAGTTTGCAATACTACAGCGTGCGAGAAGTGAAAGAGGCGTGCTTAAGTTTACAAAATAACTTCCACGGCAACGTCAACTTATTGCTGCTACTCAAATGGCTTGATGAGCAACAAGTGACGGTTGCCGATGCTGACTGGCAAAATGTCACTCAATGTATCGGTCGTTCAGAAGCGCTGCTGCACAGTTACCGAGAGTTAAGACGACGTTTGAAAAGCATGGTGCCAGATACGCTGTACCGCGAGGCGCTGCAATTTGAGCTGCAGCTTGAAAAGCAGCAGCAAGCTGACCTTGTGGAATGTATCAACGCATTGGCATTGCAGAATAACCATGATGAACAATTAACGCTGCGTTACTGTCGCCAGCTTGGCTGTGAGCATTTGCATCTCGCTTTTAAAACCCCGGCGCCTCATTCTCAAAAACCGTAACTACATCAATTGCTCGCTCGGTGTATACTGGTCGCAATTCATAAAAATAATACGCTATGGTTATGACTCCATTTATCGCTGCTACTGGACTAACAAATCCACACCTTCAGACTCTGCTTCCTCGTTTGTTGCGCAAACGCGCACGTTTTGAGCCGCTGTGGCAAACGCTGTTTACACCTGATGGTGATTTTTTAGACCTTGCTTGGAGTGATGATTGGCGCTCAGAGCGAGTACAAAATAAACCCCTATTTATCTTGTTTCATGGCTTAGAAGGCAGTTTTCATAGCCCGTATGCCAATGGCTTAATGTACGCCTTCGCACAGCAGGGGTGGTTATCAGTCATGATGCATTTTCGCGGCTGTAGCGGCAAACCGAACCATCTGGCACGTGCTTACCATTCTGGTGAAGTTGAAGATGCACGCTTTGTGCTCGAATACATACGCAAGCAATGCCCGAATAGACCTATCGTGGCGGTGGGTATTTCTCTTGGCGGCAATATGTTGGTTAATTACTTAGCGCAATATAATCACGACCCGATCGTTAGCGCGGCAACCGTTGTCTCCGCTCCGCTCGATCTGTCAGCGTGTTCCACACGCATTGAACAGGGATTTTCAAAGGTTTATCGCGCTTACTTACTGACATCATTGAAAAAAAATGCACTAAAGAAACAGCATCTTTTACATAATGAGTTAGGTATTTCTAACCATCAAATTAAACACATCAAAAAACTTTACGAATTTGACGATCTCATCACCGCGCCTTTGCATGGTTTTCAAGATGCGCAGGATTACTACCAGCAGTGCTCAGGCCTTTCAAAGCTGACACAAATTCGCGTGCCGCTACAAATCATTCAAGCGCAAGATGATCCCTTTATGACGGATGCCGTGATCCCCAAATTTTCCTTACCAGAGAACATCCATTACCGCTTATTTACCCAAGGTGGCCATGTCGGTTTTCTCAGCGGTAGCGCGCTTAAGCCTAAATTTTGGCTCGAAGAAGCACTTCCAACCTATTACGAAAACCTGCGTCACGGCAACCCTATTGACCATCAATGCAACGCATGATTAATCACATATCGCTTTAAATCGATACCCTTTTCTCCATGACAGTTTAAGAGGTCGTCATGCTTATTCCTTGGCAGCACATTGCGCCTGAAACACTGGATAATTTGATTGAAACGTTTGTATTACGCGAAGGTACTGATTACGGAGAGCAGGAAGTACCATTGCAGCAAAAAATCGAGCAAATAAAGAAACAGCTCGCAACAGGGGAGGCGATCATCGTCTATTCTGAGTTGCATGAAAGTGTGGATATTCAATTGCGTAAATAATTTCAGCTCAAAACAATCTACTCTTTTCGTGCTATATTGCAGCCATCGATAACAAGTACGTTACATACAGACAGGGTTTGTCATGTCAGCAAAACATCCAATTATCGCTGTCACCGGCTCGTCCGGTGCCGGTACAACTACGACCTCAGAAGCCTTTCGCAAAATGTTCAATATGATGAACATTAAACCAGCATGGGTTGAAGGGGATAGCTTCCATCGCTTTACACGGCCAGAAATGGATGTGGAAATTCGTAAAGCGCGCGAACAAGGGAAGCACATCAGTTACTTTGGTCCACAAGCCAATGATTTTCCTGCATTGGAAGAATTTTTCCGCCAATATGGGAAATTAGGCACAGGCCAAGTTCGTCGTTATCTACACTCTTTTGACGAAGCTGTGCCCTACAATCAAATGCCCGGCACCTTTACACCTTGGCAAGATTTACCAGAAAACTCGGATGTGATGTTTTACGAAGGTCTGCATGGCGGTGTAGTCGATGGCGATGTAAACGTCGCGCAGCATGTCGATTTTTTGATAGGCATGGTGCCAATCGTTAACCTTGAGTGGATACAAAAGTACGTGCGTGATACTCGTGATCGAGGCCATTCACGTGAAGCGGTGATGGATTCCATCGTCCGTTCGATGGATGATTACCTCAATTACATCACCCCCCAATTCTCACGAACTCACATCAACTTCCAACGGGTACCGACGGTTGATACTTCAAACCCACTTAACGCCAAGGGCATCCCTAGTTTAGATGAAAGCTTCGTCGTGATCCGCCTGCGCGGTATAAAGAATGTTGATTTCCCCTATCTACTCGCCATGATTGATGGCTCTTTTATGTCGCGCCACAACACCATTGTGGTGCCGGGTGGCAAGATGAGTTTTGCGATGGAATTGATCGTCAGACCGATCCTGCAGCAATTGATTGAAACAGGTAAAATTGGCTAAGTGATCGGACAAGTTGACGGTTACTTTTCATACCGTGATCATGTGCACAGTTTTGCGTAAAAAATCATGCCACTGACACGATTAAAATCAAGAAATCGTTTCTGAAAAAGGATACTATCCTTAACCGAAACACAAGTTAGCTTGCAGCATTTGGAAAGTGCTCTTATCCTAGTAAGCTTATTTTAGGCTTAGCTACAATATGGAAAGCGGCAAGCGTACCCTGCAGAGGAAGTGAGATATTATGGTTCTAGGTAAACCTCAAACCGATCCAACACTAGAGTGGTTTCTTTCACACTGTCATATTCATAAATACCCATCGAAAAGCACGTTGATTCATGCGGGCGAAAAAGCAGAGACGCTGTACTACATCGTCAAAGGCTCGGTAGCGGTATTGATTAAAGACGAAGAAGGTAAAGAGATGATCCTCTCTTACCTAAACCAAGGTGACTTTATCGGTGAACTTGGTCTATTCGAAGAAGACCAAGAGCGTACTGCTTGGGTTCGTGCAAAATCTCCTTGTGAAGTTGCGGAAATTTCATTTAAGAAATTCCGTCAGCTTATCCAAGTGAACCCAGACATCTTAATGCGTCTGTCTGCACAAATTTCTCGACGTCTACAAGTCACCAGTCAAAAAGTGGGTGATTTAGCCTTCCTAGACGTGACGGGTCGTATTGCACAAACGCTACTCAACCTAGCGAAACAACCTGATGCAATGACGCACCCAGATGGCATGCAAATCAAAATCACCCGTCAAGAGATCGGCCAAATTGTAGGCTGTTCTCGTGAAACTGTGGGACGTATTTTGAAGATGCTCGAAGAGCAGAATTTAATTTCTGCCCACGGTAAAACTATCGTGGTGTACGGAACTCGTTAATCTCAATCAAAATGATTGAAATTGAATGCATAAAGCCACCTTGGGGAACTCAGGTGGCTTTTTCTTTGGTGATATTTCGATACGAAAGTAAAAAAGATGAGAGGCTATTGCATGTCAGTGCTTTCAAATATCTTATCTGCAGAGGCCGCCACAAAACCGCTATAGAGTTCACCGTTGACCATTGGATAGCGTTTGGCAAATTCATAGAATCCACCGGGAATCACCTCCACCCCTTCCGTAAATTGCACCGGTACTTTATCGGCCATGGTCGACGACTGCTCAAGCAGCACATCAGGTGTACCTTTCACTTCTCCACCATTTTCATTGATGGTAAAACCCGCTTGGCGTAAGTGATCATTGACCGCTTTCACTTCATTAAACGCCTGCAGTTGATTAACACTAACAGTGAAATGGTTTGCGCCATAGCCATGCGCCGCCAACCAAGCGGCGTATTCACTTTCGTTGGCAAGCTGCAAATAATCGCTGTAGCTTAGTTGCCATAGACGACCGCCATATAAAAAGTCACTGCTGTTTAATTTATTGCTATCGACTTGATGTACCAGCTTCTCCACAATGGCTTGGAGTGCAGGTGAGCACTCTTCCACTTTCAGCTCGCTTATGAATACTTTAGGCTGAGTCGGATCAGGGTGTTCATAGTGCTTCGCTACCAGCTTCTTACTTTCAAACACATAATCACCACAGGCAACGTAGCCTAAGGCAAGAAAAGGCTTAGCCAGCGTTTCAATACCTAATGGCGCAACATTGAAGGTTCGCAACGCAATATGGTCATTAATCAACGCTTCCTCTTCTTGAAGCAAGTAATGGACTTTGTCGGCAGAAGGGCAAAGGCGCTGAATGTAGTCATTCCACAATGATTGAAATAAAACGGTTGGCGTCATAACGCCTCCTTGTCTGTGCTCGGTTTAAACCATGCTAGTAGGCATGGGGTTTTAGATAAAGTTTACTGCTATAGCTCAACCCCAGGGCTGAGCGTGGCAGGCAGTTCTGTCGAACGGCCTTCCATTGATGCCATTGGGTATGCGCAGTAATCGGCCGCGTAATAGGCGCTTGGTCTTAAATTTCCCGACGCTCCCGGCCCACCAAACGGTGCATCACCACTGGCTCCGGTTAATTGTCGATTACGATTTACAATGCCAGCGCGGATATGATCGACAAAGTAGTCCCATTCGGCATCATTGGTCGACACTAAGCCTGCCGATAAACCAAAGCGAGTTTCATTAGCCAGTTGTACCGCTTGCTCTAAGCTTTGGTAACGTACGACTTGTAACAATGGTCCGAAATACTCTTCATCAGGCAATTGGCTAACTGCGGTGACATCAATAATGCCCGGAGTGACAAACGCCGCCTGCAAAGCTGTCGCGGCCAGCAAGCTGACGCCACCCAAGGCGCGTAAATTGTCCTGAGCAGCAAGAATGAACTGCGCCGCCGCTTGTGATATTTGTGGCCCCATAAAAGGTGCTGGCTCAGCAAAGGGGTGATCAATACGCAATTTTTGAGTGGCACTGACCAGTTTTTCAAGCAATCGATCGCCTTCATTTCCCTCTGGAACATAAAGACGCCGCGCACAGGTACACCGCTGGCCTGCACTTAAAAATGCGGATTGAATAATGGTATACACTGCCGCATCAAGCTCGCCATACTGCTTAGAGATAACCATTGGGTTGTTGCCGCCCATTTCTAAAGCCAGCATTTTCCCCGGCTGCCCAGCAAACTGGCGATGGAGTAAATGACCTGTATTGGCGCTGCCAGTAAAGAGAAGGCCATCAATGCCTTTGGCCTGAGCAAGCGCAATACCCGTTTCCTTCGCGCCCTGCACTAGGTTAAGTACACCCGCAGGTAGGCCTGCTTCTTGCCACAACTTCATCACAAACTCACCAGTCCACGGAGTCTGCTCTGAAGGTTTAAACACAACCGTATTACCCGCTAAAAGTGCAGGCACAATATGACCATTCGGCAGGTGGGCAGGGAAATTATACGGACCAAAAACCGCAAGAACGCCCAATGGACGATGACGTAATACCAGTTGATTACCCGCTGCTTCGCGTGTGTTTTCACCAGTGCGATCATGATAAGCTCGAATGGATATAGCGATTTTACCCGCCACCGCCGCCGCTTCAGTACGCGTTTCCCAAAGTGGCTTTCCTGTCTCTTTGGCGATGATCTGCGCAAGCTCTTCACTGCGCTGTTTCACTTTTTCAGCGAAGGCTAAGACATATTGCTCACGCTCAACAAAAGGACGTTTTTTCCACTCTATAAATGCGACTCTTGCCGCCGTTACCGCAGCTTCTACTTGCGCGGGTGTGGCGCTATCGCCCTGCCAAATCGTCTCATTGTTATAGGGACTAAGCGAAAGCATTGCCTCGCCTTGTCCAGCTAACCATTCACCTGCAATCCACTGAGTCATCTGTTAATCCTTACCTTCCAATATACCTATTTTACTGCGCCAAAATTCGAACAAAATCACCACTATCAACCAATAGAGCTTGCGCCACTTTAGGTGAGATGATCACCGTTTCCGTTTCGCGGTTATAAGCACCTTTTGCAGCAGTAGCACGAAAGTTTTCAAACGAGCTATTGCAGATAAGATAATCTTGCGAGCTTGAATGCTCGGCCACTTCCACTTTAGCTCGCACCGAGTGACGTACGGATTCGATATTGCGCAAATCGCACTCAACCGTTGGACCTGCATCAAAAATGTCTACATAGTTACGGCTGGTGAATCCTTCGCGCTCGAGTAGCGTTAACGCTGGACGGGTATTGTCATGCACTTGACCAATCACCGCCTGTGCCTCTTTACTCAATAAGTTGACGTAAATCGGCAGTTTGGGCATCAGATCAGCAATAAACCCTTTTTTACCAATGCCGGTTAAATAATCAGCCATAGTGAAATCAATCGAGAAAAAATGCTCTTGCAGCCATTGCCAAAAGGGCGAGTTGCCTTCGGCATCAGACACACCACGCATTTCAGCAAAGATGGTTTTAGAAAAACGATGTGGGTGTTCCGCCATCATCAGAAAACGGCATTTAGACATCAAACGCCCATTCAACCCTTGACGAAAATCTGGGCGTAAAAAAAGCGTACAAATTTCACTGCATCCAGTGTAGTTATTACCAAAAGTAAGCAACTTGACGGTATTGTTAACCTTCAGCTTAGGCGACGAATGCACGATCGTGCTGATGTGATAAGAATAGAACGGCACGTCATGGCCAATCGATGCTTCAACGCCAGTCGTCCCTGCTACCTCACCGGTTTCAGAATCAAAACCGACCATCAGGTAACCTTCATCTCCTGGCTCTGAGACGTCGGGTTTAGCGAAGCTGTATTCAGAATGAGTAATACGGTTGGTTAAGAGCTTTTCATTCACGGGTAGTGATGTAAACCCGTGACCGGATTCAATAGCGCATGTGTGTAGCGCATCGTAGTCCGACATTGCGATAGGGCGAACAACTAGCATCAATACTTCCCTCCAGATGCTTGAAGTGGCCCAAGGCATCCTACCTTGGGCTGCTAGGCTTTTTCACTACATGAGTGATGCAATAGCTTTATCTAATCTTGCTAAGCCTTCTTCTATTTCTTGTTTGGTGATCACTAATGAAGGCGTCATACGAACCACGTTCATACCCGCAACCAACACCAGTAAACCTTGCTTGCCCGCGGCTTGTAGGATATCGCGAGCGCGACCTTGCCACTGCTCATTCAATGCCGCGCCAAGCAGTAGACCTTTACCACGGATTTCACTAAAAATGTGGTACTTCTCATTAATGTTAGCCAATCCTTCACGAAAGAGCGCTTCACGCTCCTTCACGCCAGCCAAGGTTTCTGGCTGGCTAACCACATTCACCACCGCTTCCGCTACCGCGCAAGCCAGTGGGTTACCACCATAAGTCGAACCGTGAGTGCCCACTTTAAAATGCGCGGCTAATTCGTTTGTGGTGAGCATAGCGCCAATAGGGAAGCCGCCACCGAGTGATTTCGCGGTACTTAAAATATCCGGCGTGACGCCCAATCCTTGATAAGCATAGAACTCACCAGTGCGGCCATTACCGGTTTGCACTTCATCAAAGATCAACAGGGCGTTGTGCTTATTGCACAATTCACGCACGGCTTGGACAAACTCAGCCGAAGGCGACACAATGCCACCCTCGCCTTGCAAGGGTTCCATCATTACCGCACAAGTGCGATCAGAGATGTGTGCTTGCAACGCTTCAATATCGTTATACGGTAGGTGGGTAACATCCGCAGGTTTAGGACCAAATCCATCGGAATAAGTCGCTTGCCCCCCGACCGTCACTGTAAAGAAAGTACGGCCGTGGAAGCCTTGGTTAAAGGCGATGATTTCTGACTTTTGTTCACCATGGACATCAGCGGCCCAGCGACGCGCCAGTTTGAGCGCCGCTTCATTAGCTTCCGCGCCGGAGTTAGCAAAAAACACCTTTTCAGCAAAACTGACTTGCGTTAATTTTTTCGCCAAGCGCAAAGCAGGCTCATTAGTCATCACGTTACTGAGATGCCACAACTTATTGGCTTGCTTGGTGATCGCATCAACCATCGCCGGATGGCAATGGCCCAAACAACTCACTGCAATACCGCCAGCAAAGTCGATGTATTCATGACCTTGTTGATCCCACACTCGAGAGCCCTGCCCTTTAACTGGAATCATTTCCATCGGGTTATAACAAGGGACCATCACCTCATCAAACAGACTGCGATCTACACTATTTTCCACTGTCATTACACATTCCCTCTTGATACCGCATGCCAAGCAGATTGCGATCTTCCTATTAAACGCTTGAGTGGAAGATATTGTTTCGCTTTTTAGCTAATGCAGCATTGTATTTACAAATTATTAACCATTTCAATAGTGATTTATTCTTTTAGATCGGCAGAACCACCGACAATCGTCACTACTTATGATTATTTATGCATTAAGTCACCTCTTTTATGAAGCACTTTTTTATAAATAATATGAATAAGCACAACAAGGCCTTGAGGCAACAAGCCATCCCTCATTCCAACAGGATGTATGGTGCATAATATTGCAAAGATAAAAAACAGCAGAAATGATGAAGAAAATGTTAAGAAAGGTGATCGCAGTCCGGTTGAGAATGGTTCAACGGCGCAAAAAATTTGCGAGCAGTTGATGACCCTGTTCTGTTTTAATTGATTCAGGATGAAACTGCACGGCATCAATTGGCAGTGTTTTATGTTGGTAACCCATGATTTCGTCCATCGAACCATCGGCCTGTTGAGTCCAAGCGGTGAGCTCAAAACAGTCCGCAAGAGAATCGGCTTTGACCACCAACGAGTGGTAGCGAGTAACGGTTAACGGGTTATTGAGCCCTAAAAAGAGACCACGGTTGGTGTGTTGGATCGGTGAGGTTTTACCATGCATCACCTTTTTGGCTCGCACCACTTGCCCGCCAAACACTTGCGCAATGGCTTGATGCCCAAGGCAGACTCCTAAGATAGGTAGTTTACCCGCAAAATGTTCAATCGCGGCCAGTGAAATTCCCGCCTCATTCGGCGTGCAAGGCCCAGGGGAAATAACCAGATGCGTTGGGCTGAGCGCTTCAATGCCAGCGATATCGATTTCATCATTACGCACCACCGTCACTTGAACTCCCAGCTCACAGAAGTATTGGTACAAGTTGTAGGTAAAGGAATCGTAGTTATCGATGATAAGTAGCATGTGAATTAAAACGCTCAGGGTAAAAGTCAGCGAGAGGCGCTATTGTGCAATACTGGTTTGGAAAGGCAAGAAGTTATCGATTCTGTACTAAATACACTATTTGCACATTCGTTCATTATGTAACCAGTTCGGTTGTGATCATTATTTTACTTGCTCTCATTTGAAAGTAACACTTCTCATCGTATGGTCGAATAAGAGAGCGGAAACAACGATAAAATAAATCTATCCCATAGTTAATGATCGATAAAAATAAAGCCAAGTAATCCGCTTACTTGGCTCTTCATGCTTATTTCCTAAAAATGTCGTTTATTTAAGCTGGGCTTTCTTGTAAATGCTCACTACTTGGTTGTTTGTTATGAGGCTGCCAAGGGGAATTTACCGAATAAGGCTGACGCACCGCTAATTCTGTTTCGGATAACACGCCATAACGAAGTACGGTGTGGTTATTCACCAGTAATATATCGCCAAGTTGTAAATCAAACACATGCTGTACTTGTGAACGTTCAAGAATAGGAGTTAAAACATTGGCTACTTGATTGATATTGTCAATTTCAGTCGACGACGATATATGCTTCGCCAATGATGGGCTCCAGCGTAAATTCATTCCCCAATCCCCCGACATAATCACAGGATAAGCAGCCGTATCATTGTACTGCACAATGGTATTTTTCAGCCAACCACTTGCTTGACCATTAAGACACAACGCAGCCAGTGAGGCATCCAGTAAGTTAACCTTCAGCGGAGCAGATGAACAGTAAATCGCCCATTCATCAGGAGTCATGTCAGTATAAGAATAGCGACGCGCTATGCTCGTTGACGGTGTTTTGAGTCCGTACCAACTGGGCTCTGCTAATGTACTACTCCGAACATATTCTTCCGGAAGCAGAGCATGATTTCCGGCAAACCACGAAGACCAAAATGAAGCTTGAGGCAACGGGTTAAAGCCTTTTAAACAGACAGCAGAGAACGCTTTTACTAATTGGCTCACTTGAGCCTGCGGTAGCGCGGTCAGTGAGCATCCATGGTGTGACTCTAACGTCAGGCCAAACTGCTCTGTTTGTAGAGTGGCTTTCACCTCTCGTATCAACTGTGCCTCGTTAGCGTCTTCGATATTGAAACGCAGTAAACACCACAGCGTTCCTTGATGCATTACGGGAATAATCACGCCTTCACGTTGTTTGTGATTGGCCTGCGTATCAATAATAAATTCTCCGTGGCAAGCATCAAATAAGACACAAGTATGCCAAGGTGTCTTAAACGATCGCTCATCAAAAAGAAACAGCGAATATTTTTTGCCTTGCATTGGGTGTTCATGAATGCTGAGACGGATAGCGTGGCTCAAATGAGTATTGAGGAAATTATCGAGTGCACGTCCTTGCACCATCATTCCCTTAGCCATAAGGGCTAGGCGCTCACGTCGTTTCTTATAACTCAGCGGAGCAAGCGCATATTTCTGATCCTGATGCATGAATTTTTTCAAGCCCAGATAGGTATGGTGCATTGCATTATCATGCTGTTTAAGACGTGCAAAATCACGCTCATATTCAGCATCACCAAAGCGCTGCTTTAATCCATTGAAATATTGATATTCATTTAAGTCATCAAACGCAGAGAAGTGCTCAAAGTTGATAATTTTGAGACAATCACTGGAGTTCATATTTTCCACCATATTCCGTAATTCATCAGAATAAGTGTAGTGATGTTCTAAATCGACATTAATATAATCAGAAAATGTATGATAATCAGAAAAAATGTAAAACATCACTCCTGGAGAATATACAGATTGAATATCACGAATGGCATTAACAAATTTTTGTAAAACTCGGTATTCACCCAAGTCAGGCTTATAACCTAATACCTTATCTAGGTTATTCGTTTTACATGGAAAAGCGGGTAGTAATAATGTAATGACTTTGTTTTCAATGACACACTGAGCTATCTGTTTTTTTAACTTCTGATACCCACTAAAAGTGGCGTCTGTTTGTGCTAATAATTGGTCTAATAAAATAAAAGCAATATTATCCACACATTGCTGCTGTTGATGATCAAGCATAGTGTTTCCTTATTAAAGGCGAAGACCATTGACAGAATGATGCAAAACCCTCGGCCTTCACTCTCGGTTAAAAAGTTTATAGGCCAGCTAACAGTTCAGCCGCGTGCGCAAGCGACGCGAAAGCCGCAATATAACCATCAGGGCGGATCAGTAAAGCCTGCCCCTGGTAGAATGAACTCTCACTCCAATACTGCCCAGGCTTCGCCTGATCGTACAGATGAAGGCAACGCACAAACGGAGGAATTTCTGGTGGTAAGTCCGCATCGCCAGTTAACAGAAGCGTAAAGGAGCGGTAATCTAGCCATTGGTAAAAACGGCAACTCTGCTGATCGCTATGCATCTCAAAGTCATACACTCGAGAACCGTTTAAGCCACCATTGCCATACCCAATGCCCATACCTGTGATGTTACCAGCTCGCTGTTCAACGATTTGTACATAGTCCTCCGCATGGGTTCCTCGTGCAGAATATTTAGTTGCACGCACCAATGCACCAGAGCTTTCAATCACGCTGCGAGCCACTGGTTGGCGCTCAGCCTGATAACTGTCTAGCAGCGTAGGTGATGCCTGACCACGCAACACCATATTGAGCTTCCAGATCAAATTGAACGCGTCAGCAACTCCGGTATTGAGCCCTTGGCCGCCATTGACCGAATGTATATGGCAGGCATCCCCTGCCAGAAATAGCCGTTGCTGGTGGTCATACCGTTCTGCAACAGACTCCTTAACCGAGAAATAAGAAAACCACTCAACCTGCTTAAACGTCAGTGAATGCGGCGACATTGCTCGGTTAATGCGCGCAATAACCTCTTGCTGAGTAAACTCTTCGGTGTCCATACGGATATAAAAACGATCCAAATCACCTTCACGTGGAATCCAGGCGACATCTGACGTCTCAGCCTGAAATACGATGATTTCTGGCACTTTCGGAAAATCTGACTCAATAACACCATCAATCACCGCCCAGATAATCTCTGGTCTCTCGATTTCAAATGGAATCGAAAAATGCTGACGTACAAAAGAGCGCCCACCGTCTGCACCAATCACGTAACGTGAACGAACTCGCTCGCCACTGCTCAGTTCCGTCACGCAGCCTTGCTCATCAACAGTGATATCGACCACAGATAAACCACGGCGCACGGCCGCGTTCTGCGCTTTGACTGCACTATCTAGCGCTTTTTCAATATGTGCTTGCCCCAACATCAGAAAGTGAGGATAGAAGCAGCCTTGCAGCGCTGTCCACCAATGAGACTGGCGTGACAAAAATTGACCATCAGCCCATACCGAACTGGTATTACAGGGTTTGCCTTGCACGTAAAGTGGCTCAAATAAGTCAACGATATCAAGTAACTGCAGAGTTCGAGCATTAAGCGCATCGGCCCGTCCGACCACCAGTGGCCCATTAGATTTATCAATAATTTGTGAGTTCAGACCGCAGCGCTGCGCTAAATAGTGGCACATAAGCCCGACAGGGCCGGCTCCAACGATCATAATATCAGTGTGGTAATCACTCATCGGTAAGACTCCAAACTTGGGTTATCAAACGGTGGATCGCTTAGCACCTGAACTCGACGGATATGACGTGGGGTATGTGATAAAAAGCTTTCTCGACCATGCAGTAAGTTAAAGTTATCCGTAATGACCACATCATCATTTTGCCACTCGTGAGCATAAAAATGACGAGGGTCATACAGTGCGTCACGTAAGCTACGGTGGAACTCAGCTATTTGCTCACTATCAATACCACTAAAGGTCACATTTGGTGGGTTTAGCAGATCGCCACGTTCAGCGAAATGTGGTTCGGCGTAACGAATGACCTCGTGTGAGAGATAGGGATGTTGAGCAATAATGGGGGAAATAGTGTGACTGCAATAGAACTCCATCTCTCGCTGATAGTGCCCCGTGACTTTTCGCCACAATGAGCGCTGCTGTTCGGTTGCGTTCTGTAGCGCCTTGGTTGTATGAGTGAAGGTCGTCCGGCCGCCTTGTGCTGGCAATGGCGCTTGAACACATTGAAATATCTGATATTCAGGCACTTGAGGACGAAACATGCCATCCCAATGCAGCGGCATATAGCTACTATCAAAAATATGGTCCTTTGGCTGATCTTTTTGAATTAAATCTAACACTTTGCCAAATGGCCAAATACTGATCTCTCCCCATTGCTCGCAATATTCCGCAAATTGCTCGGCCTGTTCAAAGGCTTTAAATCCACGTATCAATACCAACTGATGCTCAATAAATAGTTTACGCAGTAGTGCTATTGGTACTTCGCTAATGGGAATTTTTAATCCATTTGCTTCTATTTTTACTCCAAAAGGGTGGAGCTTCGTGACCTGATAATTCATCACCCGTTCCTTTAAATTAATTTTTAATAAAACGTTAGAAATAAAACAACATTGCATCCATCATTTTCGAAAATTCGGCTGGATAATATTAAAAATATTTACACAATATTGATATTTATAAGATTGACATTGCTAATTTAATTATTAATCCCAGTTTATTTAGGAATAGATATCTCAATAGTGCCATCATTCAGAAGAAATTTATTATTTACCCGTATTTAAAGGAAACCAAAATGGTTTATATCTCTCTAATTAGAGCTGTCATTATTTGATGAATGACAAAGGTTGACTAGATAACAAAACAAGAACGAAAGGTTACCAATAAGGGAACAATTATGTTGAGTGAGTTAAAACGTATTGCCATTTTTAATAAAGTGGTTGAATACGGTTCGTTTACCTCGGCTGGTGAATCGTTAGGCATAGCAAAATCGAAAGTGAGCGAGCAAGTTAGCTTGCTAGAATCACATCTTAACGTACGTTTACTGCATCGCTCTACCCGTAAAGTTAGCCTAACGACTGAAGGGCACGCATTTTATCAACATACCAATGGCCTCTTACCGCTGGCAGAAGGCGCGCTACGGGCCGTCCAGCATTTGTCTACCGATGTGGCAGGCGTGATTAGGATCGGTACAACCATTGATGTCGGCAGCTATATTTTAAGTCCGCTGATTTCAACATTTTCTGAGAGTTACCCCAATGTGCTGTTTGATATTCAACTCGAAGATGGTTTACAAGATCCAGTAGCCACACAATTAGATGTGCTGATCAGAATGGGTGAACTGACATCTTGCTCAATGGTTGGCCGCGAATTAATGCCTTTTAAAATGGGGATATACGCCAGTAAAAAATACTTAGCTAGTGCACCTTTATTAAGGAAACTACGAGATTTAGAGCAGCACCCATGGGTTGCGTTAACTTTATTGAATCTTCCTCAAGATAAAGTCACGCTAATCAATCCAAAGGGAGTGAGATGCAACATTAAAACCCGCCCTAAACATATCTGCAATGCGCCGCTTGGTGCGATGTCAATGGTACAACAAGGCATGGGGATCGGCTTGATTGCCAATTTTCTTGCTGACGAAATCAATGATCCTAACCTCGTCAGGCTTTTTCCAGATTATTATCTATCAGATAACACCATGAACATTCTTTACCCGAGCCGTCACCACCTTGCGCCACGAGTAAGGCTATTTATTGATTATTTAATTGAAAAAATCCGAGCTTGAGCAAAACAAAAACGCCCCGTCAGTTAACGGGGCGCACTTTAAGCCTTAACGACGACGTCGCCACATACCAAAGCCGAGTAATGAGAAGAGTGCTCCTAGGCCGAATGAACCGCCATAGATGTTCAGTTCTAACACGGCAGGATCATGATCAGATGCGCGGAAATGATCTTGATATTTGGGCAAATCACCTTTGAATTCACTGTTGTAATCAAACAGTGTCGATTCACCACCGTTGATGTGCCAGTCGGTCGCATCCACCACTTTGCCTTTCAAACTTTTGCTGACCAGCAAATGATCCAGTGCGCCAACTTCATCATTAAATGAGTAACTCCAGCTCTCTGGGTGTTTTATCGCCACGGCGTTAAGGTACCCATAATTGTGAGTAATCAACGCGCCATCATCACCAAACTGAGGAGTACCTGCAATGTAAGTGTTACGTGCCGCACGAATGGTTTTGCCATACTTCTCTGGGCTGTAGTCCGTCAATACGAGCATCGGGTCTTCCATACCGTAAGAGTTCATATCACCCAAAATGACTTTATGCCCTTTTATTTTTTGTAACGCTTCACCTAAAGCAACTGCAGCTGCGACACGGAATTGTTCACATGCACCTTGAAAATCAAGATCTTTACCGCCTTGCCCACCTTGCTCAACTGGTGCAGCATCTTCCCAACATGCCGAGCCTTTGGATTTTAGATGGTTAACCGCGACGGTAATTTTCTCATTGCCACCTTTAACTTTGAAGGTCGGTGCAAGCGTGTCACGCTGGTAATTTTTACCATCTTCAATCACTTTGCCTTTGTCATCCAACACTTCAGGTGCTTGTTGGCTTGGCATTGGAATTACACGATTTTCTGTCAACTTCACCACTTTTTCACGATAAATCACCCCAGTGGTGATCACATCCGTACCGAGCGAGTCCTGCGCATCGGCTTTACCATCATGATTAGAATCAATCGCGACAAAACGGTAATGCTTTTTCTTATCCGAGATCTGGCTGTTGATCTGATTGACCAATTGCGCAATCGCCGAACCTTCACCGAAACCGTTATTCTCAATTTCCATCAAACCGACAATATCGGCATCCAAACGTACAATCGCATTAACGATCTTCGCTTGCTGCAATTCAAATTCTGCAAGGTTATTAGCACCACGATTATCACCATGCTGATTTGCATCACCGCCAAACGGCGAGTTGAAATAGTTAAGCACGTTGAATGTGGCAATGCGCAGATCGCCTTCATCGATATCCGGTTTCTCGCTGCGAGGATCATTGCGCACGAAATTCTCTTGATTGAGCGAATTGGTCACAATCAAACGATATTCGTTGTAACCGTATGAGAGCACACCTTCTAAACCTATGATGCTGTCATCAATGCGGATGTAATCTTCCGTTGAACCATTTTGATCAATATCACTGCGACCAAACTCTGGGTAGTACGGAATTTGGCCATCGGCGGCTTTCGCATCTGATTCAATAAACAAGCGGCGCTGCGCGTTTTCGATGCTCTGCTGTTTGGCTTGCTCAGAGCCCGCAGCGAATAGCTGGTTCGGCTGCATGTTAATACGACCTTGCGCTAACACCATGTTATTGCGACGAGAAGCATAGTCATAACCAAAGGTGCGCGTCACACGCATATCCAGCTCTGGTGTGGTTTTTACCAACATGCCTTCATAACGCTCTAATGTGTGCTCAAAGTTCTCATCGGTGGGCAAAATCTCTATCGCGGTCGCTTGTGGAGCCTCTTGCTCACCTTGTTTTAGCCATTGGTTGTTTTCGACTTTAAGCTGTGTGAGGTTGTAATACTCCTGTACTTTACCTTTCACACAAACCACATCCCCCGGTTTTAAACTTGAACTTGATTGATCGGTAAAAACAAACAAACCTTCAGAGGTATTTAAGTTGTAATCATCTTCCAACGCTTGCAGATAAAAACCTTTAGTCAACCCTGTGGTAATGGCACTCACGACACCTTTGACAAAATATTCTTGGTCGGTGATGTAAGGGTAGCCACTAATAAAAGGAGAGGTTTGCCCTTCACCTTGGATCGCTTGAATAGAGGTAAAGGCGGGCTCAGATCCCTCTTGAGTACAGGTAAATTCAGCCGGTGGCTCAACGGCATCGAGTGCGCCTAACCCTTCAATATTATCCTTGCCTAACGCGCTCCACTGCGCAGCTTGATAAGCCGCTGAGGGCGTGAGGCTATCGCTATTACGCACTAAAGTGGTATCCTTGCCCCAGTTAATGCCGCCCATCACTCCCAACACATCATGTACGCTACCATCACTGTTTAGCAGTGCCACCGGATCATCACCGTTAAAATTAATCACCGAGCCATCATTTTCATCACTCACCGCTTGGATAGCACTATTGGCGCTGACATGAGAAATCACTAACACATCGTTCGCGGCAATTACTCGCCCAGTCAGGGGCAACTGTGTATCCCAGTTCCCACCGCCATTGCTTGATTTCGCTAAAATGAAATTGTCTAAACTGACGGATGCATTGCTAGTGTTAGCAATTTCGATGGCCTTATTGAAGCTGCTGCCTTCTACATACTGAGAAATAATAATCTCAGCTTGAGCTGATACAGCCAATGTGGAGCTTATCGCCGCAGCGAGTAATGTTCGGCCAAAGGGTTTAATTCGTGTCGATTCCATTGTTCACCTCTTTCCCTGCTCTGTAACCGAAGTGGTAAGCAAGGTGTTGTAAATCACGTTTATAAAGGGGATTGGTTCCATTTGCGCGTACAGTGTTGTGTTTTTAAATGAAAGATAAAAACATTCACCATTCATATCGAGATCAACATCGCATAGCTAGAGCAAATACTTGAACTAAGCGCAAACTTTCAACAAAGAAGGTAAAGGGGGTTTTCGACAGTGGTATTGCAGTAAGGTGAAAAGTCTTATTTTTCTAAAAAGAAAAGCAAACAAGGTGCTCCGTACACGACAAACACCTTAGTTCGATTATTGTGGCTGGCTAAAAGAGAGGTAACGATCAAAGACCGCCTGCGCGCGACCAGTTTGCTGCGCATCGAGAAAATAGTCATTAAGCTGATTTAACAGCGGCATCGAATTTTCTAAGCTACGGCGAACTTGCACGTGGTACGGCTTGTTTCTAGCGAGAAAATGATGAACGATTGGCCGATCAATTTTATATAGACCCAACTGAATTCCACCATAAATGGGTTCAATTTCACTCACAAACCAATCACACCGCTCTTTTTGCAGCATATTCAGCGCTTGCTGTACGGAATTTAAATAGAGAGAGGGTTCTCTAGACAGTGCAAAATTCTCATAATTAAAGCCATTAACTCCGCATAATACGCCATCAACGGATGGGTCTTTTAAATCTTCATGGTTGTCTGGCAGCGTAAAATAACCGAGTTGGATCGTATAAAGCGGGACCGAAAAATAGCTGTACTCAGCCCTTTCTGCGCGATAACTTGCATCCCATGTCAGATCGCAGCGACCGCGCTCTTGCGTCAGTTCATGTTGGACTCGCGCCCAAGGCATAAAATAAAACTGGTAATCGATGTTGTGAGATTTTAATGCGTCCAACACCAGCGTTGTGGCTGAGCCAGTCAAGGAATCGGCTTTTTCTTGATACGAGCTCCCCTGCCAATAAGTGAACGGGGGCCAAACATTCACATCACCAACACAAATACGAACTGGCTCTGCGGCGGCGGCACTACAGATGAACATCAATCCTAATAACAGCAGTCGTCTCATGTTCAAAACTCATCATCATGGTTATGATTTAAAGTGTAGACCTAAGCCTACAATACAAAGAGAAAGATCAAATTTTATTAAGCAGAAGTAAAAAATAAAGCTAGGAAAACCTAGCTTTATTTAATGCGAAAAGAGTTAGATTGTCGCAGGAAAAACTAAGGACGCTCGACAAACCCTACCGCTTTAAATGCTTTTTTCAAAGTGATCGCAGCGCGGGCCGAGGCTTTTTCTGCACCCGCTTTCATTACTGAATCAAGATACGCGCGATCTTCTCGAATGCGCGCGTATTCAGCTTGTACAGGCTCCAGCATGGCAACCAGCGCTTCGCCAACATCTTTCTTGAAAGGACCGTACATCTCAACACCTTGATATTGCGCTTCGATCTCAGCAAAGCTTTTGCCTGTCGCTGCAGAGTACAAACTCATCAAGTTGGAGATACCCGCTTTATTTTCGGTATCAAAAGCGATGCGTGGTGGCGTTTCAGTATCTGTCTGAGCCTTATTAACCTTCTTGATAATCGACTTTGGATCTTCCAGCAAAGTGATGACGTTCTTACGGTTATCATCTGACTTAGACATCTTCTTCGTCGCATCTTGCAGGCTCATTACTCGCGCGTTCACTTGCGGAATGTAAGGCTCAGGAATGGTGAAGATCGGCTTTTCAGGACTATAGATATTGTTAAAACGAGTCGCGATATCTCGCGCAAGTTCTAAGTGCTGCTTTTGGTCACTGCCCACGGGTACTTGGTGCGCGCCATAAAGTAGAATATCGGCCGCCATCAACACAGGATAACCGAATAAGCCCGCATTCACATCGTTCGCATAACGTGCTGATTTGTCTTTGAACTGAGTCATGCGGCTCAATTCACCCATCTGCGTGTAGCAGTTGAGAAGCCAACCCAATTGAGCATGCTCTGGTACGTGTGACTGAACAAATAGCGTGCTCTTTTTAGGGTCAACACCAACTGCAAGACAGATTGACAATGCATCTAACGTGGCTTCATGCAGTGCTTTCGGATCTTGACGAACCGTGATCGCATGCAGGTCAACCACGCAGTATTGACAATCATAGTCATCTTGCATCTGTTGCCATTGACGTAGAGCACCCAAATAGTTACCGATACTTAGTTCACCTGACGGTTGAACACCACTCAATACAATGGGTTTGCTCATAGGGATGATTTCCTTGCTACTTAAAATGAGATAAGACTGAAAATGTCTGTGAAAAAAACCGCGCTTATTCGCTAAGTGATACTTGATTTAGCGATAACGCGGTTTATGCAGTGTACTCATTGACGAGTATTTTACTAGCGCATTGTGTGAACTTTTATGCTGAAACTCGCAACACATCAAGCAATTGGTCGATACAGTCCGCCACGTAATCAGGGTTGGAAGCTGAAATGAGCTCACCGTGATTGTAGCCATAAGTCAAACCAAACGAATAACAACCCGCATTTTTAGCCGCTAAAATATCGTTTTTCGAATCCCCAACCATCAACATTTTCTTGGCCGTTAGTTGATGTTTATCCAATAGCCAGTTAAGCGCCATTGGATCAGGTTTTTTGATCGGGAAGGTATCACCACCAATCACATCACTAAAAAAGTGCTCAATACCATGTTGTACCAATACGTCAGGTACAAACTTAGACGGTTTATTGGTCACCAAAGCTAATGTGAATCCAGCACTGTGTAGCTGCGCTAAGGTTTCTTTCACTTGGGGATATAAATGGCTCAGTTTATGGCCCGTTTGGGCATAAAATTCATCAAAACGCTCACGAGCGGTGGCTTTGATCTCATCGCTAAGATCAGGGTTGATGGTTAAACTTTGGCTAAGTGAGCGAGCGATCAGCACATCTGCACCATTACCGACATAATCACGCACTTGCATTTCTGATACTGATGAATAGCCTAACGATTGTACCGCTTGGTCGGCGGCTACTGCTAAATCTGGCACGCTGTCGAGCAAGGTACCATCGAGATCAAAGGCGATTAATTTAATTGAGCTTAAAGACATCTTAACTTCCGAATAATAGACAAGGGGCACAAAGCCCCTTGCTGCGTTATAAGTGTGTTGCGTGGTGATTATTGAGGTGTAGTCAGTATTATGACTTAGCGCGCCACTTTGGCTAATTCTGCGCGCATCTCATCAATCACAGTTTGGTAATTAGGTTGACCAAAAATAGCCGAGCCTGCGACAAACATATCTGCGCCCGCTTGTGCAATTTCACGAATGTTATCGACTTTGACCCCACCATCAATCTCAAGGCGGATATGACGACCCGATTGCTCAATCAATTGACGCACCGCGCGCAGTTTATCCAACGTATGCGGAATAAAAGATTGGCCACCAAAACCAGGGTTAACCGACATCAGTAAAATGAGGTCCACTTTATCCATAATAAATTCGAGATGCGCAAGTGGCGTAGCTGGGTTGAGCACTACACCCGCTTGGCATCCGTGCTCTTTGATCAATTGCAATGTGCGATCAACGTGATCAGAAGCTTCCACATGAAAAGTGATCATCGAAGCCCCTGCTTTGGCAAAATCAGGAATGATGCGATCAACTGGTTTCACCATCAGGTGAACATCAATCGGTGCCGTAACACCATAGTCACGCAGCGCCTTACAAATCGGAGCACCAAAGGTCAAGTTGGGAACGTAGTGGTTATCCATTACATCAAAATGGACAACGTCTGCCCCAGCGGCAAGCACTTTCTCAACATCTTCGCCAAGACGAGCAAAATCTGCTGAGAGTATAGATGGGGCAATTAGGAAATCTTTCATACCTGACCTCTTAGGCTAGTGGGCGCAAATGCGTGATGAGCAAAATTCGCCCGCAATTCTACCTAAGCTGGCCAAGATATCCTAGCGCGACACCCGATTTAACTGCGAAATGTTAACCTTCGCATTCCGCTGTATTGAACAGTGCCAACAACTCATCTACTTTGTTGCGCCCTGCTCCATTACGGCTAATGGTGCGCTTAACCTTGACCACGTTAAGTTCTGCACCATGATATAAACGGCGCGTTAACTTAGTGTCATGATTGGAAATCAGTACCGGTATGCCACGATCATTGGCGGCTTTTTCAGCGACATCGGCCAATGAGGCTTGATCATCCAATGAAAAGCCATTACCAGAATAAGAAGTAAAATTGGCGGTAGTAGAGAGTGGCGCGTATGGCGGATCGCAATAGACAACACAGCCCTTGCGAGCACGACGAAACGTCTCTTCGTATCCTTCGCAAATAAAGGTCGCTTTCTTGGCTTTCTCGGCAAAAAACTCCAATTCTGCTTGCGGGAAATAAGGCTTTTTGTAGGAACCAAAAGGCACATTGAAACCGCCTTTTTTGTTGTAGCGACATAAACCATTAAAACCAAAACGGTTCATGTATAAAAACGCCAACGAACGATACAGTACATCATCGGTTTTATTGAACTCTTTGCGAATATCGAGATACGCTTCTTTACGGTTGTTATCGGCCGTGAACCAACGCTTAGATTCGGTGATGTACAGTTCAGGTTGATCTTTGATCAGGTTGTACAAGTTGATGAGATCAGGATTGATATCGGCCAACAAATACTGTTCAAAATCAGTATTGAGGAACACAGAGCCAGCACCAACAAAGGGTTCAACCAGTTTACGCGCTGGCGGCAGGTGACGTTGAATCTCTTCGACTAGGCCATACTTACCACCAGCCCATTTAAGAAAGGCACGCTGCTTCTTCATTTACTGCTCTATCTTTCAACCACGAAATAAGGCTGCGGAATGTAACATATTTTTGCGTCAAGCTCAGCGTTATTTCGCACGATCAATCTCTCGCTGTACTTGGCTGAGCGATTTGGCCCAAGGGCCTTGCAATTGCAACGCTTTCGGTAAGGTTTCCACGGCATCACGCGCAAACTGGATGGTTGGATAATTACCATAGGTGATGATGTACCACTCCACATCATTGCGTGCTGTCGGATAAATACGCACCTTTTCTTGCAGCGCGTAGGTGTTAATAAAGTTTTGTGCTTCAGCAAGCGAACTGACTGCCGCTAATTGCAAAGTATAACTGCGTGGCGAGAAGGCTTTGAGTTCTTCTCTCGCAAAGGAGAAGGTGATTTTCGTTGGCGCAGCAGCAGTGGCAGTCTCACTTACTGGCACAGTTTGCGCCGTGCGGTTTTGTGCATCAGCAAGTGCATTATTAATCACTGACGTATCGGCTTTGGTCGAATTGCCTTCCAAAAGAGCATCCACAACATCAGACTCAATCACCACTCGTTGCTGATCGCTGTCAATTATGCCCACGCTCTCTGAATTCTCCATCACATCGGGTGGTAACGAACTGGAATCATCTTCAGCATCTAAATAACTCGGGTCACTTTTCGCAAGCTCCTTCCCATTATTGGTGGCGTCAGTTGCTGAATCATCGTTAAGCGTATTGACTGTTGGTGCAGCAGCATCCCCTAGCGTCGGAATCACCGTCTGCTCGAGTGTGCCTGTAATTTGCGACGCTTGCTCATCGGGTGAGGGCTGGGTGAATAGCCACCAGTAACCACCACCGATGATGAGCAGAAGCAGTAAAACCAAGGCAGCGATCTGCACAGGAGAACCGATAATCGAACGGATGATGATCCTTTTTTCCATTTTCTGCTCTCCTAATGCCATGATTTCCCCAGGCACGCGTTTCACCTTTTTGTAAGCGTTGCGTACGCGGCGCTCCATCTCATCGGGTACATAACGCATGACCAGATTTTCAAAAAAGCGATCCGCTTCTTCATTGCTTAGGGCTTCAATCTCAAGCTCTACGGGTTTATGCTCTTGTCCGTAGCTTAAACGAGTCAGCAAAGCATCAAGGCTATTAGCTTGTGCAAATAATACGACATTGATGGTCCACAATGGATTGGCTTGTGCTTCTAACACCAGCATCCATAGCTCAGACACTAAGGTTTCGGAGAGTAGATGAGCGTCATCAACAACAATCACCACATCACAACCGCCACCATCTAGCAGGCGAGCTAAGCTGTCAGAAAGTGTATCGTGAGGATTAAATAACGGGCCTGAAACGATTTGGGTAAGAATGGTCGCTCGACGCTGCTGGTCATCTTGATTGGGATGACACAGCAACAGCGATTGGTTTTTATCTTCGGCCCACGCTTCTAAATAACGCTGCGCTAACCAAGATTTACCAAAACCTAATCCACCACCAACGGTAATGACATTTGAGCCAAAATTGGTCAATAATTGCAAACGCTCAAGTAGCTCGACTTGCGAATCTAATTCCAATATACGTAATTCATTCGCCAAACTCATTAGGCCGTCCTACTGACAGACAACTGTCAAATTAGTATCAATGAAGATTTACAGGGTGCGGCAGAAGTCAATCGCTTGTTCAATGACCGCTTCGGGTACACCTTTCACTACTTGTGATGTACCAATACTGGTTGGTAGCACCAAACGTAGTTCGCCTGAAAGCACTTTTTTATCACGCATCATGTGTTGCATAAAGTCAGAAAACGACATGCTTTCGGGCGTATGAATCGGTAAATTTGCTCTTTTGAGTATAGAAACAATCCGCTCAACTTGCTGATCGTTAATTAAACCTTGTAACTGCGCCGTTTTAGCGGCCATCACCGTTCCGGCAGAAACCGCTTCACCGTGTAGCCAATTACCATACCCGAGCTGCGCTTCAATCGCATGACCAAATGTATGACCTAGGTTCAACAACGCGCGAATTCCCGACTCTTTTTCATCTTGAGCGACCACATCGGCTTTAATTTGACAGCAGCGAGCGATGGCATAACTTAGCGCTTGCTCATCTAAGGCATAGAGTTTATCGAGATTATCTTCCAACCAGACAAAGAAATCATGATCGTAAATGATGCCATATTTGATCACTTCCGCCATACCAGCGGCAAATTCTCGCGCAGGTAAAGTCGCCAAACATTCAGTATCAATAATGACGGCTTTCGGCTGATAAAATGCACCAATCATGTTTTTACCTAAAGCATGATTGACTGCGGTTTTACCGCCAACGGAGGAGTCCACTTGCGAAAGCAGCGTGGTCGGTATTTGGATAAAATCGACTCCGCGCTGATAACAGGCTGCGGCGAATCCAACTAAATCACCAATCACGCCACCACCTAAAGCGATGATCACCACATCACGGCTGTAATTACCTTCCAGCAGGTAACTCATCACCGTGTTAAATGTATCTAAAGTTTTGTACTGCTCGCCATCTGGCAGTTCAAGCAAGGAGACGTTACAAGCATGCGGTGCAAGAAGGGCGAAGATTTTATCCGCGTACAAAGGCGCGACCGTCACATTACTGATGACGACGACTTTTTGTTTGGCCGATAAGAAAGAAAGGAGGGCCGGATCATTAAATAATCCGGCGCCAATTGAGATTGGGTAGCTACGCTCATCTAAACTGACCGTAATCCGTTCCATGGTTTGCACTCCAAATAAAGAACTTAGGAATGTTCTTCTAGCATTTTTACGATCTCGTTGGCTACCACTTTTGCACCTTGATCGTCAGTACGAACCGTAAAATCAGCGATCTCAGCGTAAAGATCGTTACGTTCATCAGCCAAGTATTCTAAGACTTCACGTGGATTGTCTGTTTGAAGCAATGGCCGTTTTTTGTCACGGTTCGTGCGTGCAAGTTGTTTTTCAATCGTCGTTTCAAGGTAGACCACAATACCACGAGCAGATAAACGATTACGGTTTTCTTTACTCTTAACAGAACCACCGCCTGTTGCGAGTACAATACCTTGTTTCTCGGTTAGGTCATTAATTACAGCTTCCTCACGTTTACGGAAGCCCTCTTCACCTTCGACGTCAAATACCCATGCGATATCTGCGCCTGTACGCTCTTCAATGACTGTATCTGAGTCTAAAAACTCCATATGCAGTTGTTGAGCAAGATGTCTACCAATTGTACTTTTGCCGGCGCCCATTGGGCCAACAAGGAAAATATTGCGTTTCTCAGCCATGTTTAGCAGTAATTTACAACGTTAATTCAATGACATCGCCACAAGATTAGCCAGTATAATACTGACCGTTAAGACGCTCGTGGCACCTATTCCTCACAGATGATTCGTGATAAGACCCGAAATTATCTAGATATGGTGCCACTAATGCAACTTTATTTTTTAACCAATCGCAATATCAGCCGTAAGTTATTGAATGACGACTTTCGGTGTCACGAAAATCAGCAGCTCACTTTTGCCCACTTGCTCATAGGAACGGCGGAACAATGCACCAAGTAATGGCAAATCACCAAGTAATGGCACCTTATCTACCGTATTGTTGACGCTATGTTGGAATATTCCACCAAGGACCACGGTTTCTCCATTATTGACCAATACTTGAGTGCCAATACGCTGAGTATTAATTGCAACCGCTTCTCCCGTCCCTGTTTTTACAATATCCCCAGGCCGGTCTTGAGTGACACTGAGATCTAACACTAAACGATTATCCGGCGTTATCTGCGGCGTTACTTTTAAACTCAGCACCGCTTTTTTGAAGGCGACTGTCGTTGCCCCGCTGGAAGAAGACTCCAGATAAGGGATCTCCGTACCCTGCTCGATATAAGCGGGTTTCTTGTTGGTCGTGATCAAACGAGGGCTGGAAATGATCTCCGCTTTCGACTCACGTTGTAGCGCTGAAAGCTCTAAATCCAACAACATATCCGACCCCAACTTAGCCACTTGGAAGGCAATACTTGAGGCGTTAGCGGAGGTCGCCGCTAAGTTTACGTTAAGGAAGTCATCAACGGGCAATGTGCTTTCCCCCAACTTGCCCACTTGGAATAAATTACTTTCAATACTTCCGCCTGCGGTGTTGTTGCCATTGGTCGAAGTAAAGCCCCAGCGTACGCCAAGTTCATCCAAATTACCTTCGTTGACCGTAACAATGCGCGCTTCAATCTGTACCTGTTTGACCGGGATATCGAGCGATTCAATAATTTGGCGTATCACCACAATATTCTCAGCCAATTCGCGGATCAGCAGTGAGTTGGTTCGCTCGTCGATACTGATGGAACCTCGCTCAGACAACATGCTGACTGCCCCTTCGCCGCCAATCATCTGCGCAATATCAGACGCCTTAGCAAAATTAATTTTGATGATTTCAGAACGCAGATCGCCCAACTCTTCAGCCAAACGTGCTTTTTCAAGCTGCTGCTTTTCACGTAAATCCAACTCTTCTTTAGGTGCAACTAAAATCACATTGCCGTCAACACGTTTATCTAATCCCTTGACTTGCAAAATGATATCGAGCACTTGCTGCCAAGGCACGCCATCAAGCCGTAGCGTCAGATTACCAGTGACCGAATCTGAGACGACTAGGTTAAACGCGTTATAATCTGCGATAAGCTGCAAAACATTTCGCACAGGAATATCTTGAAAGTTAATCGAGATAAGCTTGCCCTCTTTCTCAAGAATGCTCTTCGGCTTAGGTTTTTCTTGTTCTTTCAGTTTGCCAATCACCACCTCAAGGTATTTCCCTTTCAAGCTGTAATCATACTTAAACTCGCCATGAATGGTCGCTAGTAACTGTGTACTTGGCTCTTTGCGCAATACCTCGATACTCTCAACAACGGTTGCAAAATCTTTGACGTCCAAGACATACAGTTTCTCATTGGAGACATCCGTCTTAAGCAGTTCAATTTGTAAACCGTCAGCCACTTTCTGCACATTAACTACTGTCGAAGGTGATGCGAGTTCAACAATCAATACAGCGTCTTTGTTTTTATTGACTCGAAAATCAATGCCTTTAAGCTCGTTGGTCTGCGTCGTTTCTGCCGCCACACTTAGCCCTGCCACACTCAATAATAAGCCAAATAAGAGGCTCCGAAATACCATAGTCATTTGTGTCTGTAGTCCTTTAATCATAGTGATTTCTCTAAATTCAAATTCTATTTCAGAGCCAATTTGACGTTACGTTGATTCCAACAACCTAAGCCGTCTGGCAAGGTTTCATTGATCAGCAGGTAATTGGAATTAACTCGAGTAACTTTGCCGTGATTCAAACCTAAATATTGTCCCGCTTTCACGTTGACGACCTTGCCTTGGGGCGCTTGCACTAATGCCGATACCGCGCCCCCGCTACTCATCACGCCTTTTAATCGAAGTTGATTAAGCGGATAGCGCTCTAGTTGGCCATTTTTACTGCGAGCCGGAGGTTGCCAGCAGTCTGCCTTCACTACAGGCTGATTTTGTACAATAGCTTCTTTAGGCAGCACAAAAGGTTCGCGGGATTCATGTTGCGCATAATGAGCAACTTCAAATTGAATAATGGGTTTTAATTTGGAAACTTCTTTGCGTGCTTGCCCCTCGACCTGCTCCACATAAACCTTCAATGAATCTTGATTCGCCTTACAACCAACCAATACACTGGTACTAAACAGCACCATCAGCAGCAGATTATTGTTTTTCATCGTCCACCTCTTGCTTGAATTGATAGGTATAAGCGCGCACCCTAAAATGCAACGTGCTGCTTTCCTGGCTAACCCGTTGCCAATCAACATCATCGAAATTAATAATGCGGGGCAATTTCGCGATCGCCTCTGAGAAATCACCAATGTCGTGGTAATTCCCAGTTAATTCGATATTGAGCGGCAAACGATACAGAAACTCTTTATTCTGTTTTTCTCCCCAATCAATACGTGTAAAGGTTAACGCGTTATCTAGCCCTAGTTCATTGACCGACGCGAGCATGCTTGCGAGCTCTTTTTGCACGGGTAATTGGCGTAATAAAAAATCATAACGTTCAGTTAATTCATCCAGTTGAGCTTGCAACTGGGGTAAGGTAGCAGCTTTGCTGGCCTTAATCCGTAAGGTCGATTTCAGCACCTCTTCTTGCTGTTTTAAGTTCTGCAATTGCTCATTTTGAGGCATAAGATAGAACCACGCGCCAACGCCTTGAATAATCAGCATCAACACCAAAATAACCAGCAGTTGAGGCAGCAACGGCCATTCAGCCATTTCATCCATATCAAGATCTTGAAAACTAGTCATGGACAGCTCCTATAGGCCGAATCTTGGTTAGTGCAGCGCCCTGTGGTGTCGGGGAATGAAACATAAATGACACTTTAAACGTCTGAAACTCCTTACCAAATCGCTTATTACCGTGCACGATAGAGTGCATGTTGACATCGGAAAGTAAGGCTGATTTTTCAAAATTATCGAGCATGGTCGCAAGACGCGCAGTGCTGTCACTGATGCCCGTAATTTCAATTTCTTCACCATTCATTTTGATCTTATCGACGTAGACTCCTTCAGGCATAAGCTGTGGCATCAAGTTCATCAACTCGGTGGTTTTATTGCGTTGACTTTGCAATGACTCAACAACCGATAAGCGAGTTAATAGTGCCTTGTGTTCTTGTTCCGTCATTTTTAATGCATTGATCTGTTTATCAAGCTGCTGAATGTATTGATTCAAATAGGCCAGACGAGACTCTTGCTGCTGCGCTTGCCCAGAGAAATACAAACCGATACCCCATTGAATACCAACAGCGCTCATCACACCTAAGACGACCAAGCCCATAAAACGACGCTTATGCGCCGCTCTTTGTTCCTCTCGCCAAGGCAGTAAGTTAATGCTATGCAACATGAGAAGACTCCAACCACTCGATACCACGCAGTGCAAGGCCAGCCGCGGTGCTAAAACTCTGCCCAGATTGCTTACCTCGCTGGCGTCTCGCTAACTTATTGTTAAACAGACGGAAGGGATCGAGAATCTCGCACTCAAGCTTGAGACGCCGCGAAATCTCTTGCGCCAACATCGGAGTATCTGCGCCACCACCTGAGAGCCAAATGCCTGCTAAACTGCCCGCGCCATTGACGGAGGTGAAAAGCTGCAACTGACGTTGAAGTCGCTCGATCAACTCATGCACAAGGCGCTCGTTTTTATCGGCTAATTCGGCATTGGTGCCCGACATCGCGCTGTCTTGGGACAACCACTGACAACCGAGAGGGATCTCTTTATGAAAAGGGGCTTTATCAGTAAAATCAATACAGAGCGCCGTTTGGGTATGGCCCACATCCATGAGCATCCAATCGCTGCGATGTTGTGCCCTGCTCGCCAACTGCCAAATGTTTAACAAACTGTGTATTTGCACATCAACCGCGATCGGTAAAAAGCCCGCTTTTTGAGCCGCTAACGCACGGCTTTCCACGACGTCTTTACGAGTGGCGTAAACTTGATAACTTACGGTGCTACTGCGACTCACGCTTTTTTCCATCACTTTGACGAAATCGAGACTCAGTTCTTCTATCGGGAACGGTGACTGATGAGAAAATGCCTGATAAATAGCAAACTCTTTTTCACGCGCCTGCAGGTCACTATCTATCTGTAATACCTTACTTATTACTGCATTGTCCGGTACCGATATGGCGACTTTGCGACTAAATAGCGGTAAACCCTTTCTTAGTTCTTTGAGTTTCTTTACAATTTTCTGATAATCCAGCGTGTGGTTATCGGAGAATATGTCCTCAGTAATAAATAATTCTTTATAACCGACGAGTGCATATGAATCACCCGCTAGCTTTAACACCACCGCTTTAATACTATGGTGGCCAATATCTATACCCGTAACCAATGATTTACCCATACGGCTTAGCTCCAGTAACGCTGCTTAGGCTTAGCTCGATTTGCTTATTTTGAGGTTAAATAAGCCACAATTTATTTTTAGAGCTAAATTTTTAGCCTAGAGTACAAGGGTTTGCATAAGGGCAGCCTTAACTAAACAGGGATTATCCGGTGAAGTTCATAAAGCGATTGTTATTACTTTCATTGATTTGCATTATTCTTGGAGTCACTACGATATTTGGCTTCTATTTTTACGTGAAGCCAGACCTCCCCGATGTAGCGACTTTACGTGATGTACAATTGCAGACACCGATGCAGGTCTATAGTCAAGATGGCAAGCTCATCGCCCAATTTGGAGAAAAGCGCCGAGTTCCGTTGCGTATTGAAGAGATCCCGCCTGAACTTATCGAAGCGATTATCGCCACCGAAGATAGTCGCTTCTATGAACACTATGGTTTTGACCCAATTGGTATCACTCGTGCTGCGGTCGCTGTGATCGCCTCAGGTAGCGCTAAACAAGGTGCAAGTACCATTACTCAGCAGCTTGCTCGTAACTTCTATCTCTCTAATGAGAAGAAGATCATGCGAAAAATCAAAGAGATTTTTATCGCTATTCATATCGAACAATTGCTGACGAAAAAAGAAATCCTAGAGCTTTATCTCAATAAAATTTATCTCGGTTACCGATCGTATGGAATTGGAGCGGCAGCCCAAGTTTATTTTGGAAAAGAAGTCAAAGATTTAACGCTGAGTGAAATTGCCCTGATTGCAGGACTTCCCAAAGCACCTTCAACCATGAACCCTATCTATTCTCTAGATCGCGCGACTAACCGCCGTAACGTGGTGCTACAGAGAATGCTTGATGAGAAATACATAACCCCAGCGCAATATGCGCAAGCCCGCTCTGAGCCCTTAATGTCGAAATACCACGGTGCTGAAATTGAACTTAATGCACCTTATGTGGCAGAAATCGCCCGTTCATGGATGGTGGAGCGCTATGGTGAAGAGTCGGCCTATACCTCTGGCATGATTGTCACCACAACGGTAGATTCCAAACAGCAGCAAGCCGCGAGTAAAGCTGCAATCAATAACCTACTCGCCTATGATGAGCGTCATGGCTATCGCGGTGCTGAAAAAGTAGTTTGGAAAGAAGGCCAAACGCCATTGAATGAACAGCAACTGGCCGAGCACTTAAATAATGAACCGACTTATGGAGATTTATTACCAGCCGTCGTTACCCACGTAAGCAGCCAATCGGCTACGGTTTGGGTTAAGAACCAAGGATTGCAGACCATTGAATGGCAAGGCATGAACTGGGCTCGCCGTTTCTTAACTGATTCTCGACAAGGACCAGTTCCGAGTACAGCGACGGAAATCATCGCCGCTGGTGAACAAATTTGGGTACGTAATCGTGCTGAATACAGTGATGACCATACCACCGACGAAGTACCACAGTGGTACTTAAGCCAAGTACCCAATGCCAACACTGCCTTTGTTGCCATGAACCCAGAAAATGGTGCGGTACTGGCGCTGGTTGGCGGCTTTAACTTTGTGCACAATAAATTTAACCGTGCGACTCAATCGGTGCGTCAAGTCGGCTCAAGTATTAAACCCTTTATCTACTCTGCCGCCATCGATAAAGGCATGACCTTAGCGACGCTCATTAATGATGCGCCGATTAACCAGTGGGACCAAAGCCAAGGTACAGCATGGCGTCCTAAAAACTCACCACCGACTTATATTGGCCCAACTCGTCTTCGCGTTGGCTTGGCTCAATCCAAAAACGTGATGGCGGTGAGAGTGCTACGCGCTGTTGGGCTGGATGAAACACGTGAGTATCTCACTCGCTTTGGTTTTGATATTGACCAAGTACCACGCTCAGAAACCATTGCCTTAGGTGCGGGAAGCTTAACGCCGGTTAAGATGGCGCAAGGCTATTCCGTGTTTGCCAATGGCGGCTATTATGTTGAACCCTATTACATCAGCAAAGTTGAAGATCCCTTTGGCAAACTTGAGTATCAAGCCACACCAAAAGTCGTTTGCCAACAGCAATGCACCCCAGACACAAATGAGTTCGATGAGCAAGATGTTGCATCGCACTATGCTCCACAAGTAATTTCCGAACAAAACGCATTTCTTGTCCGAGAGATGATGTACAGCAATATTTGGGGTGGCGGAAATTGGCGTGAAGGAACGGGTTGGAATGGTACAGGCTGGCGTGCACAAAAGCTGGGGCGTCGTGATATTGGTGGTAAAACAGGAACGACCAATGACTCCAAAGATGCGTGGTACAACGGCTATGCACCGGGCATGGTCGCTATTGCTTGGGTCGGATTTGATGATCATAACCGCAACTTAGGTAGGACAACCGAAAACAGCAATGTAGATGACGATGGTGTATCCGGTGCGGAAGCGGGAGCAAAAACGGCACAACCTGCTTGGATTGATTTTATGCGTCAAGTACTGCTCGATGTGCCAGCGCAAGACAAACCCATTCCCGCCAATATTGTGCGGGTAAGAATCGATATCGATACCGGCTTATTAACCAATAAGTTTGATTCAAGTTCGATGTTTGAATACTTCATTCAAGGCACTGAGCCAACCGAGTATGTCGCAGAGAGTGTCTCTGACAACATCTACTCTTCACCTACAGGTGAAGAGCTATTCTAAAGCTCAGTAAAAAGAGGCTACATTTAGCCTCTTTTTTTATTTCTCATTTAGCTTTGTTTTGATTGCGTGAGCCAACTGCTCAAAACGCTGCCTCAGCGGCGATCCCGGCCGATAAGCTAATACTAAGCGGCGTGAAGGCTGCGGGTTGACCGCTTTAAGGTAACAAACGCCATCCTTCTCTTTGACATCTGGTAAAGAGAGCTCAGGTAACAGGGTAATTCCCCCACCCGCTGCGACCATATTACGCAGCGTCTCTAAGCTGGTCGCTTTAAAACGTTCGTCATCTTTTGCGCCTGCCGCAAAACAGAAACCTAAGGCTTGATCGCGTAAGCAATGACCGTCACCTAAAGCCAATACCGTTCGCCCTTTCAAATCCAACATACTTACTTCACTTTTTGCAGCCCATTCATGCCCACTAGGCACGGCAATACTCAATGCTTCGTCATACAGATCAATCTCTTTAAAATGAGCCGTTTCCGCAACGGAGGCCAACACTAAACAATCGAGTTTTCCATCCTCTAGCTGGCGCACAAGCTGTTGGGTTTGCGCTTCGTGTAAATAGAGCTCCAGTTCAGGAAATTGCTCTTTTAAAAAAGGCACAATACGCGGCAAAAGGTAGGGGCCTAAAGTGGGAATGAATCCAATATGGATAGGACCACTCATCGAGCCACCCTGGCCGCTAGCCATATCTCTGAAGGTTTTGATTTCACTTAAAATACGCTTGGCCTGATCGACCAATTGCAGGCCCGAATCGGTGAACAATACTCGGCGACTGCTGCGCTCTAATAATACTGTTCCCAGCTCATCCTCCAGTTTGCGGATCTGGCCACTGAGTGTTGGCTGGCTCACAAAACAAGCTTCTGCTGCTTTACGAAAATGTTTATGTTCAGCTAATGATACTAAGTACTCAAAATCACGAATGTTCATCTTCAATCTCAATAGAATCCACCTATCAAAACCATAGCATCAAACGATTGGAGCTATCAAAGGTTTTCTTCCATAATGGCTTCAACAAATGAGAGCAGCGGCTCTTAAAATCATAACCTAACTTAGAAAATCACAAGGAAAATAGAATGTTAGTATCTAAAGAAGGCCAAGCGGTACCACAAGTCACTTTCCCTACTCGTCAAGGTGATGCTTGGGTTAATCTCACAACAGATCAATTATTCAAAGGTAAAACCGTTATCGTATTTAGCTTGCCAGGTGCCTTCACCCCAACCTGTTCATCAAGCCACTTGCCGCGTTACAACGAACTGTACCCGGTGTTTAAAGAGCATGGCGTTGATGACATCCTATGTGTTTCGGTGAACGATACCTTTGTGATGAATGCTTGGAAAGCAGACCAAGAAGCAGAGAATATTACTTTCATTCCTGATGGCAATGGCGAATTTACTGACGGCATGGGTATGTTAGTTGATAAAAGCCAAATCGGTTTTGGCAAACGTTCATGGCGTTACAGCATGTTAGTCAAAGATGGCATCATCGAAAAAATGTTTATCGAAGCTGATGAACCGGGTGACCCGTTCAAAGTATCAGATGCTGACACCATGCTGAAATACATTGCACCTAACTATAAAACACAAGAATCGGTTACCGTATTTACTAAACCAGGTTGCCCATTCTGCACTAAAGCAAAACAACTCTTGATTGACCACGGTCTTCAATATGAAGAAGTGGTATTGGGTAAAGATGCAACCACAGTGAGCTTACGAGCTATCACAGGCCGTACCACCGTTCCGCAAGTTTTCGTTGGTGGTAAACACATCGGCGGCAGCGAAGAGCTAGAAGCTTACCTGGGCTAATCACGCCTGCCCTAGGAAAATCTTCCTAGGGCATCCTCCTCATTTAGACTCAATGACAGCATTATTAAATGTTGCCATCGACTATTCACATTCCAAATTTAGAGAAAGCGATGATGAAACAGTTAAACGTTGATGTAGCCATTATTGGTGGTGGGACCGCAGGACTCGGCGCTTATCGTGCAGCAAAAGCACATACGACTAGTATCGTCATGATCGAAGGTGGCCCATACGGAACCACATGCGCTCGCGTCGGCTGCATGCCATCTAAGTTACTGATTGCGGCCGCTGAAAGTGTCCACCACATCCACAAAGCTCCTGCTTTTGGTGTTCATCCTCAAGGTGAAATTGTCATTAATGGACGTGAAGTGATGGCGCGGGTAAAACGTGAACGTGACCGCTTTGTCGGATTTGTGCTTGAAGGCGTTGAGGAGATCCCCGCTGAAGACAAAATCTCAGGCTACGCCCAATTTATCGACAACCACACCCTGCAAGTTGACAACCATACACGAATCAGCGCCAAGCGGATCGTGATTGCTACCGGTTCTCGCCCAGCCTACCCCGCGGTATGGCATGAACTTGGCGATCGCTTAATCATTAATGACGACCTATTTGAGTGGGACGACTTACCGGAATCTGTTGCCGTATTTGGCCCTGGGGTGATTGGCTTAGAACTAGGTCAAGCCTTACATCGCTTAGGGGTAAAAGTGAAGCTGTTCGGCATTGGTGGACAAGTTGGCCCATTAACCGACCCTGATGTGATGGCTTACGCCGATAAAACGTTTAAAGAAGAATTCTATTTAGACGCTGACGTTAAAGTGGAAAGCATGAAACGCATTGCTTCTCCAACAGGCCAAAACGACAAAGTTGAAATCCAATTCATCAACCGTGAAGGGCAGCTCGAGACATTTGTCGTTGACTATGTGTTGGCGGCAACCGGTCGTCGCCCGAATGTAGATAAATTGGCAATTGAAAATACCGATATAGCCCTTGATGCGCGTGGCGTACCGACGGCCGATCACTATACGCTGCAAACCTCTGTAGACAATATTTTCATTGCTGGTGATGCCAGTAATCAACTGCCACTGCTTCATGAAGCAGCCGATCAAGGTCGTATTGCAGGGGATAACGCTGGCCGCTACCCAGATATTCGTGCAGGGCTTCGTCGTTCCTCTATCTCAGCGGTTTTTTCAGACCCACAAATTGCGATGGTCGGTGAATCCTACAAACAGCTAACCACTCGTTTGGGAAATTGTGGCTGTTTTGCTATCGGTACTGTGTCGTTTGAAAATCAAGGCCGTTCACGCGTCATGCTGCGCAATAAAGGGTTATTGCATGTGTATGGCGAACAAGGAACAGGGCGATTTTTAGGCGCTGAAATGATGGGGCCGAATGCGGAGCACTTGGCTCATTTACTGGCGTGGGCACATCAAAATCAGATGACGATTTCACAGATGTTGGATATGCCTTTTTATCACCCCGTAATTGAAGAAGGCGTGCGCACCGCGCTGCGTGACCTAAACGCGAAACTTCATTTGGGCCCTGAGATGATCAAGCATTGCATGGACTGCGGTCCGGGCTGTTAACCTTAAATATCCATTCATGCGGTCGCCCTTGTGCGGCCGTTTTTTATACGCTTTAGTTTCAGCCACGCCTTAGACTCACACCTTCGCGCACGTTATACTGCCGTTATTTTCTCTTTAATGAACGCGCTTATGCCTTGCAATAACTGCCAATCTTCGTGGTTTTGGAAAAAAATCGGCCGCTGCCAACGTTGTATGGATCAGCTCACTGTTTTGTCAGTTGGGTGCTGGCTTGTGTGGTGGTGGTTATGCAGGGAGAACCCCAAAACCATTGAATCGATCAGCTTGCTAATAGCGGGCTTTGCCTTTAACGGTTTGCTGTTTTTACATCTGTGGATGAAGTTTGTGGTACTCCCTTGGCGTAAGCGGCAAGGGCGCGACAAATAAAAAGCTAAAGAGCACAAAAGAAAAAGCCCCAGAACCAATAGTAGGTTTGGGGCCTTCTTAGATTCTTCTAAGAAAAAGCAGTGGTACAGTTATAGACCACGCTTTTCTTAAATTGTTCCGTGATCATTCGATCTTTTTGAGATCTTTTTCCAAGGCCTCATTAACAGCAATGATCGCGTTTGTAATCAACGTATTAAGCGACGTTGACTCGCTTGATGATCTGCTCAACCAAATTGATCTCAAGCGCCACTTCATCACAAGCGTGCTGCCGTGGGCATTGTTCACAATCTTTGAGCACTTTCTCTGGCAGTAAGCTTTTTGAGGTTGGAATAAAATCATGCTTCATGAAAAACTCTGGCGTTCGAGTCAGAACAAACACTTTCTTAATCGCCATTTGCCGCGCTTTATTCACCAAATACGAGACGATCGCTTTTCCTTGTCCTTGACCTTGCCAACCTGCTTCTACACCAAGCGAACGAATTTCAGCCAACCCAGAGTCATAGACATATAACGAGGCGCATCCCGTCACTTCACCATGGTGTTCCGCCACGGCAAATGAACCAATATCGCGCACCAACTCATTGCGTGAACGAGGCAGATTTTCTCCCATATTCGCCCAATAAGTGACCATACTTTCTAGCGTTTCAATATCCGTCAAACGGGCAGGACGAACTTTCACCGCCGTGGTGTCACGTTTGTCTAAACGCGCTTTAGCTTGATCAACCGCATAGGCCACTTGTTTTGGCGAAACGCCACCTAAAGCGCTGCGTTTTTCTAAGCAAGATTCAATGGTGAGGATCGCATAAACATCATCTTCAATGACCGACGAAAACTCTTTAAGCTCGGCAAGGGTCAGTTCTTCAAGCGCACACCCTTTCGCAATCGCGCCAACCACAGCTACGCCCACAATATGGTGCGCTTCACGGAAAGGGATCCCTTTGGCGACTAAATAATCAGCTAATTCGGTAGCATTGGCATAGCCTTGTTTAGCCGCTTCTAAAGTCCGTTCGGTTTTAATTTTGATGCCATCAAAGCAAAGCGCAGCCATTTCCATGCAGTCGTTCCAAGTATCCAGCGCGTCAAACAGCCCTTCTTTGTCTTCTTGCATATCTTTGTTATAAGCCAATGGTAAGGCTTTGACCGTCATCATCATGCCCGCAAGCGAGCCATAAACACGGCCAGTTTTGCCACGGATCAGCTCTAATGCATCAGGGTTTTTCTTTTGCGGCATCAAGGATGAACCCGAAGTCACGGTGTCAGCCAGTTCGATAAAACCAGACTCACCCGAGTTGTAGAAGATCATATCTTCCGCCAAGCGCGATAAATGCAGCATCGAGATCGACGCCACCGACATCAATTCCATCACGTGATCTCGGTCGGATACTGAATCGAGCGAGTTACGCGTGGCACGGCGAAACCCTAAATGATGAGCAAGCTGTTCACGATCAATCGGATAGGCCGTACCTGCCAGCGCGCCGGAGCCAAGTGGACAAGTATCAAGGCGCTTAATCGCATCATTTAAACGAGAGTAATCACGCTCAAACATTTCAACATAGGCCAAACACCAATGCGCAAAGGTCACTGGTTGCGCACGTTGCAGGTGGGTATAACCGGGCAAAACCGTCGCTTGGTGCTGCTGAGCAACCGACACTAGTTTCGTTTGCAGGCGATCTAACCCCAACAGTAATTGCTGACCTTGCTGGCGGCACCACAATTTTAAATCGGTCGCGACTTGGTCATTACGAGAGCGCCCAGTGTGCAGCTTTTTGCCTAAATCACCCACTTTGCTGATCAACTGCTGCTCAACCCAAGAGTGAATATCTTCTGCATCAGAGCGTAAGATCTGCTCAGGATCTTCCATCACTTCCAGTTTGAGTTCGTTGAGCGCAAGTTCTAGTTTTTGCTGCTCCTCTTCGCCCAAAACATTCACTGACACCAACGCCTTTGACCATGCTATAGAGCCCACAATGTCTTGTTCAGCCAATCGGTAATCAAAGCGAAGTGAATCGTTGAACTCTTTGAACCTCGTGTCTGCTGCTTGGGTAAATCTACCGCCCCATAATGCCATTGCGTATCTCCTGCTCTTAGGTCGCGACTGAGCGTGACCACATCAAATTGCTCAATCATTTTTATAATAAAGATCGCTACTAGAGCGATCTTTTATTGTTATTTTTGTGTCTCTACCTTGGGTGTTAACCTAGGCTTTATTCTTCTTCGCTTCGTTCAACGCTCTGATCCGGCTTGCCAACGAATAGAGACGAATGAAGCCGCCCGCGTGGCTTTGGTCATACACAACATCTTCACCAAAGGTCGCAAACTCTTCCGAGTACAAGCTGTTTTCAGAACGTTTTTGCGTCACTGTCGCTTGCCCTTTGTAAAGCTTCACAACCACTTCACCATTAACATCCTGTGCCAGCTCATCGGCTGCGGCCATGATGGATTTACGCAGCGGAGTGAACCAACGCCCATCGTATACAAGATGCGACGCTTTGACACCCAGTTCTTCACGAAATTCGAATGAGGCTTTATCGAGCACTAACTGCTCAACAGCACGCAACGCTTCCATCATGATGGTGCCTCCTGGGGTTTCATAACAACCACGAGACTTCATACCAACCAAACGGTTTTCAACGATGTCGATACGACCAACTCCGTGTTTAGAGCCTTTCTCATTAAGGTAAACGAGTGCGTTGTAAGGCGTCATCAGTTCACCATCGACGCCAACGACTTCGCCTTTCGCGACCTGCAGTGTGACAAACTCTGGCTCATTTGGCGCTTGTTCTGGATCTACTGTCCATACCCAGCAATCCTCATTAGGGGCGTTCCAAGTACTCTCAAGCACGCCACCTTCGGTCGAAATGTGCCACGCGTTCGCATCACGCGAGTAAATTTTCGTCAATGAAGCGGCGCAAGGAATGTTACGCTCAGCAAGGAAATCAAGACACTCTTCACGACTCACGATGTCCCACTCACGCCAAGGGGCAATCACATGTAAATCAGGCGCTAGGGCTGCAAACGCACCTTCAAAACGCACTTGGTCATTACCTTTCCCCGTACAGCCGTGACACAGCGCATCGGCACCCACTTTACGCGCTACTTCAACTTGCGCTTTGGCAATGATTGGGCGAGCCATTGACGTCCCAAGCAGGTATTTACCTTCGTAATAAGCACCTGTTTTTAGTGTTGGGTAGATGTATTCAGCGACCATCTCTTCTTTAAGATCGACCACATAACACTCTGACGCGCCAGACGCTTTCGCTTTCTCTTCGATGCCGACCAATTCTTCTTCACCTTGGCCGACATCGGCAACAAAGGCAACCACTTCACAATCGTAGTTTTCTTTTAACCACGGAATGATCACCGATGTATCTAGACCGCCAGAATATGCGACAACGACTTTATTGACTTGAACCTTGCTCATCTTACTTTCTCCATTTCCCGGCGCTGCGCTTGGCGGTCAGTGCTCTGGGTGATTAATTACTTACAGCTGTTATCAACAACTGATTAAATGCGTTTATTGAGGTAAAAATTGGGTCCCGATACTTTCGCCCGCAAACAATTTGCTGAGCTTATCTGGGTAACGCCATGTCGCCACTTCAATCGGGCGACCTAAATCATTTGCCGCTTCCAGCGCCGCTTTCACTTTGACAATCATGCCATCCGTGATCACTTTGCCTTTAATCAGCGCATTGGCCTGCTGCTCATTGAGGCTCGACAACAAATGGCCTTTGCCATCCAGCACACCGCTCACATCGGAAAGCAGAACGAGCTCTGCGTCCAATGCGCCAGCCACTGCAACGGCTGCTTGATCGGCGTTGACATTCATCATTTGGCCATCAGCAGTCAGGCCAATCGAGCTGATAATAGGCAAACCACCAGCGGCTAAAATCGCTTGCACGATTTGTGAATCACCAGGAGAAGCCTTGCCCACTGCGCCGAGTTCTGGATCCAACTCTTCGACTTTGCATAGCCCGCCATCAGCGAGCGATAAACCAACCGCATTTAAGCCATCTTTAATCGCTTGCCCTTGCAGCATTTTGTTGGCTGTCCCAGCCAGCGCGCCTGCAATCAGCGGAATTTGGTCATAAGGCGTGACACGCAAACCTTCTTTCTTCACGGTTTTTAGTTGTAATTTCGCCATCAGGTCATCGACGAGATAACCGCCCCCGTGCACGATGACAATTCGTCGCTGAGCTTGGGCTTGATACAGTGCGATTGCGCCAAACAGTTTGCTTAGCGTTTCAGAACAAGACAGCGCCGCGCCGCCTAACTTAATCACTAATGGATTTTGCTTTGTATCTATCATATTTAACCCTTACGCTTGGTGCGTTACACCAAAGCCGTTAGCTCAGAAAAACCGTAATGAATATTTAAACACTGCATCGCTTGGCTCGATGCCCCCTTTAATAAATTATCGATCGCGGACACGACGATAATATGCTCACCTTGCACTCGCCAACCGAGGTCGCAAAATGGTGTAAATTCAACATCTTTGATGCTCGGCAAGGTTGATTTGAGCCGAACCGCTGGTTTGTTAGCGTACGCCTTCTCAAAAGCATGGCTGACTTGTTGCTCTGAAATACCTGATGCAAGCTTCATTGTCACGGTGGCCAAAATACCGCGTTTGAAATTCCCTAAGTGAGGCGTAAAAATCACATCACATCCTAAATGGGCGACGATTTCAGGTTGGTGGCGATGAGTAAACACGCCGTATGGCTGTAAGCTCACTTCACAAAAACTGTTGGTTAATGTCGCTTTTCTGCCCGCGCCGGTGACACCGCTGGTGGCATTAATCACCGGCCATTGAGTTGTATCTAACAAACCCGCTTCAACCAAAGGCTTTATCGCAAGTTGCGATGCGGTTGGATAGCAACCCGCAACAGCGATCAATTGGCTCTGCTTAATTGCCTCACAATTCCATTCCGCCAGTCCATAAACCGCGTTTTCTAACCATTTAGGGTGTTGATGTTTAAAACCATAGTAATTTTGGTAAAAATCATCACCTTTGACGCGAAAAGCACCAGAAAGGTCGAAAACTTGACAATTTTGCGCAAGAAAAATAGGCGCGAGATCATGGCTCACCTCATGAGCCGTAGCTAAAAACACCACATCACATTGGCTTGCAACGCTCACCGGATCCATTAATGGTTGTACCTGCATGTCGACAATACCGGAGAGTTTGCCATGCAGCTCAGCCATTGGTTTTCCAGCATCTAGGCTATTGGCGGAAACGTATAAACCTGATAGCGTGAGTTGTGGGTGTTTTTGCACCATATACGCCAACTCAGCGCCGGTATAACCGCTAGCTCCGATAATTGTGGTTTTCAACATCTCGTGACATCCAATTTCAAGGTAAAAAAGACAATCTAAAAATGACTATAAATTTCAAAAAAGACACTTAACTCGGTTTTTTATTCACACAAAGTGATTTAATATGTGTTTTACCTTCTCGCAATTACTCTGTCAATACTAGGAGCAAAGATAATATGCAATTACCCAGTTTTCTTGAGGTTTACCAAGGTCTGATTTCAACCTCTTCCATCAGCTCCACAGATGCTCGTTGGGACGAAGGTAACCAGAATGTGATTGATAAATTGGCAAGCTGGTTTTCCAGCTTAGGGTTTGTAGTCGACACCATTGAAGTCGCGCCGGGAAAATACAATTTAGTGGCGAAGAAAGGTTGCGGCGAAGGTGGTCTACTGCTCGCGGGGCACAGTGATACCGTTCCATTTGACGAAGGACGTTGGAATTTTGAACCACACGCGTTAACGCAAGCCAATGATCGTTTCTATGGCTTAGGCACGGCAGACATGAAAGGCTTTTTTGCTTTTATCTACGAAGCGGTGAAAAAAGTCGATTGGAGTAAACAGAGTAAACCGCTGTATGTGTTGGCGACCTGTGATGAAGAAACCACCATGCTCGGCGCACGTCATTTCACTGAACATGCACCATTTCAACCGGATTACTGCATTATTGGTGAGCCGACTAGCCTTGTGCCCATCCGCGGCCATAAAGGCCACGTAGCCAACGCTATTCGAGTGACAGGAAAATCGGGCCACTCTTCTGATCCTGCTCTGGGCGTAAATGCCATCGAAATCATGCATGAAGTGCTGTTCGCGTTAATGCAACTGCGCGACAAATTGATCAAAGAGTACCATCACCCAGGCTTTGCCATTCCTCACCCGACTTTGAACCTCGGTCATATCCACGGTGGCGATAGTCCAAACCGCATTTGTGGCTGCTGCGAATTGCATTACGATGTGCGCCCGCTGCCCGGCATGAGTCTAGATGGGCTCGATAACTTGCTGCGCAGTGCACTGAATGAAGTCAGTGCAAAATGGCCCGGCCGCATTGAGATTACCGCGCTGCATGATGCGATTCCGGGTTATGAATGTCAGCAGGATCACCCCTTTATTGGCAACATTGAAGAGATTTGCAATACCGCTTCACAAACCGTGAATTACTGTACTGAAGCACCGTTCTTACAACAATTATGCCCAACACTGGTACTCGGCCCAGGTTCGATCGATCAAGCGCATCAACCGGATGAATTCCTAGCGTTTGAATTTATTGATCCAACCATCTCGATTTTGTCCAAAGCAATGTATAAATACTGCTTCTAGCCTACCAAGCTTACTCAAGCGATAAATGCCTGACAGCGTTTCTACGGTCGGGCATTTTTGTAATAAAATTTCAGTAATTTACGCCAATTATTCACCAAATGATCACGTTCAATAACATTCAGCAATAATCGTAAAAATAGTCGGCTTTATTTGACTCTACAGGGATCTTTTCGCTAGATTGTGTACTTAGCAAGGAACAATGGATGTAATTTTTTTACAAGGCAGGATGACAATGAACGAAAAATACGCTGCGCTCAAAAGTAACGTGAGCATGCTTGGCCGTTTGCTGGGCAACACCATTCAGGACGCCCATGGTGACGTTATCTTAGAGAAAGTGGAAACCATCCGAAAACTTTCAAAATCAGCCCGTAATGGCAATCAAGCCGACCGAGACAGCTTGGTTGAAGAGATCAAAAACCTTCCCAACGAACAGCTCACCCCAGTAGCGCGGGCATTCAACCAATTTCTTAACTTAACCAACATGGCCGAGCAGTACCACACCATTTCACGTCACTGTGAAGAACATGTGTGTGAGCCTGATGCGATTAATTTACTGTTTACTAAACTGAATCAAAATAAAATCAGTAAATTGGATGCTGCTCAAGCGGTACGCGATCTCAATATCGAGTTAGTGCTAACGGCTCACCCAACCGAAATTACACGCCGCACGATGATCAACAAGCTGGTGAAAATTAACGAGTGTCTCTCCAAGCTTGAACTCAGTGATCTTTCATTTAAAGAGCGCCAAAAAACAGAACGCCGTTTAGAACAGTTGATCGCGCAAAGCTGGCATTCAGATGTGATTCGTAAGCAGCGCCCTACGCCACTGGATGAAGCAAAATGGGGCTTTGCGGTGGTGGAAAATTCTCTATGGCAAGCCGTGCCTGATTTTCTTCGTGAATTTGATGAGCACCTCACCAACTACTTAGGTGAAGGGCTACCAATTGATGCACGCCCTGTGCATTTTTCTTCGTGGATGGGCGGCGACCGTGATGGTAACCCCTTTGTGACTCATAAAATCACCCGTGAAGTAATGCTGCTTTCTCGCTGGAAAGCGGCCGATCTCTACCTAGGTGATATCAATGAGCTGGTCAGCGAATTGTCGATGACCAAATGCAGTGACGCGCTACGCGATTTGGCTGGCATAGATGAACACGAACCTTATCGCGCTATTCTCAAACGCCTGCGTGAACTACTCAGCGAAACACTGGAAGTGTTGGATGCCAAGATCAATGGCCAACAACTGGCACGCAAAGCACCACTGCAAAATATCGCACAGTTGTGGGAACCGCTTTATGCCTGCTACCAATCTTTACATCAATGCGGCATGGGCGTCATTGCCGATGGCTCGCTGCTTGATACTCTGCGCCGGATTAAAGCGTTCGGCGTGCATCTTGTGCGTTTGGACATTCGCCAAGAGAGCACTCGCCACTCTGATGTGATCTCCGAGCTCACCCGTTATTTAGGCATTGGTGATTATGACCAGTGGAGCGAGCAAGACAAAATTGCGTTTCTCACCAATGAGTTGAGCTCAAAACGTCCTTTGTTACCTCGTGACTGGCAGCCTTCAGAAGCGGTACAAGAGGTGATCGACACCTGTAAAATCGTTGCTTCTCAGCCTCGCGAAGCCTTTGGTGCTTATGTGATTTCGATGGCTCGTACCGCATCAGATGTACTTGCTGTACATCTATTGTTGCAAGAGTGTGGCTGCCCTTATCGCATGGACGTTTGTCCACTGTTCGAAACTTTGGATGATTTAAACAACGCAGAAACGGTGATCCGCCAACTAATGGGCATTGATCTCTATCGTGGCTTTATTCAAAACCACCAGATGGTGATGATTGGTTACTCTGATTCCGCTAAAGATGCAGGTGTAATGTCCGCCGGTTGGGCGCAATACAGCGCAATGGAAGCTTTGGTTAATGTCAGTGAAGAGGCCGGAATTGAACTGACACTATTCCATGGACGTGGCGGCACCATTGGTCGCGGGGGCGCTCCAGCACATGCGGCACTGCTTTCACAACCACCCAAAAGCTTAAAAGGTGGCTTGCGTGTGACGGAGCAAGGCGAAATGATCCGCTTTAAACTTGGTCTACCAGAAGTAGCGGTCAATAGTTTTACGATGTACGCCAGCGCCATTTTAGAAGCAAACCTGCTGCCACCACCAGAGCCAAAACAAGATTGGCGCGACTTAATGGAGGTATTGTCTGAAGTCTCTTGCGAAGCGTATCGCCATATTGTTCGCGGCGAGCCGGACTTTGTCCCGTACTTCCGCCAAGCAACGCCAGAGCTAGAGCTGGGTAAATTACCGCTCGGTTCACGTCCGGCTAAACGCAACCCTAATGGTGGGGTCGAAAGCTTACGTGCAATCCCGTGGATCTTCTCTTGGAGCCAAAACCGCCTCGTGCTACCAGCCTGGCTAGGTGCGGGAGAAGCAATTCAGTTTTCTATCGATAAAGGACACCAAGCACTGCTGGAAGAGATGTGCCGTGAATGGCCATTTTTCTCAACGCGTTTGGGCATGCTAGAGATGGTTTACTCCAAGTGCAACATTGAAATCTCACGCTATTACGATGAACGCCTAGTCGATGAATCGTTACGCCCGCTCGGTGAGCGTTTGCGTTCTCAATTACAGAAAGACATCAAAGCGGTATTAAATGTAGAAAACAATGAGAACTTGATGCAAAGCGATCCTTGGGGTCAAGAGTCAATCCGTTTGCGCAATATCTATGTTGAGCCATTAAATATGCTGCAAGCAGAGCTGTTGTACCGCACTCGCCAAACCGAAACCGCACCAGCAGAGTTAGAAGAAGCCTTAATGGTGACTATCGCGGGTATTGCAGCAGGAATGCGTAACACAGGCTAAGTAACAGCATTTTGTTTCACAAACTAGCTAAAAGGCCGCCTCTGTGCGGCTTTTTATTTTAAATCACAAAAATTATTGAGCATATTATCAGTTTTTTTAAGCTAAACTAACAAAGTATTCTACTTTATGCTTATTATTTAGATATACTACTGCTCCTCTGCGGTAGCATACAAACATAACAAATCGCAGGTCGATATGCGTCACGCATATAATCCTAGGTGATAAACGGCTTTTTAAGGTGACACAACCCACTCCGTCAATAGAACGGTGGGTGTTGCTTAAACTCATTCATGATTGATGCCATCAGAAGCACAACACGAGTTTGAGCAAGTTGTTTTTGAGTTTATTAACCATTTGGATTAAAGACATGTCATTACCACACGTTATCCTCACTGTTTTGAGCACTCGCGATGCCACAGGGTACGACATCACAAAAGAGTTCTCTTCGAGCATTGGCTATTTTTGGAAAGCCAGCCACCAACAAGTTTACCGCGAACTGAATAAAATGGGTCAACAAGGCCTAGTCACTTGTGTATTAGAACCGCAAGATGGCAAGCCAGATCGTAAAGTTTACTCCATCACCGATGCAGGTCGCAGCGCTTTAGGTGAATGGTTTGACCAACCTACAGCTCACCCAACCGTACGTGATGAATTTAGCGCTAAATTGATCGCTTGCTCGGTACAACCAGCAACACCTTACCGAATTCAACTGGGTGAATTAGTTGAAGAATCGAAAAAACTGGTTGCTCACTACAAAGAGATTGAGTCTGCGTACTATGCAACACCAGCTACTCTCGATAAGCTACAGCGCCTTGAGCGTCTAACACTACGCCGCAACCTACTGGTTCGCCAAGCGTGGGTTGATTGGGCTGAAGAAGTGCTTGCTGAACTCGATGCAATGGCTTAATGCCAACCATAAAAAAGGGTGATGCTCTGTGAGCATCACCCTTTTTGTTTTTCGCGACCAAATCAAATACCATCACCGGCAATGAAACTTTGAGAACGGCCATTAAATTGTTGGTCCATATCTAACGAAGGCTTATCGGTTTGCGGACGACCGACAATTTTGGCTGGCACTCCAGCGACGGTAGTGTGCGGAGGCACCGCTTGCAATACCACCGAACAAGAACCAATTTTCGCCCCTTCGCCCACTTCAATATTACCGAGAATTTTGGCACCCGCGCCAATCATCACGCCTTCACGAATTTTCGGGTGGCGATCGCCGCACTCTTTACCCGTTCCGCCTAGCGTTACATCTTGTAAAATAGAGACATCATTCTCCACCACCGCGGTTTCACCGATCACAATGCCCGTAGCATGGTCAAGCATGATGCCGCGACCAATACGTGCAGCAGGATGGATGTCCACTTGGCAAGCTACCGAGATTTGGTTTTGAAAATAGGTAGCCAACGCCACTCGACCTTGCTTCCATAACCAGTTCGCGACGCGATAGCCTTGTAAGGCATGGTAGCCCTTGAGATAAAGTAGAGGCATTGAAAACATAGATACCGCGGGGTCACGATTGACAGTCGCGCAGATGTCACACGCCGCCGCTTCCATAATGCTGGGGTCTGCGGCAAATGCCTCTTCGACCACTTCACGCACCGCCATCGCTGGCATTGAGGCCGTATTCAGCTTATTGGCAAGAATGTAGCTCAAGGCCGAGCTTAAACTATCATGCTTAATAATAGTGGCATGATAAAAACTAGCCAGCATCGGTTCTTGCTCTGACTGCTCGCGCGCCTCTTTGACTATGGCTTGCCACACTTTGAGTTTTTCGCAATGTTTCATCGTTGGTTGATCACCCTTCCTCATCCAATCTCTAGAGCGTCAATGTAGATTGCTAATAGGCTTTGTGCCTAATCATGAGCAATGAATTAGCGTTCTGCTTTTTTATCACGAGCCAGCAAATCTTGTGCTGCAACACGCGCATCTTTTCCTTGATACAGCACTTGATAGATTTGATCAACTATTGGCATTTCAACCTCCATGCGCGCCGCTAATAACCACACCTCTTTGGTGTTGCGATAACCTTCAACCACTTGGCCAATTTCTTGCTGCGCCGTATCCACGTCTTTCCCTTGTCCCAACGCCAAACCAAAGCGACGGTTACGTGATTGGTTATCGGTGCAAGTGAGCACTAAGTCACCCAATCCAGCCATCCCCATAAAGGTTTCAGGCTGAGCACCTAACGCTGCACCCAAACGGCACATTTCGGCCAGACCGCGCGTAATCAATGCAGTACGCGCATTCGCACCAAAGCCAATCCCATCGGACATGCCAGCGCCAATCGCAATCACGTTTTTCACCGCACCACCTAGCTGCATGCCAATAAAATCACTATTGGCGTAAACGCGGAAAGTTTTGCTGCAGTGAATTTTGCCTTGCAGATCTTCGACAAACTGCGCGTCAGGCGAGGCAACAGAAATTGCAGTAGGCATTCCCATCGCCAGCTCTTTAGCAAAAGTCGGTCCAGATAACACTGCCAATGAATAGCGCTCGCCAATGGTGTCATAGGCCACATCCATCAGTAACCGGCCCGTTTCAGGTTCAAGCCCTTTGGTTGCCCAACAAATACGGGAATCATCACGCAAGTGAGGCTTTAAACTCTTCATAACAAGGCCAAATACGTGGCTCGGAACTACAACCAACAAATCGCGGCTCGCTTGTACCGCTTTTTTCAAATCGGTTTCCACAATCAGCGAATCGGGAAAATCAATACCGGGTAAAAATTCTTGGTTAGCACGATCAGCGTCAAGACGAGCCATATGCTTAGCATCGTGTCCCCAAAGGACAACATTAGCACCGTTACGTGCTAAAGAAATCGCCAGAGATGTGCCGTAAGAACCCGCACCAACTACTGTCATGGTGATCGCTTTACCGTAAATACTGTTAGGATCTGTCATTGTTTCGTCCATTGCTATTCGTGTTGTCATGTTATACCTAAATTCCTTCCGATACAGCTTTCAATACGGAGTAGCAAGGAACGGAGGTATTGGCATTCGAAATAAACAAAAAATGCACAACGCACCATCATTATCTGGGATGCTTTGTGCATTTTTTATCATCAAAGTCTGACGTGGAACGCCAACGTTAATGATCTCACGTCATTAACGATTAAGCTTCTGCTTGCTCGCCTTGAGTCGCTTGTTGTTGTAGGTAGTTCATGAACAATGCATCAAAGTTCACTGGTGCAAGGTTAAGTTGTGGGAATGTCCCTTTAACAACTAAGCTAGAAATTGTTTCACGTGCATATGGGAACAGAATGTTCGGGCAGAATGCACCTAAACAATGAGCAAGTTGACCCGCTTCCATTTTTTCAGCAGTAAAAATACCACCTTGTTGCACTTCGCATAAGAACGCGATTTCTTCCGCGTTTTTCACTGTCACCGTTAGGCGTAATACGACTTCATACACACCCTCACCCAGATCACGACTTTGAGTGTCAAGATCCAACTTCACATCTGGATTCCACTCTTTTTGGAACATAACAGGTGAGTTTGGCGCTTCAAAAGAGACATCTTTTAGAAAGATACGTTGAATTGCGAAATTTTGTTGTGCTGTTTGTTGTGCGGCTTCAGCCATGATTAAATCCTTAAATACTTACAAATTCAGTGTTGCTTTTAGACTAACCGAGCTGATTTCGAATGACTAGATGAGCTCACGATTACGTGGAAAACATCACAACTCTTAGCATCAAATGCTGGCTTTTCAGCCAGCACACTCAGTTCAAGATAACCGCGATCAGTGAATTATTTATTGCCACGAACCAATGGCAAGTTCGCTTCATTCCAAGCTACAAGACCATTTTTCAGTAAATTCACATTCTCAAACCCAGCTTTAGCAAGCAGGTTGGCACTCTCTTGCGCGGTTTGACCCGTTTTACATACCACAATGATTGGGTCAGACTTGTGCTTTTCAAGGCTAGCCAAGTTACCGGATTTAATATCTGACGGTAAAATGTGAACCGCATCGGTAATATGGCCTTTTTTAAATTCATCTTTCGTGCGGATATCGACAACAACACCGTTTTCACGATTCATTAAAAGCGTCGTTTGTGAAGCGGTGATCTCTTTATAGGCTGCCGTGGTTGATTTCACGATGCTCATGATTAAGGCGACGAGAATACCTACCCATGCCAAAGATAGAATCATATTGTGTTGGAAAAATTCGATGTACTCTTGCATATTCTGTGCTCTTGCAATGTGGGCTTAAAATCAGACAAGGAGTATAACGAGGTTGTCAGCCAGACGCGAGGGCTTACATTGCATAATAAGAAACTGTTGCCGTTTTTCAGCGCGCTCATCGCACTACAAGCGCGCAATCCACATAAGCTTAAAAGCTTAAGCTATCGGAAAAGGAAAAGCCGTCACGTTATCAATATGATCTTGGCCTAACGCCAGCATAATCAAGCGATCAATACCAAGCGCCACTCCTGAACATTCAGGTAAGCCAGCCTCTAACGCCGCTATCAAGTGGTAGTCAATCGGCTGTTCGACCAGCCCCATCGTTTTACGCTTTTGGTTATCCGCTTCAAAACGAGCCAGTTGCTCTTGTGGGTTGTCCAGCTCATGAAAACCATTCGCAAGTTCAATCCCTTTGAAGTAGGCCTCAAAGCGATCCGCAACACGATGATCTTGCGGGTTAATCTTAGCTAGCGCCGCTTGTGATGCAGGAAAATCGTAAACAAAAACGGGGACCTGTTGACCAATTTCCGCCTCAACACCGACACTAAATAGCAGTTGCAGTAAGGTATCTCTATCCTCTTCTGGCTCAGCAATGTCACTTAGACCTAATCGGCTCGCAGCCGCTTTTAACTCGTCCATTGAGCCTTCTAACGGACAAACCCCAAGTACCTGCAAAAATGCTTGTTGGTAACTCATCTTCTGCGCCGATCCACACTGCAAAATAAGTTGCAGTAATTGATCCATCTCATCCATTAAATCATGGTGAGTAAAACCAACCCGATACCACTCTAACATCGTAAATTCTGGGTTGTGATAGCGGCCATTTTCCTCGTTGCGAAACGCTTTATTGATCTGATAAATCGAACCACTCCCCGCTGCCAAAAGTCGTTTCATATGAAACTCTGGGCTGGTCATTAAATAGAGTTGACGGCCATCAGCATATCCTGGACCAACAAATTGGGTTTGGAAGGTTTGCAAATGAATGTCGGTTACCGTGGCATGACTCATAGCTGGTGTATCGACTTCCAATACATCTCGTAGTTCAAAGAAATGGCGGATCTGCTTGAGTAACTGAGCACGCTGTTTGAGTTGTGATATTGATGCGGTTGGCATCCAGTTTTTTCTATTCATGTTCTGGCACACATAAGTTTGGATGATATGAATTTTACTGACTTGAAGCGCAATTCCAAATTCTAACGTGATTATTATCACACAAAGAAAAATAAGTATGCTCGCGCTTGCACTTCCGAAGCAAAAACCTAACAGAATCAATTTTTTCCTTACACAGCTCTTCTACACTACCCGTACCACTTAAGGCTTACGAACCTTTAACTATAACAAGCGGATTTTCCGCATCACACACCGGAGGATAACTGTGCAAATTATCACCACAGATATCGCAGTCATCGGCGCAGGCGGCGCTGGTCTTCGCACTGCAATTGCAGCCGCTGAAGCAAACCCTGATTTAGAAGTTGCTCTGATTTCTAAAGTTTATCCTATGCGATCTCATACGGTTGCAGCGGAAGGAGGCTCAGCAGCAGTTATCAAGGAAGAAGATAGCCTTGACAACCACTTCAACGATACCGTTGGTGGGGGAGATTGGCTATGTGAACAGGATGTTGTTGAATATTTTGTGGCCAACTCGACCCGCGAGATGGTGCAAATGGAACAGTGGGGTTGCCCATGGAGCCGTAAAGAAAATGGCGAAGTCAACGTACGCCGTTTTGGTGGCATGAAAGTCGAGCGTACTTGGTTTGCGGCTGACAAAACAGGCTTCCACATGCTTCACACCCTCTTCCAAACTTCAATGAAGTACCCACAAATCAATCGATTTGATGAGTATTTCGTGGTGGATCTACTTGTTGAAGATGGCGAAGTTCAAGGGCTTATCGCGATTCATATGTCCGAAGGTGAGCTAGTAACCATCAAAGCAAAATCTGTGGTATTAGCCACTGGTGGCGCGGGCCGTGTGTACCACTGCAACACCAACGGCGGCATTGTAACTGGCGATGGTATGGCGATGGCTTATCGTCATGGCGTCCCTCTACGCGATATGGAGTTCGTGCAATACCACCCAACTGGCCTACCTGGCACGGGTATTTTGATGACGGAAGGCTGCCGCGGTGAAGGTGGTATCATCGTCAATAAAAATGGCTATCGTTATCTGCAAGATTACGGTATGGGCCCAGAAACTCCGGTGGGTCAGCCTAAAAACAAATACATGGAACTCGGTCCTCGCGACAAAGTTTCTCAAGCTTTCTGGCATGAACAACAGAAAGGCAACACCATCAAACATCCGCTTGGTGATGTGGTGCTGCTTGATCTTCGCCACCTCGGTGAAGAGTACTTACAAGAGCGTTTACCGTTCATCTGTGAACTAGCGAAAGCTTACGTCAACGTTGATCCAGCAAAAGAGCCGATCCCAATTCGCCCAACCGTACACTACACCATGGGTGGTATCGAAACGGACGGTCAGTGTGAAACGCGCATCAAAGGTCTGTTTGCTGTCGGCGAATGTGCCTCGGTTGGCTTGCATGGTGCAAACCGTTTGGGTTCTAACTCGTTAGCTGAATTTGTGGTTTTTGGCCGCGTTGCGGGTGAAAGTGCAGTGAAACGCGCAGCGGAATTCAAAGGTTGGAACGATGAATCTATCGCCAAACAAGTCAAAGCCGTAGAAGAGCGTATTGCAGCGTTAATGAACCAAGAAGGTGATGAAAACTGGGCCACCATTCGCACTGAGATGGGTCACACCATGGAAGCGGGTTGTGGTATCTACCGCCAAGAAGATTTAATGCAAGCGACGATTGATAAAATCACCGAGCTAAAAGCACGCTACAAGAACATTAGCATTAAAGATAAAGGCAAAGTGTTCAACACCGACCTTCTGTACGCTATCGAAGTCGGTTATGGCCTTGAAGTGGCTGAAGCTATGGTTCACTCAGCTATCTTGCGTAAAGAATCTCGCGGTGCGCATCAGCGTTTAGACGAAGGTTGTACTGAGCGTGATGATGTGAACTACCTCAAGCACTCTTTAGCTTTCTATCAACCAGATGCCGCTCCAAGTATCGACTACAGCGCGGTTAAGATCACGAAATCTCAGCCGAAAGCTCGTCTCTATGGTGAAGCGGCAGAACAGGCTGCCGCCGCGGAAAAAGCGGCAGAAGAGAAAAGCGCAGAGGAGCAAAAATAATGTCAGCAAATCGCATTCAAAAAGTAGACATTTTGCGCTACGACCCAGAAAAAGATGCCAAGCCACGCCTGCAAGCGTTTGAAGTTCCCTTTGATGACACCATGTCAGTGCTCGACGCGATTGGCTACATCAAAGATAACCTCGATAAGGATCTCTCTTATCGCTGGTCTTGCCGTATGGCGATCTGCGGTTCGTGTGGTGTGATGGTTAATGGCGTACCTAAATTGGCTTGTAAAAGCTTCCTGCGCGATTACCCTAATGGCGTGAAAATTGAACCTTTAGCCAACTTCCCAATTGAAAAAGATTTGATCGTGGATATGACTTCGTTTATCGAGCGTCTTGAAGCCATTAAACCCTACATCATTGGCAACGATCGCAAACCTGAAGATGGCACCAACTTACAAACGCCAGAGCAAATGGCCAAATACAAACAATTTGCTGGTTGTATTAACTGCGGTCTTTGCTACGCGGCCTGCCCTCAGTTTGGTTTGAACCCTGAGTTTATTGGTCCTGCAGCATTAACCCTTGCTCACCGCTACAACTTAGATAGCCGTGACCATGGTAAAGCCGAGCGTATGAAGCTCATCAATGGTGATAACGGTGCTTGGGGTTGTACCTTTGTTGGTTACTGCTCTGAAGTGTGTCCAAAACACGTTGATCCAGCAGCAGCCGTCAACCAAGGCAAAGTTGAGTCTTCAATGGACTTCGTGATTGCCATGCTAAAACCTGACGGTTCACCAAAGAAAGTGGAGGGATAAGGATGAGTAACCGTAAACCTTACGTTCGTGAAATGACACGTACTTGGTGGAAAGATCACCCATTCTACCGCTTCTACATGTTGCGTGAAGCCACGGTACTGCCACTGATATTCTTTACCTTATTCCTTACCTTTGGCTTGGGCTGCTTGGTTAAAGGCCCTGAAGCATGGGAAGGCTGGCTAAGCTTTATGGCAAACCCAATTGTGGTCGCAATCAATATTGTCGCGTTAGCGGGGAGTTTGCTGCATGCACAAACCTTCTTTAGCATGATGCCGCAAGTGATGCCAATCCGCTTGAAAGGTAAGCTAATCGACAAGAAAATCATCGTCTTAACTCAGTGGGCAGCGGTTGCGTTTATCTCACTGATTGTTCTCATCGTGGTGTAGGAGCTTATAGTCATGAACAACAATTATAAGGTAAATCGCACGCCAAAACGTTCTGATGAACCTATCTGGTGGGGGCTGTTTGGTGCCGGTGGAACATGGTTTGCGATGATTACCCCGATCACCATTCTCGTGTTGGGTATTTTAGCACCATTAGGCATTATCGATGCTGAAGCAATGAGTTATGAACGCGTTTCGAGTTTTGCGACTAGCATCATCGGCGCACTGTTTATCATTGGCACATTAACCTTACCGATGTGGCATGCCATGCACCGTGTCCATCACGGTATGCATGACCTAAAATTCCACACCGGTTTAGTGGGTAAAATCGCTTGTTATGCGTTTGCAGGGCTGATTTCCGCACTCGCTGTCGTTTTTATCTTTATGATTTGAAGATAGAAAAGTGATGACATCAAAGAGCTGCCTCGGCAGCTCTTTTTTATTACGGCACTCACTCAGCTTTGGAGCAATAAAAAAGGCCGCTAACCGAGCGACCTTCTTACTTATCTTGAGGTGATTATTTGACTCGACCTACGTATTCGCCAGAGCGGGTATCCACTTTGATCACTTCACCGATAGAGATGAACAGTGGCACACGTACCACAGCACCTGTGACCAACGTAGCGGGTTTACCACCCGTACCTTGCGTATCACCTTTCAAGCCCGGATCAGTTTCAGCCACTTCAAGTTCAACAAAGTTTGGTGGTGTTACCGCAATTGGGTTACCGTTCCAAAGCGTCAACATGCAAGTGTTGTTTTCCACTAGCCATTTTGCGCTTTCACCCACCGCTTTATTATCCGCCGCAATTTGCTCGAATGTTTCATTATTCATAAAGTGGTAGAATTCGCCGTCGTTATAGAGATAATCAAGATCGATATCCATTACGTCAGCCGTTTCTACTGAATCACCTGACTTAAATGTTTTTTCCAACACTTTGCCAGAAAGAAGTTTACGGATTTTGACACGGTTGAAGGCTTGGCCTTTACCTGGTTTCACATATTCATTTTCGAGAATGACACAAGGCTCATTATCAAGCATAATTTTGAGACCGCCTTTAAATTCATTCGTGCTAACAGTAGCCATTTTTTCCTCTTACCATTCTTCGAGTTAAATTCAATGCCGCATATAATAACCCGAAAACTTGATTCTGTTGAGCAAAACTGGCTTCAACAATTAACGAATGCGATCTCAAACCCTGCCGAGCTTCTCCAGCAGTTAGAGATTGATCCTGCCCTTTGGCAAAACGGGTTTGCCGCACGCAAACTCTTCGCACTACGGGTGCCACAAAGTTTTGTCGATCGCATGGAAAAAGGAAACCCTTACGATCCCCTGTTGCGTCAAGTTTTGCCACTCAATGAAGAGTTTGAATGGCATGATGGGTACTCAAATGATCCGCTTGATGAGCAAAACAATGCCATTCCGGGATTGCTGCATAAATACCGCAACCGAGTGCTAATGATAGTCAAAGGTGGTTGTGCGATTAACTGCCGTTATTGCTTTCGTCGTCATTTCCCCTACCAAGAGAATAAAGGCTCAAAGCAGGTGTGGCAGCAAAGCGTCGACTATATTGCCGCGCATCCCGAGCTCAATGAGGTCATTTTATCGGGCGGTGATCCGCTAATGGCGAAAGATGAAGAACTGCGTTGGCTCATCGATGCAATCAGCAGCGTGCCTCATATTAAACGATTGCGTATTCACTCGCGCTTACCCGTGGTGATCCCCGCTCGAATCACCGATGCATTGTGTGATCTGCTGCGTGAAACTCGCTTACAAGTCATTTTGGTGACGCACATTAACCATGCCAATGAAATCAATCTAGAATTCAAACAGCAGATGAGTCGTCTGCGCGCCATCAATGTTACCTTACTCAACCAAGGTGTATTGTTAAAAGGTGTTAATGATAGCGTTGACGCGCAAGTCGCGCTCAGCGAAACGTTATTTGATGCAGGAATTTTGCCTTACTACTTGCATGTGCTGGATAAAGTGCAAGGCGCAGCGCACTTTTTTGTTAGTGATCAAAAAGCAAAAGAAATAATGGCAGGTGTCATTGAGCGAGTCTCGGGCTATCTTGTTGCTAAGCTAACTCGAGAAATCGGTGGCAGAGCCAGTAAAACGCCACTCGATCTGCATCTTGAGTAATTACAGAACTTCAAAAGAGCGGTTCGGTGTCAATCAACGAACTCTTACCTTCATACTTTTGGGAAAACCATCATGCAATCTCTCGGACAATTTCTTGATCTTAGTCCATTCAGTTGGTCTGCATTATTGTGCTGTGCTATCAATGGGTTACTGATTGGCGTTGAACGCCAAACCCGCGGTAAACCTGTGGGCATTCGCACATCAATATTAATCATCTCAGGGACTTATCTCTTTCTAGCGATGGCCGTATCACTGTCCCCTAACACCTTAGATCAAGCTCGCGTGCTTGGACAAATTATTACTGGGGTTGGTTTTTTAGGCGCAGGCGTGATGATGACTCAAGATGGGAAAATCCATGGCGTCACCTCAGCCGCTGTTATTTGGGTACTGGCATCACTGGGATTGATGATCGGTCTTGGTTACTTACAGCAATCCATCATTATCACGGTATTGGCATTGTGTGTGTTGTATGGCGTGGATAAGGTAGAAAATAGCTTTCAAAGTTTGCGCCGTGGTGTTCATCAACGCTTTCGTCGTCGTACATAAGGTGAAAAAAAGAGCAGCTTGATGCTGCTCTTTCGATTTCAATTCATCGGCTATTTAGCAAAGTTGATGATAGGAAAACACTTAAAGAAACCATTATCCGCACAGTTAATTAGACCAACCTGAATACCTTCAATTTTTGTGGTTTTGTTGAACAAACCCACTTGCACTTTCGATGTATCTGAGAAGTTTGCTGCACCAACATCAACCATGGTATTACCTTCAGAGTAGTTAACTAGACTGACGTTAGCACCTTGTACATTGTTGGTCAGATTCACTATACCCACGTTAGCACCCACGGTTTGCCCTGTATTCCAGTTTAACAAACCGAGTGAAGCACCGGTCATCTCTTGATTGACTTTCGATGCCCCTAAAAGACCTAAATTTACACCCGTCGTAGAGTCAGTTTCAGATAATCCAACAACGGCGAGATCTAAGCCTTTAACTTCATTCACTTTACCGTAAAGAGCCGCAACACGAACACCTGATACCGCATTTTCATCCGGCGCATTGAAGTTATTGATGGAAGAAAACATAACTGGAGTGCCAGCCATCGCAACAGAAGAAGATAACGCAGCCACTACGGCTAGTGCTGAAAGTACTTTTTTCATAAAGATCTCCATTGACCAATGAAACCGTTAATATTGGGTTTGTTCACGCTATTTCACTCACATCATCACCAAATTGTGATCAGTGAAGAAACGAAGTCTAGAAGAGTCGGATCACTCAAACGTCAGGATTGAGCTAATTATGCGAAAAAAAAACCGGAGGCAAGCTCCGGTTTCTTATTGAGAGAGGATGATTACATCATCCCTCCCATACCGCCCATGCCGCCCATATCAGGCATTGCCGCTTCTTTCTTCGGTAGCTCAGTCACCATAGCTTCTGTGGTGATCATGAGGCCCGCGACTGAAGCTGCGAACTGTAGCGCACTGCGAGTCACTTTGGTTGGATCCAAAATACCCATGTCGATCATATCGCCATATTCACCCGTCGCAGCGTTGTAACCATAGTTACCTTCACCAGCGCGAACATTGTTAGCCACAACAGAATCCTCTTCGCCCGCGTTTTTCACGATTTGACGAATTGGTGCTTCCATCGCACGTAGTGCAACACGAATACCTACGTTTTGCTCTTCGTTGTCACCTTCAAGACCCGCAACTTTAGCAGCCGCACGGATCAGTGCAACACCACCACCCGCAACCACGCCTTCTTCAACGGCTGCGCGAGTTGCATGCAGTGCATCTTCTACGCGATCTTTCTTCTCTTTCATTTCAACTTCAGTGGTTGCACCGACTTTGATCACTGCAACGCCACCTGCCAGTTTGGCCACGCGTTCTTGTAGTTTTTCTTTGTCGTAATCTGAAGTTGCGTCTTCAATTTGTTGACGAATTTGTGCAACGCGACCTTTAATGGCTTGCTCTTCACCCGCACCATCAATGATGGTGGTGTTTTCTTTAGTGATAGAGATGCGCTTCGCTTGGCCTAGATCTTCCAAGGTCACTTTTTCAAGCTCAAGACCGATCTCTTCAGAAATCACAGTACCGCCCGTTAGGGTAGCAATGTCTTGCAGCATCGCTTTACGGCGATCACCAAAACCAGGTGCTTTCACGGCAGCAACTTTTACAATGCCACGCATGTTGTTCACAACCAGCGTCGCCAATGCTTCACCTTCAACATCTTCCGCCACAATCAGTAGTGGACGAGAAGCTTTTGCTACCGCTTCAAGTGCAGGAAGCAGTTCGCGAATGTTAGAAATTTTCTTATCAACCAATAGGATGAATGGGCTATCTAGATCAACACTGCCCGCTTCTTGGTTATTAATGAAGTAAGGAGATAGGTAACCACGATCAAACTGCATACCTTCCACGACATCGAGTTCATCTTGCAGTGCTTGACCTTCTTCAACAGTGATAACGCCATCTCGGCCCACTTTTTCCATCGCTTCAGCAATGATGTTACCCACGCTTGAATCCGAGTTTGCAGAAATAGTACCCACTTGCGCAATCGCTTTAGTGTCTGAACAAGGTACTGAAAGCTCTTTCAACGCTTCAACCGCCGCCACGACAGCTTTGTCGATGCCACGCTTAAGATCCATTGGGTTCATACCCGCCGCTACAGCTTTCAAGCCTTCAGTGATGATCGCTTGCGCTAATACCGTTGCGGTTGTCGTTCCGTCACCCGCTGCATCGTTAGCTTGAGAAGCAACTTCTTTCACCATTTGTGCACCCATGTTCTGGAATTTGTCTTCCAGTTCAATTTCACGCGCAACAGTGACACCATCTTTGGTGATAATAGGTGAACCAAACGATTTATCTATCACAACGTTACGGCCTTTAGGGCCAAGGGTGACTTTTACTGCATCGGCTAGAATATTAACGCCTTCTAGCATTTTAATACGTGCATCGTTACCAAATTTAACGTCTTTAGCAGCCATCTTTAATTTCCTTTTCTAAATTCTGTTTTAATCAATCGTTTTTGAATCAGAGCAAAAATTACTCAATGCTTACTCGACAATCGCCATGATGTCGTTTTCAGACATAATGAGCACTTCTTTACCGTCGATCTTTTCCGTTTTAGTACCGTAGCTTTCTGCAAAAATAACCGTATCACCTACTTTGACATCCAGCGGTTGTACCGAACCATTTTCAAGGATTCGGCCTTTGCCTACTGCTAAGATGACGCCGCGAGTCGATTTCTCTGCAGCGGAACCTGTTAGAACAATGCCACCAGCAGATTTAGATTCAACTTCTTGGCGTTCAACGATAACTCGGTCGTGTAATGGACGAATGTTCATCGGTCGTCTCTCCTGATTAGATTTTCCGTTAGGTTTATGAAAAGGCTGATTACTCAGCTCGTGAGTGATATGTGGGGGAGCAAGCAAGGGATCCCAAGGGGGGAAAACGAAAATTTTGTGATCTATTTAACGAATTGATAGCGAATCTTGGTTCTGTGCTGACAAAAGTTACTAGCGGCTCATCCTGTATAGTCAATAATTTGCTTTATTAAGCTGCTTCTTCATAATAGATAAGGCAAACAGAGGAATGCGATGAAAACCATTGACCGAATACTTCAAACCATCAAACGCGATGGAGCGGTAACCGCTAAACGACTGGCCGACGACCTAGGAATTACCACCATGGGGGCTCGCCAGCACCTACAAAGTTTGGAAGATGATGGCATTGTGGCGTTTCATGATGTCAAAGTAAAAGTCGGACGCCCTACTCGACACTGGTCTTTGACACAACAAGGCCACGACCAATTTGCTGATCGGCATGGCGAGTTGATCATCCAAGTGATTGATGCTGTTGAGCACCTTTTTGGTAAAGAAGGACTAGCCAAAGTGGCGGCAGAACGTGAAGCTCACACATTAGCACAGTATCAACACGCATTAATTGATTGCCACAGTTTAGAAGAAAAACTAGCTAAGCTAGTGACGCTTCGTGAGCAAGAAGGCTATATGGCAGAGCTCATACCATCAACGAACGGTTACACTTTAATTGAGAACCATTGCCCTATCTGTAAAGCTGCGGCACGCTGCCCTAATCTGTGCCAATCTGAACTTAATATTTTCCAAACGTTGATCGGTGAGCAATATGTAGTTGAGCGGAGCGAACACATCATTATGGGTGAGCGTCGCTGCCGTTATCAAATCACACCACGCTAAGATCGTCTCATTAGTAAGAAATGGCGATTTCGTTCCAACTCCTACCTTATTGATCGGTTATGCTTTCATTGTGTTGATAAAATAATCAACAGAGAAATAGTGTAAAGGAGAAAGATATGGAGCCCCCTCAAAAACAGGCCTTACCTTCTTTTGATGAGTTGGTTGAACTTGCCAAACATAATCCAGATGCCTTTACGCAACTGAAAAAAGATATCTGTGAAGAGATGATCCTCTCCTCTTCCAACAACATGCAAGACAGGTTATGGGCTCAGCAAAGTCACATTGACTTGGTGGTGAGCCAATGCAAAAACCCTGTCCATGCTAATGTTATGCTGATGCGTGAGCTCGGCGAACAGATGATGAAATTTAGAAATGCCTTAGATGGCGAATCGGCGCGCACTCAACCGAGCGCGACCATCATTCCATTTGTGCCGCACCACAGCGACTGGCGTTAACCTCGCTATTTGAAGCTTTTTAAAACAACAGGAGGCATTGGCCTCCTGTTGTTTCATCAATTTTTTTCTATCAAGTTTACTCTGGTTCAGGTCCGTAGCGGTTGCGGCTTTGCGTTCCCTTCATAAAACCACATTCGACTAAAATCCATGAGCCACAAACCAGTGCGACCAGCGATACCAATGACTCTGTCATACTGGCTTGAGTGGCAATCTCGGCACTGGCAAAAGGCATACTCATACGGCCTATCACCAAAGGGACATTAAGCAATAACCACCAAGCAGACTTATCTCTGTCATGCCAACGTTTTACCGTGATGGCCAAATCAGGCAGTAACACCACTAGCAAAAACAGCGGCAAGATCAGGTGCGTATAGGCAGGAAACATTTGGTTTGCAGCGAGTGCGAAGCCCATAATGGACGCGTAATAACAGAGATTCCACATCCAAAATACTTTGCGCCCGATGCGTCCTTGAAATGAAAATAGCAGTTCTTTAATTGACATCTTGTTACCTAAAATGGTTAATTTACAACCTTTTGGAAGCAATCTTTATCCATATCACGCACATTCACGGTCAGACTCCTGACTTGACTAGCTTGCTGTTGCAATACCGCCATTAATTGACGTGACAACTCTCTTTTTTGTTCAGGTGTCCGCCCTGACAGCAAATCAAAGCTGAGGTGAATAAAATCAACACTGTCGCCCTCTTCACCAATGCACCAATGGTGGCAGCGTAGCGCCCGTGATTTCACTGAGTCAGCGTCAAATAATCCGCAGCGAAGTGCGACTTGGTGAAGATCTTCCAATAACCCTTGAACATTCACACGTTCATCCACAGAGTTCGAGTATTCCATAACAAGGTTGGGCATACGAATTCCTTTTCTTCATTCATGATCAAATTTCAACACTAGTGAGCCTTATTGGTATCACTAGCTTTTCTTTTAACAGCCACTAATAGCAATTAATCTCGTAAAATCCGAGCCATTATCGACTATTCTGTCTATCTGATCACTGATAAGGGGTGTCACGCATTGCCTAAGATCCCATAAAGTCATGACTCGAATCATGATCTGACCGATTTTATCTGTTATATTCTTTCGCAATCACGTTTATTTTTGACATTCATTCATTTTAACTTTGATAGATAATGGAGATATTCCTATGCGTCATCCTGTAGTTATGGGTAACTGGAAACTAAACGGCAGCAAAGAGATGGTTGTTGAGCTGCTAAATGGTCTGAATACAGAGCTTGAAGGCGTAACTGGTGTTGACGTAGCCGTTGCTCCACCAGCACTTTTTATTGACCTAGCAGAGCGCACTCTGACCGATGCGGGTAGCGCGATCATTCTGGGTGCCCAAAACAGCGACGTACACAACAGTGGCGCATTCACTGGCGATATGTCTCCAGCAATGCTGAAAGAATTCGGTGCAACACACATCATCATTGGTCACTCAGAGCGTCGTGAATACCACAACGAATCCGATGAATTTGTGGCGCAAAAATTTGCATTCCTAAAAGAAAATGGCCTAACACCAGTACTTTGTATCGGTGAATCTGAAGCACAAAACGAAGCTGGCGAAACAGTAGCCGTATGTGCACGTCAACTTGACGCTGTGATCAACACCCAAGGTGTTGAAGCGCTAGAAGGCGCGATCATCGCTTACGAACCAATCTGGGCGATCGGCACAGGTAAAGCAGCAACAGCAGATGATGCTCAACGTATTCACGCTGCCATTCGCGCGCACATTGCTGCAAAATCAGAAGCAGTCGCGAAGAATGTCGTTATCCAATACGGCGGTTCTGTAAAACCTGAAAATGCAGCAGCTTACTTCGCACAACCAGACATTGATGGTGCTCTAGTTGGCGGCGCAGCACTTGATGCGAAAAGCTTTGCAGCTATCGCAAAAGCAGCAGCTGAAGCGAAAAAAGCGTAACTATTCACACTAATTATCATTACGAAGGTCAGCATTTGCTGGCCTTTTTGTTTCTTCACTCTCGTCACGCTTCCCATCCTAGCAGCTATAGTCGCGATCGCCAGAATCAAGTATCCTAACGTTTTGCTTAACCTACGTTGCCAGTAATGCACGATAAACACGGCCTATTAACCGCCCCAATTCCAAATGTGCTCAGTCAAATGACGATCCCAATGATTTTTGGTTTGATCGCGATTTTGATGTTTAACTTGGTCGACACCTTTTTTATCTCACTGTTGGGCACCGAATCTCTTGCCGCCATCAGTTTTACCTTTCCCGTCACCTTTGCGGTCAACTGCATTACCATGGGAATTGGTATTGGACTTTCGACGAGTATTGGCCGCTTACTCGGTCAAGGTGACGCTAAAAATGCGGCGCGTTTTTCTAGTCACGGCGTGTTGCTGGCTGTGGTGCTGGTGACATTCGCTTCAATTCTGGGGTTACTGACCATTAAGCCACTCTTCCTACTGCTTGGTGCCACTGACGATTTAATTCCTTTGATTGAGCAATACATGCAGGTTTGGTATTTGACTATTCCTTTGCTCGTTATTCCCATGGCTGGTAACAGCGCAATTCGAGCCACGGGTGACACCAAAACACCGGCTAAAATTATGATGCTCGCAGGTTGTATTAACGGTCTGCTCGATCCGCTGCTGATTTTTGGTTATGGCCCTTTCCCTGAATTAGGAATCCAAGGTGCTGCTATTGCCAGTGCATTCAGTTGGTTAGGCGCACTGTGTGGATCGCTATATGTCTTAATCAAAAGAGAAAAATTATTGGCATGGCCGTATTTTCCTACTTTATGGCATGATTGGCAGCAGATCTTAAAAGTGGGCACACCAGCGGCACTCTCCAATGCAATGAATCCACTCTCTGGCGCGCTATTAATGATGATGCTGGCCAGTCATGGCACGGCTGCAGTAGCCGCTTACGGCGCCGCGCAGCGTATTGAGTCGATACTCATTTTGGTCTTGATGTCACTAACCTCAGCACTGACTCCCTTTATGGCACAAAACATCGGCGCAAAAAATATCGAGCGTAGCTTTGCTGGCCTGTTCCTCAGCATGCGTTTTTCTATCGTATTCCAATTGATGATTTTTGCGATGATGGTACCGCTGAGCATCCCTTTGTCAGCCCTATTTTCTCAAGAGCCCTCGGTGCGCGATCTATTGTGGCACTATTTGCTGGTGGTGCCACTGAGCTATGGCTTTCAAGGCATTGTGATGATGCTTGTCTCTGGATTGAATGCATTGCATCAACCCATGCGCGCCTTTCAGTGGAGCGTGATGCGGCTATTTGTGTTCACTCTTCCTGCCGCGTGGTTAGGTTCGTATCTCTATGATGTCGAAGGGCTGTTTATCGGTATTGCCGCAGGCAATACCTTAGGTGGGCTGCTGGGTTATTACTACGCCCTGCGTCTAAAACGAACTTACCTGTTTCGCTAATGCTACCATTTATCTGGTTGAGCACGTCGTGGTGAACTAAATATAAAAAAGCCAGCATTCACGCTGGCTTTATCACTTAGAAACATCGCCTTTCAGCGCGAGAAACTACTCTTCAATCTCGTCAAGGTCATCATCTAAGTCCATATCCACATTTAAAGGCTCAGGAGATAAAATAATACCCGTATTATCAGCGTATAAATAATCTTCAGGTAGGAAAGTGACGCCACCAAAATTGACAGGAACATCCACTTCACCGATACCTTGATTGGATGCTCCAACAGGAATAGAGGCGAGCGCTTGAATGCCGATGCTCATCTCTTCGAGTTCATCCACTTCGCGGACACAACCGTAAACAACGATGCCTTCCCACTCATTTTCTTCAGCAAGAGCGGCCAATTCTGCATCAATCAGCGCACGGCGCAGTGAACCACCACCATCAATTAACAGCACCCGTCCTAGCCCATCTTGCTCTAATACTTCACGGATTAAGCCATTATCTTCAAAACATTTAATCGTCGTAAGCTGGCCAGCAAAGGATGCGCTTCCACCAAAGTTACTAAACATTGGCTCCACCACATCGACTTGGTCGAGATAAATATCACATAACGCAGAGGTGTTGTATTCCATAATGGTTCTTCTCTTGCCGAAAATTATCTTCACCGAGTATATAGGGTCATTAAGTCATTGCAATGACAAGCGACAATTAACTCGTCAGAGTTTGAGCTATAACAATTCCAACAAACAACAAGTTGGTGATCAGTGAACATTTGACGATAGCGGGCATCATAGGTGCTATCTGCGCAGGTTGATCACTCACCCACACCGCTTTACTGTGTTTTACCACTACCACAATGCTCAACAAAAAGGGCAAACTTATCCACGTTGGGCTGCTTTGCATCACTAAATACCAAGCAAAAGCGATCACCGCACCCGCCAATAGCATAAAGTGATATTGCTTGGCGCGCGTTTGCCCAAGACGTACGGCAACGGTTTTTTTACCGCAAACTGCATCATTTTCAATATCACGCATATTATTGACATTGAGCACAGCGACCGCCAATAAGCCACAGCCTAACGCGGGTAAGAACAGGCTCGATTCCACATGGCCGGTATGCAAGAAATAGGTTCCAGACACCCCAAGTAAACCAAAGAAAATGAATACGGATAAATCACCTAAGCCGACATAGCCGTAGGGTTTGTTACCGACTGTGTAAGCAATCGCGGCCACAATAGCGAGCACGCCAAGCCCGACAAAAGCCAGAATACTTTGCACGCTATCCAGTGCATAAAAAATCAACACCAAACCCGAGATAACCGTCAATGTGATGTTAATCAGCATCGCTTGCTTCATATCATCGAGCGTCACCGCACCGGATTGAATCGCTCTGATTGGCCCTAAGCGAGCCTCATTATCCGTACCCTTGACCGCATCACCATAATCATTTGCAAGGTTGGATAAGATTTGTAATAAAGTTGCGGTAAGCAGAGCAAGCAGCGCTACTGGCAACGAAAAATGGCCCGATGAGAAAGCTAACGCGCTGCCCGTTAAAATAGAAACTAGCGCGAGAGGGAGCGTTTTAGGCCTGGCCGCATCAAGCCAGATATGGAGCGAATTCTTCATGCAAGGTCACTGCCGTTCAAAAAAGGGGTCAGTATATACTGTTCTGCTGGCGAGTATAACACGGCAATAAAAAGCCCGTCACTTTGGACGGGCTACAAACAGTGTACTGACCATTCGACCAGCTAAAGAATAAAGCGGCTCAAATCTTCATTCTCGACTAACTCACCTAGGCGCTGCTTGACGTAGTCGGCATCGATAATCATTGAGGAGCCCGGTTTTTCTGTTGCATCAAATGAGATTTCATCCATCAAACGCTCCATCACGGTATGCAGGCGACGTGCGCCGATATTTTCCGTGGTTTCATTCACTTTCCACGCGGCTTCCGCAATTTGAGTGATGCCATCTTCAGTGAATTCAATACTCACATCTTCCGTCTTCATCAGCGCAATATACTGCTCGGTCAGAGAGGCTTTCGGCTCAGTCAAAATACGTTTAAAGTCATGGCTCGATAATGCTTCAAGTTCGACGCGAATCGGCAAGCGGCCTTGCAACTCGGGGATTAAATCAGAGGGCTTCGCCACTTGGAATGCACCCGACGTAATAAAGAGGATATGATCAGTTTTAACCATGCCGTGCTTAGTCGAGACGGTACTGCCCTCAATCAAAGGTAGCAAATCACGTTGCACCCCTTCACGCGATACATCTTGACCTGAGCTTTCGCCGCGTTTACAGATTTTGTCAATCTCATCGATGAAGACAATACCGTTATTTTCAACATTAAAAATAGCTTGATCTTTCAGCTCTTCCTGATTGACCAATTTTGCCGCTTCTTCCTCAGTCAAAGCTTTGAAGGCCTCTTTGATTTTGAGTTTGCGTTTTTTCTTGGTATCCCCTGCAAGGTTCTGAAACAAACCTTGCAGCTGATTGGTCATCTCTTCCATGCCTGGAGGTGCCATAATTTCAACCCCCATTTGAGGGACAGCGACATTGATTTCAATCTCTTTGTCGTCGAGCTTTCCTTCACGCAACTTTTTACGGAAGATTTGGCGAGTGTTCGAGCTCTCTTCGCCCTTTTCATTCTCTCCCCAAGCATCACGAGCTGGCGGCAATAAAGCATCTAAAATACGCTCTTCTGCTTGCTCTTGCGCGCGAAATTGCACTTTTTCCATCGCTTGCTGGTGAGTCATTTTTACCGCAACATCGGTTAAATCGCGAATAATGGTTTCCACTTCTTTACCAACATAACCCACTTCGGTAAATTTGGTCGCTTCCACTTTAATAAATGGTGCGTTGGCAAGCTTGGCGAGACGACGAGCAATTTCCGTTTTTCCCACCCCAGTTGGACCAATCATCAAAATGTTTTTCGGCGTTACTTCGGCGCGCAAGCTCTCTTCGAGCTGCATGCGACGCCAGCGATTACGCAGCGCAATCGCCACCGAACGTTTGGCTTTATCTTGACCAATAATATGGCGATTTAATTCGTGAACAATTTCACGTGGAGTCATTTCAGACATCAGATTTTCCTTAATTCTTTACCCTAACACTGTCTTTATTTTTCGGTGGTCACTGTTTGTTGCAGTAGCAATTCCGCCGGTATTTCTAGTTCTTCGATAGTGTGGAAATGGTTGGTAAACACGCAAATGTCGCCCGCAATTTTCAGTGCTTTTTCAGCGATTTCACGTGCATCTAAATCGGTATTTTCTAATAATGCGGTCGCCGCAGCTTGGGCAAAATTACCACCCGAACCGATAGCAATCAGGTCGTTTTCTGGTTGAACGACGTCACCATTGCCCGTAATAATGAGTGATGCCGTTTCATCTGCCACCGCTAAAATCGCTTCTAGCTTACGCAGTGCTCGGTCACTACGCCAATCTTTTGCCAGCTCAACCGCGGCCTTAGTAAGATGACCTTGATGCATTTGCAGCTTACTTTCAAAGCGCTCAAACAAGGTAAACGCATCGGCTGTGCCACCTGCAAACCCTGCCAAGACTTGATTATTGTACAGACGGCGAACCTTGCGCGCGTTGCCTTTCATTACGGTATTACCGAGCGATACTTGTCCGTCACCGGCGATGACAACTTTATTATTACGACGTACAGAGACGATGGTAGTCACGACAGGACCTCTTATTTGTTTTCACGATGGAGTTAGCAAATATATGAGGATGGTTGGGGAAGATTTCAAGTCACAAAAAACACTCACCGCGAATCGATTGGATGCGGTGAGTGATCGCTCTTATTGTGGTTCAGTCCAAATGGCGCACGGCTCAATTTTAGCGCGTTGTAATTTATGCTCGTCACGCTGCGCATCACGCTTATATTTGTATGGCCCTAATACCACGCGATACCAACTGCTGCCTTCCGTTTTTCGGATTTCACTTTTTAAACCCTGAAACGCGATATCAAGTTTACGGCTTTCAGCCTGTGCCGAGGTTTTGTACGCCCCACACTGCATGATATAAGGGATTTCAGACACTTTTTGTTCTTTGGCTACCACTTCTACTTCACGTTTCGGCAAGCTATCCACGTAATCCCATTTTTCCTCTGGGGGCGGTGGGATCACTTTCTCTGGCTTAGGTTTTGCGACTGGTTTTGTAGGAACCACAACCGCTTGAGGCGGCTCAGGATCACGGTTGAGTAAGAACAGCCCATAACCAAAACCGGAAACGAGCAACAGTGCCAATAAGCCACTACGCCAAGGTTTACGACGTGGAGCTGTTTTTTTCGGGGTAGGCTTTTTCGGACTACGACCGCGCCTTACATAATCTTTATTAGCCACAGAGAATTCAAAAGTTGATGGTTTGTGCCAATGTTAATGCAGTTTCCAACGACTTAATAGTGTTGAAAGAGTTGCAGCGCATCAAAAATGCGCTGCATGTGGTTAGCTCAAGCGAGGAGGCGCTGCGCTTTCTCGAATCACTAACTTGGTTTCTAATAGTCGAGAACCTGCGCCAACCTCTTGACCGCGAAGAAGATCGAGCATCATGAGCATCGCTTGACGCCCTATCTCATAGCGCGGCTGTGAGATGGTCGTTAACGGTGGATCGCAGTAGAGCGCAAATTGAATATCATCAAATCCCACCACTGAAATATCTTGTGGAACGCGCAAACCCAATTTTTTGGCTTCCTTAATGACACCGATCGCCATACTGTCATTATGACTAAAAATGGCTGTGGGTGGCTCAGATAACGCCAATAATTGGCGCAGTGCTTTAGCCCCAGCTTCAAAAGTAAAATCACCATAAGTGCAATAATTAGGGTTCATGGTAATTCCTGCGCGGCGTAAAGCTTGTTGATAACCTTGATGGCGGAACTTACACAGCGTGGCCTCTGCTGGCCCCGATATTTGCGCGATGCGTTTGTGCCCGAGCTGCGTCAAATAGTTCACCGCTTCAAACGCTGAAGTAAGGTTATCAATATGTACCGTCGGCAACTCAAGTTCTGGCGCAAATTCACATGCCATGACCATAGGTGGCAGGTTTTTTTGCTCCGGCTTACTAACATCAAACGGCAAATCAGTTCCCAGCAACAACATGCCATCGGCCTGCTTAGTAAATACGAGGTTAACTAACGAACTTTCTCGCTTTTTCTGCTGACCACTATCACCCAACAGTACTAAATAACCATGTTCCATCGCCGCATCTTCGATACCACGAATGATCTCTGTGAAGTAAGGGTCACAAATATCAGGCACGATAGCGACAATGGTTTTAGATTCATTACGGCGTAAGTTGCGAGCGAGAGAATTTGGTGAGTAACCAGCTTCCAAAACAGCATCTTCGACACGCTTTCGCGTTGAAGATGATACTTTTTCAGGGTTCATCAACGCCCTAGATACTGTGGCGGTTGATACACCTGCAAGCTGGGCAACATCCTTCATTGTCGCCATAGAAATTAACCTCTTTAAAAGTTGTTACTGGGCTGAAATCACCCGTTGTTATGTTTATAAAATCCGGTTGTAAAATCTGGTTATCCATTTTGAACGCTGAGCTGTTATTCACAGCGGATATATGAGTGATAGTCTATTCATTTCCACCCAGAAAGTTACGGTCAGATTAACAAATTTTACATAATAAGCGTGAAGCCACTCACATTAGAGAGGATTAAATAGGCTGACAAAAATAACAGTAACCGTTTTAGCACTCGATTGCTTCAATATGTTACATCTCATTTCATCGAAAACGCTACGGAGGTTTAACTGAGATCTTGCGGTTCAATATCTAACGACCAGCGAATTTTCTTGGCTAATGGTAACAGTCCAATCGCAGGCTTAGCACTCATCAATAGTTTTTGCATTTTGGAGCGATGCTGAGTTTGCAGTAATAACTGCCAGCGATATTTGCCCGCTCTTTTCGCCAATGGGGCTGGGGTTGGCCCTAATACTAAGCACGAATCATCAAATAACGGATGCGCTTCTAACGTATGCCTAATTTGGCGTAAAAACTCTTCCACCATCGAAGCTTGATTGGATTCCGCTTTAAACAGTGTGAGATAGGTGTAAGGTGGCAACATCGCTATTTTCCGCTCTTCTAACGCGGTTTCTGCAAAATGACGATAATCCTTTTGCAACAATGCTTGCAGCAAACTGTGTTCCGGGTGATGCGTTTGTAAAATCACTTCGCCGGGTTTACTAGCGCGCCCTGCTCGACCTGCCACTTGAGTAAATAGCTGCGCCAAGCGTTCGGCGGCGCGAAAATCACTGCTGTATAGCGAACCATCCACATCCAATAACGCTACTAAAGTCACATCGGGAAAATGGTGTCCTTTAGCGAGCATCTGCGTGCCAATTAAAATCTGATACTCACCTTGGCGAATCGATGATAACGCACTTTCTAAACTGCCTTTACGACGCGTACTATCGCGATCAATACGCACCGTTTTATATTCGGGGAAAAGCTGCGCCAGTTGCGCTTCAAGTTGCTCGGTACCTACCCCAACCGTAACCAACTGAGTGGAACCACAACCTTGACACTGATGAACCACCGGACGTTGCGAGCCACAATGGTGACAACGCATGTCACTGCTATATTGGTGAAAGGTATAGTACGCATCGCAACGTTTACACTCGGCAATCCAACCGCATTCATGGCACATCAGCGCGGGCGAGAAGCCGCGGCGATTGAGAAACAGCATCACTTGGTTACCTGCGCTGAGGTGTTTTCTCATCTCAGCAATCAGCGGCGCTGATAAACCACTCTCTAAAAACAGGCCTTTCACATCCAACACCTTGTTTTTAGTGGGAACCGCTACGCCCGCACGCTGAGTTAAGCTTAAGTGATGATATTTGCCGCTCAATGCATTATGCAACGTTTCTAATGCTGGAGTGGCAGAACCAAGCACAATCGGGATCTGCTCAAGGTTTGCACGCATTACCGCAACATCTCTTGCATGGTAGCGTAGGCTATCTTGCTGTTTATACGAAGCGTCGTGCTCTTCATCAACAATGATGATACCTAGGTCTGCAAAAGGCGTTAGCAGCGCTGAGCGAGTACCAATGATAATGCCCGCAATATTATCACGCGCCGCTAACCACGCGTTGAGGCGCTCGGTTTCATTGAGCCCCGAGTGGACCACGGCAACTGGCACATTAAATCGCTTACGAAAGCGGTTAATGGTTTGTGGTGTTAGACCAATCTCAGGCACCAGTACCAATGCCTGACGTCCTTTTTCTAAAACGGGCTTGATTAAGTTTAGATAAACTTCGGTTTTCCCTGAACCGGTGACTCCTTCAAGTAAATAGCATGCGAAATGGTGATGGCTATTAATTGAAGCAATCGCGATCGCTTGTTCTTGGTTGAGCTTGGGCTTTTCCACATCCGCTTCAACATTTTGCGGCCAAGCCGTCAGTGTCGGCCGTTTTTCCAGTGATTCTATCCAGCCTTTCTCTTGTAAGGTTTTGAGTACGCTGCTACCTACCTCTTCATCAATAAACAGTTGATGGGGCACAGCGCCAGACTCAAGCATCGTCATCACTTTGGCTTGCTTTACCGCTCGCCCGAATCCTTGCATGAGTTGATCGCGCCCACTGGGCGTCAGTTGCCACTCCACTAAGGTCGAAAAATCGGCCGCTTTCCCTTTGCGTAATGCGCCAGGCAATGCATTAAATAACGTGTCGCCTAATGGGTATTGATAAAATTGGCTACACCATAACAGCAATTGATAGAGTTTCTCTGGCCAGACTGGCTGGCTATCGAGCACCACTTTTAGCGGCTTTAATTGATCGACTGAAAACTCAGACTCACTGACTATAGCGGTGACGATACCCACCAGAGTTTGCCGACCAAATGGCACCGACACTCGTCCACCAACAATCGGAAACAGATGACTTGGGATCTGATAATCAAACTGCTTATCCAATGGGACAGGTAAGGCAACGCGTGCAATGGTGGGGCGCATAATCGACCGTTCGTTCTACAAAAAATGTGAAAAGACAGTCTACTGGATGCGTCACCGAAATTCGAGCTTCGTCATTGGACAAAAATGTGGCGAAAATAGCGGCGAAATGGCTTGATCCACTGAAGAGGATTCATTAATATATCGCGCCTTGATGATATGGCTTCTTGCTTGATGTTAAGCAGTCAGCGGTATCAACATTTTTTTATTAACTACGTGTGGTGTCCGGCATAGATTCGGATAGCGACGCGGCCCAATTTGAGGTTATCCCATGAAAGCTGGTATCCATCCAGAGTACAAAGCAGTTAGCGCGACTTGTTCTTGCGGCAACTCTTTCGAGTTCAGCTCAACGCTAGGCAAAGATTCTATCCACCTAGACGTGTGTGACAAATGTCACCCATTCTACACTGGTAAGCAACGTATCGTTGATACCGGCGGCCGTGTAGATCGCTTCAACAAGCGTTTCGGTGCTCTTTCTAGCAAATAATTTCTTTTTTGCTAGAAAATTAAAAAAGGATGCTTCGGCATCCTTTTTTGTTGGCATTTTTTGTATAGTTGTCAGTACGCACTGGTCTTATCTGCGACATTTTCTCCATTTTTTGATGAAGCACGTCAGGTTCCCGCCTAGGAAGTTTGAGCGACATCCATTAGAATTATGGACCTTTTCCAATCCAACACGAGCACTTATACCTATGTCTGATGACACTCACCAAGAATTAACGGCAGAAGAACAATTTCGCCAACGCGCACTCGATTACCATGCTTACCCAACCGCGGGTAAAATTGCCATTTCATTAACTAAGCCTGCCGACTCGGCTGAAGACCTTGCTCTAGCTTACAGCCCGGGCGTTGCTGAACCGGTTCGTGAAATCGCACAGAACATCGACAACGTTTATAAATACACTGCGAAAGGCAACACCGTCGCTGTGATCTCAAACGGCACGGCTATTCTTGGTTTAGGTAACTTAGGTCCGATGGCTTCCAAGCCCGTCATGGAAGGAAAAGCGCTACTGTTTAAACGCTTTGCTGGGCTTGATTCAATTGATATTGAAGTAAAACACCGCACAATCGATGAATTTGTCGATACGGTTGCCAACATCGCCGACACCTTTGGCGGCATCAACTTAGAAGATATCAAAGCACCAGATTGCTTTGAGATTGAACGCCGTTTGATCGAGCGCTGTAATGTGCCTGTTTTCCATGACGATCAACACGGCACTGCGATTGTTACCGCAGCTGGCATGCTCAATGCGATTGAACTGCAAGGCAAGAAACTCAACGAATGCACTATCGTCTGTCTTGGCGCTGGCGCAGCAGCCACCGCTTGCATGGAACTACTGATTAAGTGCGGCGCAATGCGTGAAAAAATCTACATGCTTGATCGCAAAGGTGTGATTCATACTCGTCGCGATGACATCAATGAATATAAGCAGTTGTTTGCTAATAACACCGACAAACGCACACTGGAAGATGTGATTGAAGGCGCTGACTTATTCCTAGGTGTGTCAGGCCCCAACCTGCTGCCTGCCGAAGCGCTAAAATTAATGGCCGATAAACCGATCGTATTTGCTTGCTCAAACCCGGATCCAGAAATTAAACCGGAACTCGCACGCGCGGTACGTGATGATTTAATTCTCGGCACAGGTCGTAGCGATTATCCAAACCAAGTCAACAACGTGTTGTGCTTCCCATTTATTTTCCGTGGCGCTTTGGATGTCCGTGCTAGTGAAATTAATGACCAAATGAAGCTAGCCGCAGTTGAGGCGATACGTGAACTGGCTAAAGAAGAAGTGCCGGCTGAAGTGTTGAAAGCCGCAGGCGTAAAAGCATTAAGTTTCGGCCCTGAATACATCATTCCAAAACCGATGGACCCACGCCTACTGCCTCGTGTTGCTAAAGCGGTTGCTCAAGCAGCGGTTGACTCTGGCGTCGCTCGAATCGAGATGCCTGTCAATTACATGCAAGAATAATCATAAGCTTGAGCGGCTAAATGCCTCGCTCGAAAAAAAAACCGCTGACTTTCAGCGGTTTTTTTATATTCTGAGACACAGAGCCAAAGTCACAATGGCAACTTACCCAGTATCCTCTCTATTTTATCTCGTTGTACCGCAATTACGCGCTACACTTCTTCATCATCATACGCTTCAAATTCAATGCCCATGGCGGTCATTAATGCTTTTGCTTCCGTCGGAATATCGTCTGGACGATCTTTTCTCAAATCTTCGTCGGTCGGTAAAGGTTGACCAGTATAAGCATGCAAGAAGGCTTCACACAGCAGCTCACTGTTCGTTGCGTGGCGTAAGTTATTGATTTGACGGCGAGTGCGCTCATCAGTTAATACTTTCAACACTTTCAATGGGATTGAAACGGTGATTTTTTTGACTTGCTCACTCTTCTTCCCATGTTCAGCATATGGGCTAATGTATTCCCCATTCCAGTCTGCCATTGCGCACCTTCGTTATCGTAATTGGTCGTTAAAAATTTGAAAGTTGGATTTTAGCGGGATTTACCGCCACAAGCAAAGACATATAGACGTCTAGATATATTGACGTCTTCTTTTGAGTTCAGTAAAGTGTGCCATTATCGACAAAGAGATACCCGAAATACTTGAAATTTCAGCAGAGCGGCAAGTCAAGGCAGCCAGACTATGTTATTGAAGTAGGTGAACCTAGCCAACATCGCAGCAACTTCAAGTTAGAAAGGGGATAGCAATCTCACGCACTATCGGATATAGCTAATACTCGAGACAATGGACGTTGCCCTTTCGTTGTCCCCAGATAAAGCAGGAACCCCTCAATAAAAGTCAGTTTATTGAGTTTAATTAAGTAAGGAAACCGTCATGACCACTCGCAAGCCAGCCACCATCGCCGTTAGAACCGGTATTGAATCCGACTCTCAATATCATGCTGTTGTGCCTCCAATTTATCTTTCGACAAATTATAGCTTTCCTGCGTTTGGTGAAGTGCCTAAATACGATTACACACGCTCTGGCAACCCAAATCGAGGTCTGCTCGAAAAAGCGTTGTTTGAACTCGAATCGGGTCAAGGCGCAGTGGTGACTAACTGTGGCACTTCGGCGCTGAATCTATGGGTTTCCGCCTTTTTAAGTCCTGACGATCTGATCGTGGCCCCGCATGACTGTTACGGTGGCACATATCGCCTGTTTAATACACGCGCCAAAAAAGGCGATTTTAAGACACTCTTTATTGATCAATCCGATCCAAACGCTTTGCAGGCCGCTTTGGCGAAAAAACCCAAATTGGTACTCATTGAAACCCCATCCAACCCATTAGTTCGCGTGGTAGATATTGCTGATATTTGCCAACAAGCACACGCCGTCGGTGCATTAGTGGCGGTTGACAACACCTTCTTAACGCCAGTCTTCCAAAAACCATTAGAGTTGGGCGCAGATTTTGTCATCCACTCCACCACCAAATTCATCAACGGCCACTCCGATGTGATTGGCGGAGTTGTTATCACCAAAACAGAGCAGCACGCTGAAGAGCTAGCATGGTGGGGTAACTGCCTTGGCTCAACGGGAACCCCTTTTGATAGCTATATGACGCTGCGTGGCATTCGTACCTTAGGCGCAAGAATGCGCGTCCATGAGGAGAGCTCACGCGCCATTTTGGACTATCTGCAAAGCGAAGCCTTAGTTAAGGTCATTTATCACCCGAGTTTGCCAGAGCATCCTGGCCATGAGATAGCGAAAAAGCAGCAATCTGGCTTTGGCTCTATGCTCAGTTTTGAGTTTGCGGGCAGCTTTGAACAGCTCAAATATTTTGTCTCTCAGTTAACATTATTCTCACTGGCAGAATCATTAGGAGGCGTGGAGAGCTTAATCTGCCACCCCGCTTCGATGACTCACCGAGCGATGGGCGAAGAAGCGTTGGCCGAAGCTGGTGTTTCACAGCAGCTATTACGCCTATCGGTCGGCTTAGAAGATGCCCAAGATTTGATTGACGATCTCGCGCAAGCCTTTGCTAAAGCGAAGGAGGCCTATTAATGACTGCCCTACGTCAATTGCACAAGTTTGGCGGTAGCAGCCTTGCCGATCCTGAATGCTACAAACGGGTCGTTAATATCTTAAAAGAGTATTCTCAAGCTGATGATTTGGTGGTGGTTTCTGCCGCAGGAAAAACCACCAATCGTTTAATCGAATTTCTCGACGCTCTCAATAAAGATGGCCGAGTGGCTCATGAGAACTTGCAATCGGTCCGTCAGTACCAAATCGATTTAATCAACGCGCTGCTCGATGAAGATGCAGCGCAGCCGTTCATCACTTTACTCACCAACGAAATTCGCACTTTGGGTCAGCTTTGCGCGCCCCTATCGCCAGCTCAACAAGCGGCGGTACTTGGCCATGGTGAAGTGTGGTCATCACGCTTATTGGCGGCGTTACTCAATCAACATAATCTTGCGGCTGTGGCACAAGACGCCCGCGAATTTCTTCGCGCGCAAGCAGGCACACAACCGGAAGTGGATCGCGCTCGCTCCTACCCTTTGCTGAAAGAAATTTTGGCACAACACGCGCATCACCGAGTGATCATCACAGGCTTTATGGCTCGCAGTGAACAAGGTGATACTGTGCTACTTGGGCGCAATGGTTCCGATTACTCCGCCACTATGATCGGTGCACTTGCGGAAGTAAACCGGGTAACGATTTGGAGTGATGTGGCCGGTGTTTATAGCGCCGACCCGCGTATTGTCAGTGATGCCTGTTTACTGCCGCTACTGCGTTTGGACGAAACCAACGAGTTAGCGCGCCTTGCCGCCCCAGTATTACACAGCCGAACTTTGCAGCCCGTGGCGCAAAGCACCATGGATTTGCACTTGCGCTGCAGTTATCAACCCGAAGCAGGATCGACTCGTATTGAGCGTGTATTGGCATCGGGACGCGGTGCCAAAATCATTACTTCACTTGATGATGTGCTGTTGGTTGAGCTTAATTTTGCTCACGGGCATGACTTCCAGCGCCTACAAAACGATGTGCTGCGCAGCTTGCGTCGTGCTCAACTCGAACCGCTAGCTTTCGATACTCAAGCCGATCAACACCAACTGCGCCTTGCCTATACTGCTGAGATTTCAGGTGGAGCCCTAGCCCATCTGCAAGATGCCGCTTTTGAAGCGGAAATTAAACTCAAAGAAGGCTTTTCATTAGTGGGGGCTGTGGGTGCGGGAGTGACGAAAAACCCCAATCACTGCTACGGCTTTTATCAACAGCTACGTTCATCACCGATCGAGTTTATCTGTGAAGCCGAATCTGGGCTGAGTTTAGTTGCGGTACTGCGTAAAACGCCGATCACCCCCTTAGTGGTGGGTATGCACAACCAACTATTTCAGGCGCAAAAACGGGTCGCACTGGCACTGTGTGGCAAAGGCAACATTGGTTCGAGTTGGTTAAAACTCTTTGCTGAACAAAAATCAGAGTTAGAAAAACGCCATGGCATGAACTTCGAGTTGGTCGCAGTGGTCGATAGCCAAACCTATTGGTTTGATGAGCAAGGGATTGATGCGGCATCGGTTTTAAAGCATTTTGACGATGAAGCGATTGCCAGTGAGGGAATGGCTTGGCTACAACGATTAAGCAATATTCAAGGATATGACGAAGCGGTTGTGCTCGATGTAACCGCAAGCAAAGAACTGGCTGATCACTATCTCAGCATTGCTGAAAATGGGATGCACCTCATCTCAGCGAATAAAGTCGCGGGCTCTTCCTCTAGCGTCGATTACCACCAAATAAAAGAAGCGTTCGCGAAAATTAGCCGCCATTGGCTCTACAACGCGACGGTTGGCGCAGGCTTACCCATTAACCACACGGTACGTGATTTGCGTGAAAGCGGTGATGAAATCGTCGCCCTCTCTGGTATTTTCTCTGGCACTTTATCTTGGTTATTTCAGCAATTCGACGGCTCAATACCGTTTAGCGAACTGGTCGATTTAGCATGGCAACAAGGACTTACCGAGCCTGATCCGCGCAGCGATCTGGATGGTTCAGACGTAATGCGCAAACTGGTGATCCTAGCCCGTGAAGCGGGATTACATATCGAACCGGAAAATGTCAAAGTTGAATCACTGGTTCCTGATGAGCTCAAGCACCTTTCACTGGATGACTTTTTAGACAAAGGCCAACTGCTGAGTGAAAAATTAGCAGAGAGACTAACCAAAGCACAACGTGAAGATAAAGTGCTACGCTATGTCGCAAGGCTTGAGAAAAATGGCAAAGCAACGGTGGGGGTTGAAGCTTTAGAGCGTGAACACGCTTTGGCTAACCTTTTACCTTGTGACAACATTTTTGCTATCGAGAGTAAATGGTATCGCGATAACCCGTTAGTGATTCGTGGCCCGGGCGCTGGTAGAGAAGTGACAGCAGGAGCTATCCAATCGGACCTCAACTTGCTGTCAAGCTTGCTGTAACACTCCAGCTTATTCCAGATTAAGGGGCCACTAGGCTCCTTAATTTAACTGCGAAAGGATGATATTAGGTCATGCATACCGAGGTTGAGCATGACTTGAAGGTCACTCACAATCAACATGAATAATATTCATAATTACAGTGTTGACATTAAATGCTATTCAATACATTCTGTGGACATATAGACGTCTAAACGTCAACTTAAGGAATGATAGATTGGCGGAAGAACGCCACAGGGAGAAATAAAATGGGATACACGCACGCCGGTCATATTGATGCACTCAACCAGAACGTGGCTGAGCTATCAGATAATATCAATGTCTCATTTGAGTTTTTTCCACCCAGCTCAGCGCAAATGGAAGAGACATTGTGGAATTCCGTTCACCGTTTAAAAACCCTACAACCTAAATTTGTTTCTGTGACTTACGGAGCAAACTCTGGCGAGCGCGACCGCACCCATTCGATCATTAAAGAGATTAAAGATCAAACTGGCCTTATTGCAGCACCGCACCTCACTTGCATTGATGCCTCTCGCGATGAGCTGATTCAGATTGCCGATGACTACTGGCACAACGGCATCCAGAACATAGTTGCACTGCGTGGCGACATCCCCGCTGGTGGCGGCAAACCAGAAATGTATGCTTCCGACTTAGTTACTCTACTCAAATCTCGCCATGATTTTGATATTTCTGTCGCGGCATTTCCAGAAGTCCACCCTGAAGCGAAAAGCGCGCAATCCGATCTGGTCAATCTAAAACGCAAAATTGATGCAGGTGCAAACCGCGCAATTACTCAATTCTTTTTTGATGTTGAAAGCTACTTACGATTTCGCGACCGCTGCGTAGCTGCTGGTATTGATGCTGAAATTGTACCGGGCATTCTACCGGTATCAAACTTTAAACAAGCTTCTCGCTTTGCCGCGCAAAACAACGTTAAAGTCCCCGGATGGATGGCGAAACAATTTAATGGATTAGATGATGACCCAACCACACGCCAGCTCGTGGGTGCAAGCCAAGCAATTGACATGGTTCGCATTTTAAGCCGTGAAGGTGTCAAAGACTTCCATTTCTATACGCTCAATCGCGCTGAAATGACCTACGCATTGTGCCATACGTTGGGCGTAAGACCGAAAGCATAAACTTTCTCTGCACTCATAACGCTATTATTGGTAAATGTTGCTCGTGATAAAACGCGATGATTGATTAAAAGCAACGCCGACTTGATGTCGGCGTTGTGGTATCACTTAAGTGTGCAGATTATTCCACGTCGTCCATTTTACCAAGTAAGCTACGAATACGATCTTGCCATGCATTCTGCTCTTGCTCCATTTGTTGCGCTTTTTGCTCAAGCTCTTCACGCGCTACTTTTAGCTCATTCGCTTCATTCACGAGCTGCTGTTTCTCTTCTTTAAGCTCTTCCACTTCCATTTGTAGAAGTGCGATGGTGTCAACTGCGGTTTGAATTTTTGCTTCTAGTAGTTCTAATACTTCAAAAGACATGGTGCATACCCTTAGTTATTCGGTTGAGGTGAACAAAATTTCACTTATTGGTTCATTCTACTCAGCACAGCGCTCAGAAACACTCACTATATGCAAATTTTCTCGCTATTTGGCTAAAAAATCGGCTCAACTTAACCGTCAACTCACTTAAGCGCCAAACCTAGGCCGAAAAACACTTTATCTAGCCATGGATTTGCTCAATTTGAGGCTTAGCTTTGATCAAGTGCAACCCTTGTGAACTAAAAAAGCAAACGTTTACTATTTGATATGCTAAAATTCCCGCCGAAATTTCCTATTCCCTTTTCTTTGGAGCTAGCATGAAACGCGATTTAGCAATGGCATTCTCTCGAGTCACTGAAGGTGCCGCACTGGCAGGTTACAAATGGCTTGGCCGAGGCGATAAAAATGCGGCCGATGGCGCAGCGGTAGAAGTCATGCGCAACCTACTCAATAAAACCGACATCCAAGGTGAAATTGTAATCGGTGAAGGCGAAATTGACGATGCTCCAATGCTCTACATTGGCGAGCTTGTTGGCCTTGGTGGCGATGCGGTTGATATCGCAGTGGATCCTATTGAAGGTACGCGCATGACGGCAATGGGCCAGTCAAACGCATTGGCTGTTTTGGCGGCTGGCGAAAAAGGCAGCTTCCTTAAAGCACCTGATATGTACATGGAAAAATTGGTGGTTGGCCCCGGAGCTAAAGGGTGCATTGACCTCAATAAGCCTTTAAAAGAGAATTTAGAAAATATCGCCGCCGCGCTGAATAAACCATTAGACACTCTAGTTGTGATCACCTTAGCGAAACCTCGCCATGATGCCACCATAGCGCAGATGCAAGAGATGGGTGTTCGCGTGTTTGCTGTGCCAGATGGCGATGTCGCCGCCTCGATCCTAACTTGCATGCCTGATAGTGAAGTCGACGTGATGTACTGCATCGGCGGTGCACCTGAAGGAGTGGTTTCAGCCGCGGTCATCCGAGCTCTAGATGGTGACATGCATGGCCGTCTACTACCACGTCATGAAGTCAAAGGCGATACGGAAGAAAACCGCATTTACGGTGCAAAAGAGTTAGCTCGCTGCGCGGAAATGGGTGTCGAAGCTGGCGTAGTGCTGAAAATGGAAGAGATGGCCCGCAGTGATAACGTCATTTTCTCAGCTACTGGTATCACCAAAGGGGATCTGCTGGAAGGTATTACCCGCAAAGGCAACATCGCCACCACAGAAACGCTATTAATTCGTGGCCGCTGTCGTACCATTCGCCGTATTAAATCAATTCACTACTTAGAGCGCAAAGACCCAGAAGTGCGCGCGATCATTTTGTAATCCGCCAGTGCTTTGCTCTGTTTTATTTTAACGACAAAGCATAGAGAGACAAAAAAGACCGCAATGCGGTCTTTTTTACTTAATCACTTTATACCGAGATGGAAGAAGTGATTAGAATAACTCTTCAGCCACTTTATACAAATCAGTGCGAACTGGACGCTTCATATTTTCAATTGCGTCGATAATATCGTGGTGAACCAACTGCTCCTTCTGAATACCAACACAACGACCACCGTGGCCATCAAGCAGTAAATGTACCGCAAAATTACCCATGCGTGACGCAAGAACACGGTCAAACGCCGTCGGGCGACCACCGCGTTGAATATGACCCAGCACGGTAGCGCGAGTTTCACGTCCCGTTGCTTTTTCAATTTCTTTCGCCAGTTGGTTAGCATCCATCATCAACTCAGTCAGTGCAATAATGGCGTGTTTCTTACCTTTCTTAATACCGTCTTGAACATTTGCAATCAGTTGCTCCATATTCAGGCCAGTTTCAGGGGTGATGATGTATTCACAACCGCCTGCAATCGCCGACATCAGAGTCAAATCACCGCAATGACGACCCATAATTTCAACAATAGAAATACGTTGATGAGAAGAGGAAGTATCACGTAAGCGGTCAATCGCATCGATAACCGTATTCAATGCCGTTAAGTAGCCAATGGTGTAATCGGTACCAGCAATGTCGTTATCAATCGTGCCTGGTAAACCAACGCATGGAAAACCCATTTCGGTCAGCTTTTTCGCACCCATGTAAGAACCGTCACCGCCGATGACAACTAAAGCATCAATACCATGTTTTCTTAGGTTTTCGATCGCTTTTTCACGTACTGCGACTTCACGAAATTCAGGGAAACGCGCAGAACCTAGGAAAGTACCACCTTTATTGATAACGTCAGAAACGCTTGAACGATCCAATTTTTTAATGCGATCTTCATAAAGACCAAGGTAGCCATCGTAAATACCAAATACTTCCAAATCAGCACCGAGTGCCGTACGAACAACACCACGGATTGCTGCGTTCATGCCAGGTGCGTCACCGCCACTAGTCAAAACACCGATCTTCTTAATCATGCTCACCCTCGATTTTTTGGGAACTTAATACTAATTTTTTACGCTGTCCGTTAGCGATAAAACCGACAGCAAAATCTTTCTAATCTGTGCATAATGTTACCTTTCCTAAAGAGGAATACTACTGTTATTTGCACGAAATTATGTAAGTTTGCTACTTATGTAAGAGTATTACAGTTTTGAGTTAATGCTTTGTTGATTCATATCAGAATCAGGCTTATTTATTGTTCTTAAAAAGATAGTTAATAAGCGCGTTTTTGTCGCTACCACCCTTGTGATTTTTGCTTTTTTTCTGGTCCAAACACCACAGAATAAGGATCTTGGTGGATTAATACATCAGCTCCAGGGAAAGCCTCGAGTAGCTTATCTTCCACCTCATCGGAAATGCGATGCGCCTCAATCAAGCGGATATTGTCATCTAGTTCCAGATGTAACTGAATGAATCTTACAGGTCCAGACATGCGAGTTCTTAATTGATGCACACCCAACACACCAGCCACAGAAAGACATTCTGTGCGGATTTGCTTCAATTCCTCATCAGGTAACTTACGATCCAATAAGGTCTGAATGGCCTCTTGCACCATACGAAAAGCGCTGTAAAGAATATAAACGCCAATGCCGATCGCAAAGATGGCATCGGCCTGTTTAAAGCCAAACCAGCTCAATATAAGCGCGATCATAATCGCCGCATTCATGAACAGATCGGTTTGGTAATGCAATGAATCCGCGGCAATGGCTTGGCTGCCCGTTTTTTTCACGACATGCTTTTGGAACAACACTAAGCCAAAAGTCACTAGCATTGCAAACAGGCTGACATAAACGCCATATTCAGGAGAAGTTAATTCGTGTGGGCGGAAAAAACGGTCAACCCCATTGAGGATAAGAAAACAGGCCGAGCCTGAAATGAACATCGCTTGGGCAAGAGCCGCAAGCGATTCCGCCTTACCATGACCAAAGGCGTGCTCTTTATCTGCGGGCTGCAGTGCGTAACGCACCACAATTAAATTGACCACGGAAGCGGCAATATCAAGTAAGGAATCAATCAAGGATGCGAGTAGGCTGACCGAGCCAGTAACCCACCAAGCGATCACTTTTACTATCAGCAACAATGAGGCTACAAGGGTTGCTGTCCAGGCAGCAAGCGTAACAAGGCGTGCGTATTCTTGTTTCATATCACTAAAATCAGCTTGAGAATGAGCAGGTAGTATACCTTCTCAAATTAAGAATGAATATGACACAAAAATGAACAGGCCTCACCCGAGGCCTATTATCAATGATTAGCGGTTATCAATGACTAGCTATTTTTTTTCATGTGCTTAGGACCATTTTCCATGCACTTCTGCATGCGATCTTGTTGTAGCGTTTGCAGTTTTGCTTTTTGTTCCGGAGTTAGCACACTCATCATGTCATGACGTTTTTCTAGCATCTTGACACGGTGAGCGACCTGTTGATCGACCATCTCTTTGGCTAGTTCATTTGCCGCTGCCGCATCAAAGTTCTCAGCGAGCACGAGAGCCTGTACTTTGTCATGGTGCGCTTTCATTTTCGCTTGGCGTTGACCTTTGTGCTCACCCTTCATCGCTTCGCGATTCGCCTCACGCATTCCTTTCAACTTTGCTTGTTGATCAGACGTCAAATCAAGCTGCTGCATCATGCCGCGATCAAAACCGCCACACTCATCATTTGGGCCTTTATGCTGCTCTTTACCACCAAATGCAAAGACGCTTGCTGTGCTAAGAGTCAGAGGAAGTATCACCGCCGCAAGTACTAATTTTTTTGCCATTTTCATCATCTATTCCTTCACTAAGTGGATTCTAACAAGCTGTATTCACAGCGCTTGAGTGTAGAATAGGGCCTGTACGGTAAAGCAACGTATAGTGAGCGTAAAGAATCGTAAAGAGCTTACCGCTCACTGAATATCTTGCCTATTTCGCAGTAAACTGTACCCATAACTTCCCCAACGACGAGGCGACACATGGCGCATATTCTTCTGATTGATGATGATACTGAGCTCACCAGCTTACTAAAAGAAGTCTTGAGCTATGAAGGCTTCGATGTCTCTGAAGCGAATGATGGAGAGAGCGGGCTCGCGGCCATTCATGATCGCATTGATCTTGTCTTACTCGATGTAATGATGCCTAAACTTAATGGGATGGAAACGCTGAAAAAGTTACGTGAAAACTGGCATACCCCGGTATTAATGCTCACCGCCAAAGGAGAGGAGATCGATCGCGTCATCGGTCTAGAACTCGGCGCGGATGACTATTTACCGAAGCCTTTCAGTGACCGAGAGCTGCTGGCACGCATTCGCGCGATTTTGCGCCGAACCCAAACCAGCAATGGCACCAAACATAATGAAGTCATTGAGTGCCAAGATATTCAAGTATACCCCAGCAAGCAGGAAGCCTATTGCCAAGGGCAATTGCTGGACCTTACCACCACGGAATTTGCCTTGCTGACTCATTTTGTGCAAAACCCAGGCGAAACCTTAACTAAAGAAGCGCTCAGCCTTGATGTTCTAGGAAAACGGTTGGCGGCCTTTGACCGCGCGATTGATATGCACGTCTCGAATTTACGCAAGAAATTACCTGAGCGTGTCGATGGTAAATCACGGATTAAAACGCTGCGTGGTCGTGGCTACCTCATGATTCTGGAGGATTAATGCGCCTACCTAAAATCAACAGCCTTTATGGCAGAATTTTTGCCATTTTTTGGTTTACGATGCTGCTGGTGCTGATCGCAGTATTAGCACTGCCGCACCTTGATCCTCGTAAAACCCGTGATATACCTAGCGATGAATACCAACGTCTTACACACTTAAAACAAAAAATAGAGAGTATGTTTAAAGATGAGCATGAACTCACACGCATCCTCTTTCGTTTAGAAAGTAGCAGCAACAAGCGTGGTGAAGGGCACATGCGCGAGAAGAACGGCACTCCACAATTCTTTATCACAACGCCAGATGGCACAATTCTCACCACCAAAACTCAAGCCGACTTTAAGTTTAAAGCACTCCAAAATTTCGTGACCAGCATTGAATCCATTGATAAGCCACAACAGAAGCTCTATGGCCGTTATATGATTTCAGGTCCATTGCCAATTACCCTTGCTAAGCAAGATCTACTCATGTTTGTCGGTATTCGCTGGAATGAGCCCCCCCCGTTCTTATTGCAACTATTTGACCGTCCGTTCGGCCTACTGCTTGCCGTGATGCTCGTCAGTACACCACTACTCTTATGGCTCGCATGGGCATTGAGTCAACCCGCCAGCCGCCTCGAGCAAGCCGCCAAACGGGTCGCTCGCGGCGAATTTGTGGTCGACCCAAGCTTAGAAAAAGGCACCAGTGAATTTCGCCAAGCAGGAAAAAGCTTTAACCAAATGGTAGAAGCCGTCAATCAGATGATTTCTGGCCAGCAGCGATTGCTGTCGGATATTTCACACGAGCTGCGCTCCCCTTTAACTCGACTGAGAATGGCCAATGCACTTGCCACTCGAAAACAAGGTAGCAGCTCAGAATTGGAGCGGATCGACACCGAAGCACAGCGTTTAGAGCAGATGATCGGTGAACTTCTGACGCTTTCGCGTATGCAAACCAATAGCCATCTCAGCCGAGAAACTCAACCGCTATCCAGTTTATGGGAGGAATTATTGAGTGATGCCCAATTTGAGGCCGAGCAGATGGAAAAAAGACTCACCTATAATGCGATTCCACCGCACACGATTTCCGGCACACCAAAACTGCTGATGAGCGCATTGGAAAACATTGTGCGTAACGCCATTTACTATGGCAAAGATGAAATCAATATTACCTTTTCGGTCGAAAAAGGCAGACTATCGGTTTGCGTGGAAGACAATGGTGAAGGCGTTCCCGAAAACGAGTTAGACGATATTTTCCGCCCCTTTTATCGTGTTTCCACTGCGCGTGATAGGCACAGTGGTGGTACAGGGTTAGGTTTAGCCATCACCGAAAGTGCCATTCGTCAACACAGCGGTACGATTCACGCAAGTCGCAGCCAATTAGGTGGGTTAAAAGTACAATTCACGCTCCCATTGGATAGTTAAATTCCACTTATGCCTATATTGCCAAATAACGGGTGACTTGTACTCAATAGGCTCGTCACCTTATACTTCCGGCCCACACTCCTTAAGAGCAGCTATACCATGTTTGATATCGCACTTTACGAACCTGAAATCGCCCCTAATACCGGAAATATTATTCGCTTGTGTGCCAATTGCGGCGCTAATTTGCATCTTATTGAACCGCTGGGTTTTGATCTAGAAGAGAAGAAAGTGCGCCGTGCAGGGCTTGATTACCACGATTTAGCGCGCGTAACGCGTCATGCCAACTTGGATGCCTTTATAGACTACCTCAATGCAGAGCGCGAAACGTACCGGATTTTTGCTTGTACCACTAAAACCACGGGGCACCACGTCGATGCGCAGTTTCAAAAAGGAGATGTGTTGATGTTTGGCCCAGAAACTCGTGGATTACCAGCGCAAGTCATCGAAAGCCTACCGATGACACAACGTATTCGTATTCCGATGATGGCAGAAGCTCGCAGTTTAAATCTCTCTAATGCGGTCGCTATTATTGCGTTTGAAGCGTGGCGTCAAATGGGCTTTGAAGGTGCGCAATAACAGCGCTAGTGTTCTAAAACGGTAGGAAGATAAATCACCAAATAGCAAAAAGGCCGCCTAGGCGACCTTTTTATTAATTCTAGATATTAGGCTAGATTACAGAACAGTTACTTGAGCTGCTTGTAGGCCTTTTTGACCGTTTTCTACATTGAAAGATACTTTTTGGCCTTCAATTAGAGTTTTGAAACCGTCAGAAGCGATTGCATTGAAGTGTACGAACACGTCAGCGCCGCCGTTATCTTGAGTAAGGAAGCCGAAACCTTTAGTTTCGTTAAACCATTTTACAGAACCAGTTGTTTTGTTAGACATAATGTGTCCCTTTTATTTAAATTCATAAAGTTATCGCGCTTATGCGCAATGCACTGATAGATTGAATTATTTAATGTTACTAATAAGGTAAGGGAAACACTGAGGACATCAACTTTTACGATGGGATTCTGAGAATTTACTTTTACTTTTATTTTTTGTTTCATTAATAACCCCTGAACAACAGAGCGAGGTAACTATATTCGCTAACGTTGCACTAAGCAATCTATTTCGGCATTTAATTTTTACAACTCAAAACAATAGAGTAAGAAACACCATAAAAAGTCTTTTATTTCAGCCTATTATGCTCATCATCTTTACGTTCAAATTCACCTTCGAAGGTTTTTCCCGTTTCAGATGGTTCAAAGTCACGATCAAATGGGGCTTTGTTATGACGGCTATCATCAAACTGCGCCTGAAAACGGCCTGATACACCATTCACCCCCACTTTATTCATCAAATAGTTGGCAAGCAAAGCCCGAGGCGCAGGCAATAGCACCACCATACCAAGTGCATCGGTCAAAAAACCCGGTACTAAAAGTAGCACACCCGCCACCGCCAGCATCACGCCCTCAATAATTTGCTGCGCAGGTAGCTCACCTTGGTGCAAACGGTGTTGAACGCTAAGTAAAGTTTGTATCCCTTGACTACGAACCAATGATGCACCAACAAATGCCGTAATCAGCACCAAGGCGATAGTTGGCCACATACCTAGCAAGCTGCCTACTTGGATAAAGAGACCAATTTCAATGATTGGCACAAAAATAAAAGCCAGAAGTAAGATTGGAAACACACGCCCTCCTTTGTTTATTGCTCTCACCTTACCGTCAACCACAGGCGACTACAACACTCAACGCTCAATCAAAGAGCACCACCTCGCAGCCTAAATGACTAAACAGAGCCAGTATCTATCTTAAAATAGACCGAATATTGGCTCTATCTGAAATCCATTCATTCGTTCATTTTGCTAACAAAACCTGAACAAATCGCATACCACACAGACAAATCCAACCGCCGGCATCACAACTATTTATCAACGCGATAACTGTTTTTAAAACCTAAAAATAACGCATGTGAGTGCGTATCAAATTTTCATAAAATATTGACCTAAAAGGTGATCCACTTACTATTTTTTAAATCTAGGTTGAGTATGATGTGCCACAGAAGTCAGGACGGATTTTCCAGCCTAAAATTCTGACGAATGGATTCTTAAACTGCAGAAATGGCTAATAATTTCACTAATTATCAGAATAATTCTCTAAGGATCCTGTTATGGCTACCCTATCAGAAACGACAGCTGCTACAGCTAACTCGGCCACTCGTATCGAAGAAGATCTATTAGGTCAACGTCACGTTCCTGCTGACGCGTATTACGGCATTCATACGCTGCGCGCTATCGAAAACTTTAATATTTCAAAATCAACCATTTCTGATGTGCCTGAATTTGTACGCGGTATGGTGATGACCAAAAAAGCCGCCACGCTAGCCAACAAAGAGCTCGGCGTCATTCCAAGCCAAGTGGCTAATTACATCCTCCAAGCGTGTGACTTGATCCTAGAAACAGGTAAGTGCATGGATCAATTTCCGTCAGACGTATACCAAGGCGGTGCCGGTACTTCCGTCAATATGAACACCAACGAAGTGATCGCAAACCTTGCTCTGGAATTGATGGGTAAAGAAAAGGGTCAGTACGAGTTCATCAACCCTAATGACCACGTTAATAAAAGCCAATCAACCAACTGTGCTTACCCTACCGGTTTTCGCATTGCGGTATACAACAGCATCCTGAAACTGATTGATTCTATTGCCTATCTAAAAGGTGCATTTGAGCTAAAAAGCCAAGAGTTCTCTGGCATTTTGAAAATGGGTCGTACTCAATTGCAAGACGCCGTACCGATGACCGTAGGTCAAGAGTTCCGCGCTTGGGCGGTCACCATTAATGAAGAGATCCGCAACCTAGAGTACACCTCTAAACTGCTGCTTGAGATCAACCTTGGCGCAACAGCGATCGGTACTGGCCTGAATGCGGCGCCGGGATATCAAGCGGCGGCAGTGAAACACCTTGCTGCGGTGACTGGCTTAGCTGTGGTACCAGCGGAAGATTTAATTGAAGCAACCTCTGACTGCGGTGCTTATGTTATGGCGCACGGCGCGCTAAAACGCCTTGCTGTGAAACTCTCTAAAATCTGTAATGACTTACGTCTTCTTTCATCTGGCCCTCGCGCGGGTCTAAACGAGTTGAACCTACCTGAACTGCAGGCTGGGTCTTCCATCATGCCTGCAAAAGTAAACCCTGTGGTGCCTGAAGTGGTCAACCAAGTGTGCTTTAAAGTACTTGGTAACGACAACACTATTTCCTTTGCCGCAGAAGGTGGCCAATTACAGCTAAACGTGATGGAACCTGTGATTGCACAAAGCATGTTTGAGTCAATTGAAATTCTTTCAAACGCCTGCATAAACCTTCGTGACAAGTGTGTTGACGGCATCACTGTCAATAAAGAAGTGTGTGAAGCTTACGTATTCAACTCTATCGGTATCGTGACTTACCTTAACCCATATATTGGCCACCATGAAGGTGACATCGTGGGTAAAATTTGTGCGGAAACGGGTAAGAGCGTACGTGAAGTAGTGCTTGAGCGAGGCTTACTCACCGCCGAAGAGCTCGATGACATCTTGTCCGTCGAAAACTTTATGCGCCCTCAGTACAAAGCGAAACGCTACGAATAATCAAAAAAGGCTCTGATTCAGAGCCTTTTTACTTTCTACAAGTTATTAAGTGAGAAAAAATTGCGTTACATCATGGCGCAAAGCATACCGTTCAATATCGCTGAACCTGTAGAATGACCCTATTTTTCATTATCTTTAGGAGTATAAGATGTTCTTAATTGAGTTCCTTATCGTATTAGGATGTATCCTAATTGGTGCAAGGATTGGTGGTATTGGGCTTGGTGTGATGGGCGGTATTGGCCTTGCTGTACTGAGCTTTGGATTTGGCATGCAACCAACCAGCCCACCGATTGATGTGATGTTAATGATCATGGCCGTGGTTGCAGCAGCAGCCTCAATGCAAGCGGCTGGCGGTTTAGATTATTTGATCAAAATTGCCACTAACATTTTGCATAAAAACCCTCGCCACATCACTTTCATCGCCCCTTTGGTAACTTACTTTTTTACAATGATGGCTGGTACAGGTCACGTGGCCTATTCAGTACTGCCCGTTATTGCTGAAGTGAGCCGTCGCAGTGGTATTCGTCCAGAACGTCCTTTAGGTATGGCGGTGATCGCGTCACAATTTGCGATTGTAGCTAGCCCAATTGCGGCCGCCGTCGTGGCGTTAGTCGCCTTCTTAGAACCACAAGGCATCACGCTAACGGATGTGTTGATGATCACCATCCCAAGTACCATTCTTGGTTTGGCTTGTGCGTGCTTATTCGTCAATAAAATCGGTGTTGAACTGAAAGACGACCCAGAATATCAACGTCGCTTGCAAGACCCAGAATTTCGCGCAGAGATGGAACAAGAAGTATCAATTGCTGATATTCAAATCACGCCACAAGCGAAAAAATCGGTCGGGCTATTTTTGTTCGGTGCCATTGTGGTGGTGGTGATGGGTGCATTGCCTAGCTTGCGCCCACAATTTAACGGCTCAGCCATGGGGATGGCGCACACGATTGAAATCGTGATGCTGTCTATCGCGGCGCTGATCATTTTACTGTGCAAACCTGACGGCAACGCCATCAGCCAAGGTTCCGTATTCCATGCAGGTATGCGTGCCATCGTGGCGATCTTCGGTATCGCTTGGTTAGGTGACACCTTCATTGCCGGCCATGGTGCCATGGTCAAAGAAGCGGTCTCTGGCTTAGTGGAAGTCGCACCATGGACATTCGCGTTCGCGTTATTTGCTCTGTCGGTGATGGTCAATAGCCAAGGCGCAACAACAGCCGTGTTAGTCCCTGTTGCAATAACCTTGGGTTTGCCACCAGCCATTATTATTGCGGTTTTCGTTGCCGTTAACGGTTACTTCTTCATTCCAAACTACGGCCCTATCATCGCATCTATCGACTTTGACCGGACTGGTACCACTCGTATTGGTAAGTATATTTTCAACCACAGCTTTATGCTCCCTGGCTTGTTAAGCATGGTGTTTAGTATTGGTTTTGGTTTGTTGTTCTCCAATATTTTGATGTAATCTCTACTATTGTTATAAGGGAGCTTTGGCTCCCTTTTTATTTGTCATGTATAAAATATTGATACATATCAATAAAGCAATAAATAATTACTTCTCTTCACTCATTCAGCTTAATGAATAAAATTTCAATATATTTACCCTACAACGATTATCCGCCTATATCCATGTCTTAGAATAAAAATCGTAAGAATATAATTCCATTATTTACACTCAATTACCCTAAATTAAATCCCCTAAAAAAATGGTGTGTAACTCGGTACTATTGTTTTGTGAAGCAAGACAAAGTTACGCTTTAAAACTCACCTTAGAATTTATACAGATATCTGAGCAAGTGAGCATTTATGTTCACTTAATAATAATTAAAACTTTTCATTTAACGTATTTAATTGAAGTTCCAATAACTTTTTATTCTTTCACCCCTAGTAGATAATATTTTAATGGGATGGAAGACTGAAGAACATTAGCCGCTGAACACACTCAGAATCTCGTTGTTCTCTGAGTGTAAGGAGATCGCTATGACAACCCAAACTGTATCCACTGAACCTAAAGGTGGCTTCTTTGCTAACTTTAAGTTTCCTTCCGCTTACACCATCCTTTTCATTCTAATTGCTCTTGTGGCCCTTTTAACCTGGATTGTGCCTGCCGGTCAGTATCAGCGCACCATGAATGAAGAACTGGGCAAAGAAGTGCCTATTGCGGGAACTTATCAACACGCAGAAGGTAACCCACAAGGGGTGATCGATGTGTTGATGGCACCGATTGACGGCTTTTATGACCACAACAGCTACGAAGCTGCCGCGATTGACGTGTCTCTGTTCATTTTGGTCATTGGTGGCTTTTTGGGCCTAGTGACCAAAACAGGTGCGATTGATGCGGGCATTGAACGCGTAACAGCGCGGCTTGAAGGGCGTGAAGAGTTGATGATACCCATCCTGATGGCGCTGTTTGCCGCAGGCGGTACGATTTACGGTATGGCGGAAGAATCCTTACCTTTCTACACCTTACTCGTACCTGTGATGATGGCCGCTCGTTTTGACCCACTAGTTGCCGCCGCTACCGTACTGCTTGGCGCGGGTATTGGTACGCTGGGCTCCACTATCAACCCATTTGCCACCGTAATTGCGGCCAACGCAGCGGGCATTCCGTTTACTGATGGCATCATGTTGCGCTTAGCAATGTTAGCTGTCGGTTGGGTTATCTGTGTGCTGTACGTGATGCGCTACGCGAAAATGGTGCAAGCAGATCAAAGCAAATCGATTGTGTACGACAAGTACGAAGAGAACAAAGCTCACTTCCTTGGCAATCAAAGTGGAGAGAAACTCGAATTCACCGCCACCCGCAAAGTTATTTTGACCATTTTCGCGGCCGCTTTTGGCGTGATGATTTATGGTGTATCTGTTGCTGGATGGTGGATGGCTGAGATCTCAGCCATGTTCTTGGGCGCAACCATCATTATCGGTTTAATTGCTCGTATGAGTGAAGAGGAATTCACCACCAGCTTTATTGATGGTGCACGAGACCTATTAGGCGTAGCACTGATCATTGGTATCGCACGCGGCATTGTGGTGATCATGGACCGCGGGATGATCACCGACACTATTTTGTTCTCAGCTGAGCAAATGGTTACTGGCCTTTCATCCGTCATTTTTATTAACGTAATGTATTTACTGGAAATTCTTCTCTCTTTCCTTGTACCTTCGTCTTCTGGCCTTGCGGTATTAACCATGCCCATCATGGCTCCATTGGCTGACTTTGCAGGCGTTGGTCGCGACCTTGTCGTCACGGCTTACCAATCGGCTTCAGGGATAGTCAACCTAATCACGCCAACCTCTGCGGTAGTGATGGGCGGCTTAGCAATTGCTCGTGTACCTTATGTTCGCTGGGTGAAATGGGTCGCACCACTGTTAGGCATATTGTGCGTATTCATTATGCTATCTCTCAGCCTAGGTGCGATGCTATAGCGCCAAACTGATGAACGATATGTCGTAGGTGAAAACCGCGTCACACCCTTTAAAAGCCGCATGATTGCGGCTTTTTTATTGGCAGGCCGACTTAGGCTCATTGGCTGCGCAGCTACTCAACTCTAAACATGATACGTTAGCCAAATCAGGAAATGATGGCTTTCAACGTCGTTAGATAGTCATTAGTTTTGATGGCTATTTTTTTATAGCAATCGGCTGGGATAAATAACCACTTTTGGTGACTAAATAAAACGCGGCCTATATTCCTTTATCACCAAATTCAGATCGCCTGCTATTTCATCTCTCATTTTCCGTCCTCTATTACGCCAATTCAGACAAAACATCTACATTAGAAAGCCTGCGTGAGATCAAGTTTTATTAAGAAAGTTATGTTAACACAGCCCATTTCTTCGACTCATATTCAACTATATACCCTTTTCAAGTGCATATTCTTAACCCATTCGATGAATTATCGATGTGTTTTTGGTGCATAAAATTCCCAACCAAAATTCCGATCCTATATGAAATAGCGCTGAGTGAAATTCAAATTGAATGAACATCCATAAAAAAAGCAGTAATAAATATGACACTCACAATATAAACACTGCATAAACATTGTTAAAAAACCCTTATTTTCGCCGAATTTCAATATAAATCATTCTGTGATGGACCTCTAAGAACATATACAGACCAAGGGTAATATTAATTGCAGAACAAAGAAGTGAATAAATAAATTCATACTGAATTCCCTACAGAAATAATTATGTATTTATCCAGAGCAAGTTGAATTTAATGTCAAAAATATAACGGCATAAATGCATATAAATTAAGAGAGATACTATTATGAGTAAGTTATATGTTGGTTCTGAAATTGGTCAATTACGTCGAGTTCTTGTTCACCGCCCAAGACGCTCACTCACTCACTTAACACCATCCAACTGTCACGACCTTTTGTTTGATGATGTATTGGCCGTAGAGCGTGCGGGGAAAGAGCATGATGCGTTCACACAAACGCTACGTGACCAAGGTGTTGAAGTTTTACTGCTGACCGATCTATTAGCCGACACGCTAGCGGTTCCCGTCGCAAAAGAGTGGCTGCTTACTCAACAAGTATCGGATTACCGCCTTGGCAAAACATTTGCGAATGACGTGCGCTGCTACCTCAGCGATCTGCCAAACCTTGAATTGGCAAAAATCCTGACAGGTGGTTTGTCTTACGCTGAAATGCCAATGAAATCCTCTTCAATGATGCAAGGCTTGCATGCACCAACCGATTTCATCATTGAACCACTACCAAACCATCTCTTTACTCGCGATACGTCTTGCTGGGTATACGGTGGAGTGTCAATCAACCCGATGGCAAAACCTGCACGTCAACGTGAAACCAACCATGTGCGTGCGATTTACCGCTGGCATCCAAGCTTTGCGGGCCAAGACTTCATTAAATACTTCGGTGATGACGAGAGCATTAATTACGATAATTCAACCATTGAAGGTGGCGACGTTCTTGTGATTGGCAAAGGTGCAGTACTGATTGGTATGTCTGAGCGCACCACAGCGCAAGGTGTTGAACACTTAGCTGCGGGCCTATTTAAACATGGCCAAGCGAAGCAAATCATTGCGATGGAACTACCAAAACACCGCTCTTGCATGCACTTAGATACCGTCATGACACACATGCGTGAAGACACCTTCTCTGTTTACCCAGAAGTGGTACGCAAAGATGTGAAATGCTGGAGCCTCACAGGCGATGAGTCTGGTGCCGTGAACGTCAAAGAAGAAGGTTACTTCGTGACCGCCATCGAAAAAGCACTTGGCGTCGATAAACTCAACCTAATCACAACGGGCGGTGACAACTTCAACGCAGAACGTGAACAGTGGAACGATGCAAACAATGTCCTAACCGTCAAACCTGGCGTAGTGATTGGCTATGAAGGCAACACCTATACCAATGAAAAATACGATAAAGCAGGCATCACTGTTCTGTCTATTCCTGGTGACGAATTGGGCCGTGGCCGTGGCGGTGCACGCTGCATGAGCTGCCCAATTGAGCGTGACGGTATCTAGCCCTTAGGTTAATCAAATGGGTTGAGGCAAATTTCCTCTGCACGCCTCAACCCACCTTAGAAGAGATAGAATTATGAGCAAACAAACTGTTGTTGTTGCATTAGGTGGAAACGCGCTACTTCGTCGTGGTCAGCCATTAGAAGCAGATGTTCAACGTCGCAACATTGAAATTGCAGTCAAAACCATTTCCGAAATAGCCAAACACTATAACGTGGTGCTGGTGCATGGCAATGGCCCTCAAGTTGGCCTGCTGGCACTACAAGGTCTCGAATACAAAAAAGTAGCGCCGTACCCACTCGACGTATTGGGCAGTGAAACTCAAGGGATGATTGGCTACATGTTGATGCAAGAGTTCAAAAACATGCTGCCTGAACGCAACATTTCGTGCATGTTGACCCAAATGATGGTCGACCCGAAAGACCCTGCCTTTGCCAACCCAACCAAACCGATTGGCCCAGTTTATCAAGAAGCAGAAGCGCGTGAATTGGCTGAGAAATACCACTGGACAGTCAAGCCTGACGGCCAATACTTCCGCCGTGTGGTTCCGAGCCCTCAACCGATAGGCATCGTCGAACATGATGCGATTTCCCAGCTTATCAGTGCTGGTCATTTAGTGATTTGCACCGGTGGTGGCGGTATTCCAGTCAAACGTGAAAACGGCAAATTAGTCGGTGTAGAAGCAGTGATCGACAAAGACATGTCTGCTGCCTTTCTTGCCAAACAATTGAACGCCGACGCGCTGCTAATTTTGACCGATGCTGACGCCGTTTACCTTGATTGGGGTAAACCAACCCAACATGCGCTGCGCAGCACAACGCCAAGCGAGCTTGCCAACTATCAATTTGATGCCGGTTCTATGGGGCCCAAAATTGAAGCCTCGTGCGAATTCATTCAACAAGGCGGGAAAGTCGTTGGGATCGGTGCGTTAGAAGATGGCCTACGCATCTTAGAAGGCACAGCAGGTACCAATATTACGCGTGACTAAAACATTGTTTTTAAAATCTATTTTATAAACCGAATCTGTTTTTAACTTTAAACAACTGTTTTTAACTTTAAACAAATATTAACGCTTTCTTCCACCCTTTCATCAGAAGCAAGCGTTGCAAATGAGGAAAAGATCATGGCTTTTAACTTACGCAATCGTAACTTTCTAAAACTTCTTGATTTCACTCCACGCGAAATCCAGCACCTATTGGATCTATCACTTGAGCTGAAAAAAGCCAAATACAACGGTTATGAACAGCCTCGTCTCAAAGGCAAAAACATTGCACTTATCTTTGAAAAAACCTCAACGCGCACTCGCTGTGCATTCGAAGTAGCAGCGTTTGACCAAGGTGCTCAAGTCTCCTACTTAGGCCCATCAGGTTCACAAATTGGCCACAAAGAGTCGATGAAAGATACCGCGCGCGTCTTAGGCCGCATGTATGACGGCATCGAATATCGCGGCTTTGGTCAAGAGATCGTTGAAGAGCTTGGTGCCTACGCTGGCGTACCAGTATGGAACGGCTTAACTGACGAATTCCACCCAACACAAATTTTGGCTGATTTCCTTACCATGATCGAACATGGCCGTGGCAAACGCCTCCATGAAATGAAATTTGCCTACCTCGGTGATGCACGCAACAACATGGGTAACTCCTTGATGGTGGGCGCTGCGAAAATGGGCATGGACATTCGCCTTGTTGCACCCAAAGCGTTCTGGCCAACCGAAGAATTAGTCGCGGAATGTCGCGCTATTGCAAAGCAAACAGGCGCGAAAATTACGCTCACAGATGATGTTCAAGAAGGCGTTCAAGGCTGTGATTTCCTCTACACCGATGTTTGGGTATCGATGGGCGAAGCGAAAGAAGCATGGGCAGAGCGCATTGAATTGATGCTGCCTTACCAAGTGAATATGGCGATGTTAAAAGCCACTGGTAACCCACATGTGAAATTCATGCACTGCTTGCCTGCTTTCCACGGCGAAGATACCACCGTTGGCAAAGAGCTTGCGAAAAACTACCCAGTGCTTGCCAAAGGTGTTGAAGTGACCGATGAAGTGATTGAATCTGAGCATTCCATCGTGTTCGATGAAGCTGAAAACCGCATGCACACCATCAAGGCCGTGATGGTGGCCACCTTAGGTAACTAACTTAGGGTAGCTAACTTAGGTAACGAATAGTAGATAATGAATGTAGGCGATGAATCGTCTACTTCATCTCTTTGATGTTGAATCGATGCGAGCTTGAATAAAGCTCGCATTTTTTTTCAGTCAATAACACTCACAAATCGCGCTTATGCTTTAGCTGTAAACGTGTAGCAAATAACATCGAAATCAAGCCAATTTCGCATAAAAATCCATTTTATGGATATTTTCCAAAGAGTATTGCCAGCGTGTTTTTTGTCCGTATAATCCTTCGCAATTTGTCTAAACGGAGCAGAAAATGAACCGCAGCACTCCCCATCAACGCCATCCATTACACCCGGCGCCAGTCGAGTTAGTCGTTTTGTTTTTCTATTCTGAACGTTATTGAAGCCTCCTATTTTAGGGGGCTTTTTTTTAAGCAAAATTTCGCAAAGGCTAGTAGCCAAAGCGAACCATACAGAGGGAAGACACGTTATGGCGCATTCGTTATTTAACAAGCACATCATTTCCATTCCAGAACTGAGCCGTGCGGAACTGGAGCTGATTGTTGAAACTGCAACAAGGCTTAAAGCGGAACCAAACCCTGAACTTCTCAAAAATAAAGTAGTAGCAAGCTGCTTCTTTGAACCTTCTACACGTACCCGTTTGTCGTTTGAAACGGCAGTGCAGCGCCTAGGCGGCACAGTGATTGGTTTTGATAATGGCGGCAATACGTCACTTGCCAAGAAAGGGGAAACCTTAGCTGACTCGGTGCAAGTTATTTCCTCTTATGTAGATGCGTTTGTTATGCGCCACCCACAAGAAGGCGCTGCACGTTTAGCCTCTGAGTTTTCCAACGGCGTTCCCGTAGTCAACGGTGGCGATGGTGCTAACCAACATCCAACCCAAACCTTGCTCGATCTGTTTTCCATTTATGAAACGCAAGGCAGGCTCGATAACCTTAACGTCGCGTTCGTCGGCGACTTAAAATATGGCCGCACCGTCCATTCGCTCACCCAAGCCTTATCGAAATTCAACAATGTACGTTTCTTTTTTATCGCCCCAGAAGTGCTGGCGATGCCGGATTACATTTGCGAAGAGCTCTCAGAGGCTGGCATTGCGTTTAGTTTGCACGCCAGCATTGAAGAGGTCGTGCCTGAACTGGATGTGCTGTACATGACGCGCGTACAAAAAGAGCGCTTTGATGCATCCGAATACGCACATATGAAATCGGCTTACATCTTAACCGCAGAAACATTAAAAGAAGCGCGCCACAATTTAAAAGTGCTGCACCCACTGCCTCGGGTCGATGAAATCACCACCGATGTCGATAAAACACCTTACGCCTACTATTTCCAACAAGCCGAAAACGGCGTTTATGCGCGTGAAGCTTTATTAGCCCTTGTTCTTAACCCAACCTTATAAGTAGGAGATAACATCATGGTAAAAGAGACTCAATTGCAAGTTGAAGCGATTCGTAACGGTAGCGTGATTGACCATATCCCTGCCAACCTTGGGATCAAAATTCTCTCTTTGTTTAAGTTAAATGAAACCAATCAACGTGTGACGATTGGCCTAAACCTACCCTCTTCTGCGTTAGGTAATAAAGATCTGATTAAAATAGAAAACCTTTATCTCACCAAAGAGCAAGCGAACCAATTAGCACTGTATGCCCCGAAAGCCACCGTCAATCAAATTGAAGAGTATAAAGTGGTCAACAAACTGACCCTCACTTTGCCAGAGCGAATTGACAGCGTATTTCGTTGCCCAAACAGCAACTGCATCTCTCATGGCGAGCCTGTCGAGAGCCGCTTTAAAGTGCAGCTCAAACAAGAGAATGTGCATCTCAAATGCCACTATTGTGAGAAAGTATTCTCGCGCGAAATCATGACTGAACGTTGCTAAAACAGCACTAAGCGCGCATCCATCGCGTTTACAGCCCTGCCAGCCTCCAGCGTCCTAACTCGGCGCTGGACCAACTTACGAATTTTGCATATTTCCGTGCATATTATTCCATCAAATCAACATAAAACGCCAAAAATCAATCGGTAATCTAGTTTATTATTTGGTGATCCCCCGCAAAAAGCGACACATTGATTAATGTTAAGCTACAGGCATCAATAATAATCCCCCACCACTTATAGAGGGGAAAAGAGCAATGCTCAACCGTTGCGCCATTGGCGTTAAACATAACGTGAACTCACACTCTATGGCTTTGGGAGTGTGCTGGCATGGTAAGGATCACCGATACCCCAGACGCAGTAGCGTGTATAAAAGGAACCGCCCGTGAACAGAAAAATCCCCCACGGCGCAATGCAAACCGATGACAAAACGTTAGCTTCCGCTTGTAAAAAAATCCTACAACAACAAAGTTTTGCTAACCAAAATGAGCTACGACTCAGGCTAATAGAGCTCGGCTACGAAGGCATTAGCCAATCCACTGTGTCACGCTTGCTTTCCCAACTTGGTGTGGTGAAAGTGCAAAATGCGTGCGGCAAAAAAGTGTACTGCATTACGGTCGAAACCGCGCCAGTGCGTGTTGAGTCATCTATCGCCTCACAAATTGAGTTTATCACTCACAATCAATCCACTGTGGTGGTAAAAACTCATCCTGGAAGTGCTCAATTGGTCGCGCGATTGGTTGATATTGATCCCCACACTGAGATTTTAGGAACGGTCGGTGGTAATGACACTGTGCTTATTATTCCCAAAGACATCAATAATATTGAAGCGTGTGAAGCGGTGGTGAAAACTCGCCTAGGTGTCGCTTAACCCCCATCGCCCAGCCAAGTGAGCTCCACAACCTCACTTGGCTTTTCTCGCTTCACTGCCTCATCAACGACGATTTTTCCATCACTGTGAAACTTATTGCGCCGAAAAGCGGTCTGATTGGGTTAAGATGACACTCACCTAATGAAGACTCGATTTTTGTATGCGCCTACTCTTTTCCTTTGTACTGCTAGCTCTGCTGACACTTTCCCAACCTGCGTTGGCGATCTTCGGCAATGACAATCCATTCAATAGTGGTAACAACCTCGCTTTGGCCTCAGCCGACAATCAATTTGTCCCAGTTGACCAAGCGTTTCCTTTTCATGCCGAGCAGCAAGGTAAGCAGGTCTTCTTAGATTGGCAGGTCAAGCAGGGCTATTACCTCTACCAAGATCGGATCAGTATCAGCGCCGAAAATGCACAGCTTGGTGAAATCGAGATGCTTGATGGTCAGCCATATCACGATGAATTTTTTGGTGATGTGAAGATTTATACTGAGCCACTGTTTGTCGACGTACCGCTCCTCAGTGCAGCAGCGAACGCCAAATTAATTATCCAGTACCAAGGGTGTGCAAAAGCGGGCTTTTGCTATCCACCAGAAACGCGAATTATCGACCTTCAAGCTGTGGCAAGCGATACTCGCTCTGACAACAACACGGCGGCCAATATGGCGAAAAGCGAAACAGATTCGCCAAAAGCGCCCGTGGCTGAACAAGACGGGCTAGCAAACCGCCTCGCCGATTCTTGGTGGACACCGCTACTCTTTTTAGCACTTGGCGTTGGCCTAGCCTTTACCCCTTGTGTACTCCCTATGTACCCGATCCTCACCAGTATCGTGCTTGGCCGTGGCCAACTTTCACCACGGCGCGCGTTGATTTTATCGTTTATTTACGTGCAAGGTATGGCGCTCACTTATACCGTGCTTGGCCTAGTCGTCGCTTCGGCTGGGTTACAATTTCAAGCCGCGATGCAGCACCCTTATGTACTGATTGGCCTCAGTACCCTATTTGTGCTACTTGCCCTGTCGATGTTTGGCGTTTATACCTTGCAACTGCCAAGCAAAGTGCAGACGTGGCTAAACAGCCTGAGTAATAAGCAGCAAGGCGGGAACAGTCTTGGCGTGTTTGCCATGGGCGCGATTTCCGGTTTGGTTTGCTCACCGTGCACCACCGCGCCTCTTTCTGGCGCGCTGCTGTATGTCGCGCAAAGTGGCGACCTATTCACGGGGGCGATTGCACTGTATGCCTTAGCCATGGGTATGGGGATTCCGCTGATTTTGGTCGCCGTGTTTGGTAACAAACTACTCCCTAAAGCCGGTGGCTGGATGGAGAGAGTCAAAACACTATTTGGCTTTATTTTACTGGCTGCGCCGATCTTCTTACTTGAACGCTTATTGCCACCAGTGTGGTCAACGGCGCTCTGGTCCGCGCTTGGGATCGTCGCGTTTGGTTGGCTCTATCATTGTAAAAACAGCTTGCCGTTTGGTGGCTGGAAACAGAGCATGGTTGGCATTATTGCGGTATTGGGTCTGTTTGCTTCAGCGCAACCTGCGTTGGATGTGTGGTTTAAGCCAGAACAAACCAACCTAGCAAGCCGTAGCCATGTCGAGTTCATTCGGGTTAATAATATTGCTGAGCTCAACTTGCAGTTGAGCCAAGCCAAATTAGCAGGTAAACCCGTCATGCTCGATTTCTACGCCGACTGGTGCGTGGCGTGTAAAGAGTTTGAAAAGTACACTTTCCATCAGCAAGAGGTCGCGCAGAAACTGCAAAACTTTGTGCTATTGCAAGCGGACGTCACCAAAAATCAGCCACAAGATATTGAGCTACTCAAGGCGATGAACGTGCTAGGGTTACCGACGATTGATTTTTGGAATGCGCAAGGTGAACGCGTTTCAAACGCACGTATCAGCGGTTTTATGCCAGCCGATCGCTTTTTAGCGCACCTCACCGCCCACCAGCTTTAAGGTTTACCGATTATTGCCGACTGTTTGAGCAAGCCATTGCAACCGTCGGTAATAATAGCGCGTGAACGCCATCACTTCTTCTCGAACCGCTTGGCATGCACCACTCTCAGATCAGGCTCAGTCACTACTCAGTATCAGACAAAAAGTGGATACAGTTCAGACTTTTAGCGTATAAAGATTGTTCAGTGAGAGATCGCGGTCAATAATCGATTTAACGACATTGCTAAAAGTGTAAAACGTCATGGATTCGACCTACACCATCATCATTGCTGACGACCACCCTCTGTTTCGCAATGCGCTATTTCAATCGGTGCATATGGCGATAAGCGGTGCCAATTTATTGGAAGCGGATTCGCTAGATGCCCTGTTAGCCTTATTAACCAAACAGAGCGATGTGGATTTGCTGCTGTTGGATCTCAAAATGCCAGGCGCAAATGGGATGTCAGGGCTCATTCACTTGCGAGCCGAATACCCTGATTTACCGATTGTGGTGATTTCAGCCAGTGAAGAACCTTCGGTGGTAGCGCAAGTAAAAAGCCACGGTGCCTTTGGTTTTATTCCTAAATCGAGTGACATGCGCGCGCTGATCTCGGCGCTCAATCAAGTCCTAGCCGGTGACCCATTTTTCCCTGAAGGGTTAATTGCCAATCACGCAGCGTGCAATGATTTAACCAAGAAAATTGCCGCCTTAACCCCGCAACAATACAAAGTATTAGGCATGCTCTCTGATGGGCTACTCAACAAACAAATCGCCTATGAGCTTAATGTTTCTGAGGCGACCATCAAAGCGCACATGACGGCTATTTTCCGTAAACTTGGGGTTAAAAACCGCACTCAAGCAGTAATTTTACTCAATGAGTTGGGCGAGTAGTCGGCTACTCGCTCGCTTCATCTAACGTCTCTTCTAAAGGTAATCGCAAACCGACTTTGGTTGCTTGCCAATCGGCCACGTCCGCTACCACCAGATACAGACCTTGCCATTCAAAATGGTCACCCAGTACTTGTGTGGCTCCGAGCTCTTGGATCAGCAAATCGTTGAGCGTCATCTCTTGATTGAGGTGCTCAATCGTCAAACCATAATAGGCAGCAACGTCAACGAGTTTTGCATCCACATCCAAAAAGAAGTCACCAAAGAAGCGCTCTAACGAGGCTTTTTCTGGCGCTTCACTGAATAGGTTGCTCAGTGATTCGAGATCTTTCTCCTGTGCTAACACGCACAAGACATCGCCCTCTTGCAACTTGGTGCTGCCCGATGGGTGAAGCAGTTGTTCATCACGAAACACGGCGGTAATACGTGTTCCTTCAGGCATAGAGAGATTGCGTAATGGCTCACCAATACACCATTTATCTTGTTTGAGTTTATAGACCAACATTTCCCATTCGCTGCACGGGTATATCTCAACACCGGTACGTGAAATTGGCTCAGGTTTGGGCGGTAGTTCAACGCGAGCCAAAGCGGCCGCTTTCATCAAGGTTCCCCCTTGTACCACTAGCGACACCATCACCACGAAGAAGGCTAAGTTGAAATAGAGCTGCGCATTCGGTAAACCGGCCATCATTGGGAAAACCGCTAAAATAATGGGCACAGCGCCGCGCAGTCCAACCCAAGAGATAAACCACTTTTCACGCGCAGTAAATGCTTTGAATGGCAATAAACCAATCCATACAGAAATGGGGCGCGCAAACAAAATCATACCAAAAGCGAGCGCAAAGCCCGGCACCGCAATGGTCAGCAATTCAGAAGGTGTGACCAATAACCCAAGCACCAAGAACATGCCAATTTGGCTAAGCCACGTCATCCCATCCAGTACGTTCAAAATGGAATAGCGGCAACGGGTCGGTTTATTGCCCAGCAATAAACCCGTCAAGTAGATGGATAGAATACCACTGCCGCCGAGTGAATTGGACAGCGCAAAGATAATCAAACCGCCACTGATGGCCAAAATGGAGTAGAGCCCTTCTGGAAGTTGATTGCTATTAATCAGCTTCCAGAGCAGCCAACCTCCGGCTAATCCAAATAAAGCCCCGAGGCCAAATTGCTGGATAAAACTCAGCAGCAAGAATCCTGCGCTGAGATCATCGCCTTGGCTACCCAGTACCGCAATTAATGTCACGGTTAAAAACACCGCCATTGGATCGTTAGTGCCCGATTCAATCTCTAACGTTGAACCGACGCGCTCATTCAAGCTTCTCCCTTTAAGCAGGGAAAAAACCGCCGCCGCATCAGTTGAGCCAACAATCGCTCCCACCAAAATACCTTGCAGTAATTCCAAATTAAACAGCCATGCCGCCATCAAGCCGGTGAGAATGGTGGTGATCGCCACCCCAAACGTCGCTAACGAAACTGACGGCCAAAAGGCAATCCGAAAACTGGCAACACGGGTACGCATGCCGCCATCTAATAGGATGATGGCAAGCGCTAAGTTACTGACTAAATAAGCAATCGGATAATTATCAAATAAGATGCCACCGGGGCCATCCTCCCCAGCCAACATACCCACCAATAAAAAAACGAGCAGAATAGGAATTCCTAACTTAGAAGAGACTGGACTTAACATCACACTTAATGCAATCAGCAAAGCACCTACGAGAAAAAAACCATTGATAGCGATTGCATCCATATTCCTTCCTTATTGATTTAATTATTATTGATTGAATAACCAACATAAATACGCGTTCCATTGTGCCTTAGTTTAATCCGTTTTTAAGACAACTTTATGTAAACATTGATCGTTTTTATCGCGGCATGAATAACCAACCACATAAAAAATCGTTAACTCGCCATGAGCGATTTTCCAATCAAGAGCTTATGATCTTATACTTTTGGCTAATTTAACATTTACTCAACATAAGAAAGGCCTTCTAAATTGAGGAATTTCATTTAGTTACAATGAATTAAAAAAAACAACCTCCCGACTAAAGTTGCACAGACCCACCACCCTTTCACTGCTATCTTAATTTCGTAACATTAAATTAACACCACGATATGCAAACCGAAGGAGAAGGTCATGGCGTTCCAATCAACCGAACATGCTCAAGCCTACTGGAAGGAAAACTTGGGAATTATGGGCTCACTGCTGGCAGTGTGGTTCTTGGTATCATATGGTGCAGGCGTTCTTTTCGTCGACGCACTGAATACGATTCATTTAGGCGGGTTCAAACTAGGGTTCTGGTTCGCACAACAAGGGTCCATCTATACCTTTGTCGCCTTGATCTTTATTTACGTTGTGCGCATGAATGCGCTCGACAAGAAATACAACGTGCAGGAAGACTAAGAGGTTTACGAAATGGATATTCAAACTTGGACGTTTATTCTGGTCGGTATTACGTTTGCACTCTATATCGGCATTGCCATTTGGGCCCGTGCAGGATCGACCAGTGAATTCTATGTTGCTGGCGGTGGTGTTCACCCTGTTGCCAACGGCATGGCAACCGCAGCGGACTGGATGTCAGCCGCTTCATTTATCTCAATGGCGGGTATCATCTCGTTCATTGGCTATGATGGTACCGTGTACTTGATGGGCTGGACAGGCGGCTATGTGTTATTGGCACTTTGCCTTGCACCTTATTTGCGTAAATTTGGCCAGTTCACCGTGCCAGATTTTATCGGTGAGCGATACTACTCAAAAACCGCGCGCATGGTGGCGGTATTTTGCGCCATCTTTATCTCGTTTACTTATGTTGCGGGGCAAATGCGCGGCGTCGGCGTGGTATTCTCTCGTTTCCTCGAAGTGGATATTAACGTTGGTATCGTCATCGGTATGGGGATCGTGTTTTTCTATGCGGTACTCGGTGGCATGAAAGGCATCACTTATACGCAAGTTGCACAGTTCTGCGTGCTCATTTTCGCCTTCCTTGTTCCCGCCATTTTCACCTCGATCATGATGACAGGTAACCCTCTGCCACAAATTGGTATGGGCTCAACCATTACCGGTACCGATGTTTACCTACTCGATAAACTCGATGGCTTAACTCAAGAGCTCGGCTTCACCGCTTATACCGAAGGCAACAAGAGCACGGTTGACGTGTTCTTTATCTGCGCAGCCTTGATGGTGGGTACTGCTGGTCTTCCTCACGTCATTATTCGCTTCTTCACTGTGCCTAAAGTGCGTGATGCGCGTATCTCAGCAGGTTGGGCATTGCTGTTCATCTCTTTGCTATATACCACAGCGCCAGGTGTTGCTGCTTTTGCTCGCGTGAACATGATTGAGACCATTAATGGCCCAGACATGCAAGGCGTACCCGCAACAGACGCGCCTACTTGGTTTAAGAACTGGGAGAATACTGGCCTTGTAAGCTGGAAAGATAAGAACAACGACGGTCGTATGTTCTACTCTGGCGATGAGCGCAACGAGATGAACATTAACCGTGACATCATCGTATTGGCGTCTCCTGAACTGGCAAAACTGCCAAACTGGGTGGTTGGCTTGCTCGCAGCTGGGGGTTTAGCTGCTGCGCTTTCGACAGCTGCAGGTCTTTTATTGGTTATCTCGACGTCAATTTCTCACGACTTATTGAAGAAAGGCTTCAAACCAAACATGACCGATAAACAAGAGCTGTTAGCCGCACGCTTAGCCGCCATCATTGCGATTGTGGGTGCTGGTTACCTAGGCATTAACCCACCGGGTTTTGTGGCTCAGGTGGTAGCGTTTGCCTTCGGCTTGGCAGCCGCCTCCTTCTTCCCGGCCATTATTTTGGGCATCTTCTACAAGAAGATGAATAAAGAAGGCGCGATCGCGGGCATGGTCGCAGGGATTATCTTTACTGCAACCTACATCATCTACTTCAAATTCATTAACCCGGCAGCCAGCACGCCAGATAACTGGTTGTTTGGTATCAGTCCTGAAGGTATTGGTACGCTAGGTATGTGTTTGAACTTCGTGGTATCGATTGTGGTGAATAAATTTACCGCAGAAGTTCCAACCGAAGTGCAAGAAATGGTGGAATCTATCCGCTTCCCGAAAGGCGCGGGTCAAGCTCACGACCATTAATCTTCACCTACGAGCGTCATGCTCGATGTTCGCTCCGCAGTGAAGCGTGATAACCATAAAGCCGATGTCAACGCATCGGCTTTATGCTGCGCGCTCAACTGGTTCGATTTAACAGCGCACGTAGTTTGAGTGGTTTTATCGGTTTGGGAAGAAAGCTAAAGCCATTGGATTTAATCGCGTCCATCATCTCTTCAGTGCGATCAGCGCTGATGATGACCCCCTCAAAACTATCTCCAAGCCGTAGGCGGCACTGCTGCAGCACCTCCAAACCAGTGCGACCATTATCTAAGCGGTAATCCGACAAAATGACATCGGGCAACCAATTGTTTTCTAATGCTTTCAAGCTTTGCAGTAAGTCCGCTGCTACTTTGACATCACACCCCCACCTTGCGAGCAGATCGTTCATGCCGACTAAAATATCAGCTTCGTTGTCCACACACAGTACGCGCAGATGATTGAGATCAGATGGGATACCTTGCTCTATCGCCAGTGTCGGAGCCTGTTTGACAGGTTCAGCTCGCGTCAAAGAGAGCGAAAACACGCTGCCTTTTCCATGCCAAGAGCGCATCGAAATTTCATGACCCAGCACATATGCAATGCCTTTTGAAATCGCTAAACCGAGCCCCAAACCTTGGTCAGAACGGACTTGGCTACCACGGTTAAACTCTTCGAAGATTTCTTGCTGCTTATCTTGCTCGATACCAATGCCATTATCCCAAACATCAATCCTGACCTGATCTCGCACTCGGCGTACACCCAGCACCACTTTACCTTTAGGGTTGTAGCGAAAAGCGTTAGTGAGAAAGTTTTGTACCACGCGACGTAATAATTTAGGGTCAGACATCACATAGAGCGAGGATGGGATCACTTTAAAATCAATCCCTTGCTGCTTAGCTAAGGCGCTAAATTCAGCGTTAAGATTCGAAAATACATCATTAATGGCAAAGCTATGAGAATGCACATCGAGCTTACCGGACTCTAAACGTGAAATATCCAGCAAATCACCAATCAGATCTTCAGCCGCGCCCAGAGCACTCTCTATATAACCCGCCAACGTTTTCACTTCCGTCTCTTTGGCTACTTCCGAGAGCGAAGAGGCAAACAGGCGCGCAGCGTTCAACGGCTGCATTAAATCGTGGCTGACAGCGGCCAAAAAGCGCGATTTTGATTGCGATTCTTGGTCTGATTTTTGAGTTGCCGCCACCAAGCGTTTGTTGAGGGTTTCAAGCTCTAGGGTTCGTTGGTGCACGCGCTCTTCCAAGGTTTCATTAGCCTCTTTTAATGCCTGCTCCGCCTCGCGAAAAACGGTGATGTCGCTAAAGCTCATCACAAATCCGCCGCCCGGCATCGGGTTGCCTTGCACTTCAATAACTCGTCCATCTGGGCGAATACGCGCCGAGGTGTGTCTGGTTCCTTGCTCAAGGTGATACACCCGCCGCCGCACGTGATCCTCAGGGTCACCAGGGCCGCATAATCCGTGTTGCGCGTTGTGCCGTATCACATCCGCAATCGGCCGCCCCACTTGAATCAGCCCAGCGGGAAACTCAAACAGTTCGAGATAGCGTTGATTCCACGCCACCAGCCGTAGCTTTTTATCGACCAAGGTAATTCCTTGACCAATATGCTCAATGGCCCCTTGCAATAAGCCGCGACTAAAGTCGTACAGTTCGGATGCTTCATCAACAATGGTCGCCACTTCCTCAAGCTGCATGTTGCGTCCTTGCAGCGCAGAAGTGAGCACCAATTTGGCCGAAGAAGCACCAAACACCCCCGCCAGCACTCTTTCTGTATGACGGATTAAGGTAGATGGCGCTTGTTGGTTAGGTAGTAACGTCTCTCTCTGCTGGCTCCAATATTGGCGAAAGGCAGTGCGAACGCGAGTGCGCCCCACAAAACGGGCGGCCAACATTTCAAGCTCAGCCACTGTCACGCGGCTTTGATACAAGCTGAGATTCTCACTCTCAGGCAGCGGCGTACCGACAAAAGAGGCCGATTGTAAACGCTCACTCAAACTCGGACGAGTCACCATAGAGACAATAACGTAGCAGAATGTGTTGAGCGCAACACTGAGCATCATGCCCCAATCTGAGTTTTTCAGCCCCATCTGCACCAACCAATCCGGCGGGGTGATCATCCATAACAGAACGTTACTTTGTGCATCGCCCGCCAGCATGTCGGTTTGGCTCATTAAGGTTACTAGCCACACAGTAAAACCGACCGCCAATCCAACATAAACGCCTTTGCGGTTGCCTTCACGCCAGTACATGCCACCAATCAATGAAGGGGCAAATTGGGTAATCGCCGCAAATGAGAGAAAACCGATCGCCGATAAAGAACCAATCGCATCCAGCGCCTGATAAAAACCCCAAGCGCCAAGCAGCAGCAATAGAATCAACCCGCGACGGATGTTGAGCAACAACCCAGATAAATGACGGTAGTTGCGCTGAGTTAAGCGCATTCGGCGCAGCAGAAGCGGCATCACCAAATCATTAGAAACCATGATCGCCAATGCAATGGTCGAGACAATCACCATGCCGCTGGCCGCTGATGTGCCACCTAGAAACGCCAGTAGCGCTATCTGCTCTGCGCCCACCGACATAGGCACGCTAAGCACATAAGTATCGGCGGGGCTGCCACTTAACAAACTTTGCCCAACCCATGCAATAGGTAGAACAAATAATCCCATTAAAGTCAGGTAAAGAGGAAATAACCAGCGCGCCGTGTGTAGATCTTGCGCGCGTTCATTTTCTACCACCATGGTATGAAACTGACGCGGTAAGCAGATGATCGCCATCATGGTTAATACGGTGTGGATCAACAGCGTTGGCCAGTTGGGCGCTTGATACGTCTGCTGAGCAATCGCACTTAGATCAACCGTTTCACGGCTTGAAGCCAGATAAATGATGAAACCGCCCACGGTTAAAAAAGCGACCAATTTAACAATCGATTCAAATGCAATCGCCATCATCATGCCGCGGTGGTGCTCGGTGTTATCAATATGCCGTGTACCAAACAGCATGGTAAATAGCGCTAAAGCCGCGACCACAAACCACGAGACGTGATAATTCTGATAACCAAATTGCGTAGCGAGGTTGGGGGCGACAATCTCAAGCCCCATAGTGATGCCGCGCAGTTGCAAGGCGATGTAAGGTAAAATGCCCACCACGGCAATCAAAGTTACGGTTACCGCTAATCCTTGCGATTTTCCGTAGCGAGCAGCAATAAAATCGGCGATGGAGGTAATATGTTCGCGCTTCGCAATCAAAATCAGCCGCGCCAACATACGCCAGCCAAGGGTAAACACTAAAATAGGCGCAATGTAGATAGGCAGAAATGACCAAGGGTTGCTAGCCGCTTGACCCACAGTGCCGTAAAAAGTCCAAGAGGTGCAATAGACCGCGATCGATAAGCTGTAGATCCACGGTCGCCATTTCGCCAGCCATTGGCTTTGTCTATCACCATACCAAGCGACGAGAAACAGCACGCCTAAGTAAGCGAGCGAAACGGGAACGACGATCCATCCTTGCATTTGATATCCTTATCGGTTCAAAAAAGCCTCTTCAAAGAAGAGGCTTCATTTAACTAAGGATAATTTTTAATCTCAATCAGTTAAGGTTAATTCTGTGCTTCAGGCGCCGCTTTCATTATCTCAGTACCTGACTCATTGGATGATGTGGGTTCGACTTTAATCAACAGCGCCAAGATGCCCATTGCCGCCATCGCCCAAAATACATTAGCGCCCCAGCGTTCATAACCCCAGCCACTCAAGGTGGTCATCAAAGCAATAAATGCCCCAAGTGGAATGGCGTTATACAGCGCTTGCATAGCCACCATTTTGCTTTGCGGTGCGTGCTGAATGTATTGAATCGCCGCTATATGCGCCATCGCAAACGTCACCCCATGCAGCAGTTGAATCGTCCCTAGCGCAAGCAGCGCGGTGGTCGACGCCATTAAGGTCCAGCGCACCACAACCCCAATCGACGCGGCAACAAATAATGTGCGTAGTGACCAGCCTGAAAAAAGGCGTTTGCTGAGCGCAAATACCGCAACTTCAGCGGCAACCCCAAGGCTCCATAAATAGCCAATCAGCTCTTCCGAATGCCCCGCCGCTTTCCAGTGAATCGAACTGAAACTGTAATACGCCGCGTGACTGCCTTGGATCAGCGCCGCTAAAATCAAGAATTTTATCACTGGCCACTCACGCAATAACTGCGTCAGTTTCGGCCGGACGGCATGTGCATCACCAACCGTCACGGGCATTGGGTTGGGATTGCGCAAGCTAATCAGTAGCGAAACAAATACCCCAGCCAAGGCGGTGTAGAGGATCATGTCAGAACCATAACGTGCCACAAGTACGCCAACCACGGTAGAACCAGCGATAAAAGCCACCGACCCCCATAAGCGGGTGCGACCATAATCGAGCATTTTTAAGCGCGCATAATAGTTAGCCATCGCATCGGATAGCGGCACCACGGGGCCACAGCAAAGGTTAAACAACACAGTAGCTAACGCCATCAGCCAGAAACTGCCGCCCGTAAAGAAGTGAAAACCAATAAATAAAAACGCCGCCAAACTTAACCAACGCAGTGCTGGTAGAAGAAGCTCGGCCTTATGGATACGCGGCGTAATCACCAAATTAGCGACGCAACGCGTAGCAAAGCCCATACCGATTAATACGCCGATATCGGTTGCTGATACGCCTTGGTTTTCAAACCACAGCGCCCAAAATGGCAAATAGACGCCATACGCAAAGAAGAAACCAATAAAGTACTGCGATATCCAACCATATGGAGAGGGGTTAAGCATGATTCATCCTGAACAAAATGAGGGAGAGAAAACCGCCGTATTATGCAGGCAGTTTAGGCTTCTAAAAAGGGAAGTTTACTGACAAATCTGTTTCCTTATTCACAACCTTGCGGGTCATATCACTCATTAGACCAAAGTCGTCTGGAGGTAGTGGCGATTTTTGTCACACTTAGATAGGAATTTCTTCTGAGTGACGATCGTTATGCCTGACAAATTCAACATGCAGTCACCGCCCTTTGACCGCTTAACATTGCCGCAGCAACAGCGACTTCGCTCATCCTTGGATGTGGCGTATTTTCGTAGCAACGATCTGCTGCAGGCCAGTGACAGGCCCAGCGTGTATCTGCACGTACTCATCAAAGGCGCGGTCGAAGAACGCTCGCCAGATGGCAAAGAGATTTTTGCTCACTACGCCAACGATGACATGTTTGATGTACGCGCACTGTTTGAAGAAAAAGCCAAGCATCAGTACGTGGCGCTGGAAGACACCTTAAGCTATCTGCTGCCGAAAGCCGTCTTTCTCGAACTGTATAATGACAACGGTCAGTTCGCCGCCTACTTCGACAATAACCTCGCCAAACGCCAAGCTCTGCTTGATGTAGCACACCAGCAAAAGAATTTAGCCGAATTTATTTTAACTAAGGTGGATGACTCGATTTACCATCCACCGATGATTTTAAACCCAGATCAACCGCTCAACCAAGTGACCCAGCAATTACGCGATAACGGAGTTGATGCGGCCTTAGTTCGTCTTGCCGAGCATGATCAACGCTTAATCGAAAACCCCAGCGCGCACCCCTATGCTATCGTCACGCGCACCAATATGCTGCATTCCGTTATGCTCGATAACCACCCGCTCGATACCCCTGTTGGGAAAATTGCTACCTTTCCTGTGCTGCATATCAACGATGGCGATTTTCTGTTTAATGCGATGATCGCCATGACGCGCAATCGCATAAAACGAGTGATGGTGTGTGATGGTCATCAAGCCGTTGGCATGCTGGACATGACACAAATCCTCAGTGCTTTCTCCACTCATTCTCACGTGCTGACATTAAGTATTGCTCGCGCCAACTGCGTGGAAGAGTTAGCTCTCGCCTCCAACAAACAACGGCAACTGGTTGAAAGCCTAATCAACAATGGCATTCGCACTCGTTTTATTATGGAGCTGATTTCAGCGGTCAATGAACAGATCATCGAAAAAGCCTTTCATTTGGTTGTGCCACCCGCGCTGCATGATCACTGCTGCTTGATCGTACTCGGCTCCGAAGGCCGTGGAGAGCAGATCCTCAAAACCGACCAAGATAACGCGCTGATCATCAAAGATGGCTTGCAGTGGCATCAAATGGGGGTGGTCATGAACACGCTCACCCACACCTTACAGCAGCTCGGCTATCCGCTTTGTCCGGGCAATGTGATGGTCAATAATCCCAAATGGGTTAAAAGCCAAACTGAGTGGAAAACCACGCTTAGCCAATGGGTGAAAGCGGCCAAACCCGAGCAAGTGATGAACATTGCGATCATGGCCGACGCACACGCAGTTGCGGGCAACAAACACTTATTGGCCCCTATTAAACAGCACTTGAGCCATTTAATGGCCGACCAAGAATTGATTTTGATGGAGTTTACTCGCCCCGCGCTGAGTTTTTCTGTGCCACTTACGCTGTTTGGCACTGTGAAACACTCCAAATCTGGCTTAGATATTAAACAAGGTGGCATTTTCCCGATTGTGCATGGCATTCGCGCCCTAAGCCTTGAACATCAAGTTCAACAAAACAACACCTTTGAACGCATCGAGGCGCTAGTAGAGCAACGGGTTTTGGAAAAAGAAACCGCCGATAATCTCAGTGAAGCGCTCAAACAGTTCTTTAAATTGCGCTTAGCTCAGCAACTGAGCAATCAACACAGCACCAATAAACTCGATTTAAAACAGCTCGACCGAACCGAGCGTGACCTGCTCAGGCACAGTTTACACGTGGTGAAAAAATTCAAGCAGTGGCTTGGCTATCACTATCAAATTCGCGAATAGTGGAGTCTGAAAATTGAATTGGTTTACACGCCATTATTGGTTTCACAAACTAAAAGACTCGCCTTATCGGCCGCTGTTTGCAACGCCGATGCAAGGGGAATATGTATCGCTCGATTGCGAAACCACCAGCCTTGACCCGAATCGCGCCGAGTTAGTGACGATTGCCGCCACCAAAATTATCGACAACCGTATTTTAACCAGCCAGCCATTTGAAGTGCGTTTGAGCGCGCCACAATCGCTCGACTCGGGTTCAGTCAAAATCCACAAAATTCGCCATCAAGATCTGGTCGATGGCATCGACGAGCAAGAGGCCATCACTCACCTATTAGACTTTATCGGCAACCGACCTTTAGTGGGCTACCACATTCGTTATGACAAAAAAATCCTCGACCTCGCTTGCCGGCGACATTTAGGCTTTCCACTGCCCAATGCCCTCATCGAAGTAAGTCAGATCTATCATGATCAGTTAGAGAGAATGCTGCCGAACGCGTACATCGACCTCAGCTTAGAGGCGATTTGTCGCCATCTCGACTTGCCGATGCAGGATAAACACGACGCGCTGCAAGATGCCATCGCTGCGGCATTAGTGTTTGTGCGCTTGACCAAAGGTGATCTGCCTCCCTTTGTTGCACCTTACTCGCGCTAGCACTTACCCCACACTCATCCTAAAGTCTAATTGTAGAAAATCGCACTCTGGCTGACAGTTACCCACATACAGATTTTCCTTTCAGCGCAATTTGATCGCCAATCAACAGGGAAATTGTTCGAATTCACAAGGAGAAAAGCAATGAGTGAAGCCCACGTTTATCCGGTAAAAGAGAACATCAAAGCCAAAACACATGCGGATAATGACACTTACCTAGCGATGTACCAACAATCAGTGACCGACCCAGAAGGCTTCTGGAGTGAACACGGCAAGATTGTGGATTGGATTAAGCCTTTCACTCAAGTGAAACAAACCTCGTTTGATACTGGCCATGTAGATATTCGCTGGTTTGAAGACGGCACATTAAACGTCTCTGCTAACTGCATCGATCGCCACCTTGCCACTCGTGGTGATGAAGTGGCGATTATCTGGGAAGGTGACGATCCGGCTGACGATAAAATCCTCACCTTTAAAGAACTCCATCAACAAGTGTGTCGCTTTTCTAACGTGTTGAAAGAGCAAGGAGTACGCAAAGGAGATGTGGTCTGTCTTTACATGCCAATGGTGCCAGAAGCAGCCGTTGCGATGCTCGCTTGTACTCGAATAGGCGCAGTGCATACTGTGGTGTTTGGTGGCTTTTCACCGGAAGCCCTTTCCGGTCGCATCATTGATTCCGATTCCAAAATAGTCATCACTGCCGACGAAGGTGTGCGTGGCGGTCGCGCTGTGCCCTTGAAGAAAAACGTCGATGAAGCCTTGACTCACCCTGAAGTGAAAAACATCAGCAAAGTGATCGTCTTTAAACGCACTGGTGGCCAAATTGACTGGCACGAACATCGTGATGTGTGGTGGCATGAAGCAACCGCAAAAGCTTCCGACCACTGCCCAGCCGAAGCCATGAAAGCGGAAGATCCCCTCTTCATTCTCTATACCTCTGGTTCAACGGGTAAACCCAAAGGTGTGCTGCACACAACCGGTGGCTACCTTGTTTACGCGGCGATGACCTTCAAATATGTGTTTGACTATCAGCCGGGCGAAGTGTTTTGGTGTACCGCCGATGTGGGCTGGATCACTGGCCACACCTACTTGGTTTACGGTCCTTTGGCCAATGGTGCAAAAACCGTTCTGTTTGAAGGGGTTCCCAACTACCCAGACACCAACCGCATGAGTCAAGTGGTGGATAAACACCAAGTCAACATTCTTTACACTGCGCCGACCGCTATTCGCGCCTTGATGGCGAAAGGCAATGAAGCCGTCAAAGAGACGTCACGCACCAGTTTGCGCATTATGGGTTCGGTGGGAGAACCGATTAACCCAGAAGCGTGGGAGTGGTACTACAAAACCATCGGTAACGAAAAATCACCGATTGTCGATACATGGTGGCAAACCGAAACGGGTGGCATTTTAATTACGCCACTGCCGGGCGCGACAGCACTTAAACCGGGTTCGGCCACACGGCCATTCTTTGGCGTGCAACCAGCCTTGGTCGATAACATGGGCAACATCATTGAAGGAGCTGCCGAAGGTAACTTGGTTATTTTAGATTCATGGCCGGGCCAAATGCGCACCGTTTATGGCGATCATGACCGTTTTGAACAAACCTATTTTTCAACCTTCAAAGGCATGTATTTCACCAGTGATGGCGCACGCCGCGATGAGGATGGCTACTACTGGATAACGGGCCGTGTGGATGACGTGTTAAACGTTTCTGGCCACCGCATGGGCACCGCGGAAATTGAATCCGCTTTGGTTGCTTTTGATAAAATTGCAGAAGCGGCAATTGTCGGCGTACCACACGATATTAAAGGCCAAGCCATTTATGCTTACATCACCTTAAATGATGGCGTCTACCCCAGTGCCGAGTTGCACAAAGAGGTCAAAGATTGGGTACGAAAAGAGATTGGCCCTATAGCAACGCCCGATGTACTGCACTGGACCGATTCACTGCCCAAAACCCGTTCTGGCAAAATCATGCGTCGTATTTTGCGTAAAATCGCCACCGGCGACACCAGTAATTTGGGCGATACCTCGACACTGGCCGATCCTAGCGTAGTGGATAAATTGATCGCCGAAAAAGCAGAATTGTCTTAACGCTAACGATTCTACCTGCCGCGAGGCATTGAGATGATTAAGCCGTCACACTTGTGGCGGCTTTTTCTTTCCCTCTCAGTTCTTCTCATTCTGTTAACTCGGTTGCAGAATTAAATGAGTAAACTATCTGATAAGACCAGTAAATTGCTGCCATTTGCGCTGAATTAGCTATAATCTTGGGCAATTTCTTAAATTCAGGGAATTTTTGACGAAAAATTCACTCTGACCTAAGAATAATATGGGAATATTAATATTCGTTTCACGATATAGGGAGATGTCGACACAATGACTGCTAAATCTCGCATTCTGGTCTTAAATGGGCCAAATCTTAACCTGTTAGGGCTACGTGAACCTGCACATTATGGTTCTGACACCTTAGCGCACATTGTCGAGACATTACGCGAACAAGCGCAAAAAGCAGATATTGAGTTAGAACATCTTCAATCGAACCGCGAATATGAGCTGATCGAAGCCATCCATGCCGCTTACGGCAAGGTCGACTTCATCATCATTAATCCCGCCGCATTGACGCACACCAGTGTGGCACTGCGCGATGCGTTATTGGGTGTCGCCATCCCATTTATTGAAGTGCATCTATCCAACGTTCACGCACGTGAACCTTTTCGCCACCACTCCTATCTGTCGGATAAGGCGCAAGGGGTGATTTGCGGGTTAGGTGCACAAGGTTATGAATTTGCTCTTGCAGCTGCCATAAAAGCGCTACAGGCAAAATAACCCACATACGATCAACGACAAACAAACACTCTACGGCCCAACCTTAAGGGCTGACGTATTCACAAGATAAAGAGAAAGAAAAGATGGATATTCGTAAAATCAAGAAGCTTATCGAACTGGTAGAAGAATCTGGCATTTCTGAACTAGAAATCTCTGAAGGTGAAGAATCGGTACGCATCAGTCGTAACACTGCGCCAGTACAGATGGCTCAGATGCATTACGCTGCACCAGCGCCAGCACAACAAGCCGCGCCAGTCGCTGCCCCTGCGCCAACGGCTGAAGCCGCCGCGCCTGTAGCGCCAAAAGGTCACCAAGTACTTTCGCCAATGGTCGGTACTTTCTACCGCTCACCAAGTCCAGATTCAAAAGCGTTCATCGAAGTCGGTCAAAGTGTTTCAGTCGGTGACACACTATGCATCGTTGAAGCGATGAAAATGATGAACCAAATCGAAGCCGATAAAGCAGGTATCGTTACTGCAATCCTACTTGAAGACGGCCAGACCGTTGAATTCGACCAACCGCTTGTTGTTATCGAATAATCGAGGTTTGTTTTATGTTAGATAAATTAGTCATCGCGAATCGAGGTGAAATTGCACTTCGTATTCTGCGCGCATGTAAAGAGCTTGGCATCAAAACTGTTGCCGTGCACTCAACTGCCGATCGTGATTTAAAACACGTACTGCTGGCCGACGAAACCATCTGTATTGGCCCAGCACGTGGTATTGACAGCTACTTAAACATTCCACGCATTATTTCTGCAGCAGAAGTAACTGGCGCCGTAGCAATTCACCCCGGTTACGGTTTTCTTTCTGAAAACGCCGACTTTGCTGAACAAGTCGAGCGTTCAGGCTTCATTTTTGTTGGCCCGAAAGCCGATACCATTCGCATGATGGGTGACAAAGTGTCAGCCATCAGCGCAATGAAAAAAGCGGGCGTTCCTTGTGTGCCGGGTTCTGACGGCCCACTGGATGGCGATGAAGTCAAAAACAAAGCTCATGCGAAACGCATTGGCTACCCTGTGATCATCAAAGCTTCTGGTGGCGGCGGCGGTCGTGGTATGCGCGTGGTCCGTAGAGAAAATGAACTGACCCAAGCGATCGCAATGACGCGTGCCGAAGCCAAAGCAGCATTCAACAATGACATGGTTTACATGGAAAAATTCCTAGAAAACCCACGTCACGTTGAAGTACAAATTATTGCGGATGGTCAAGGTGGCGCAATTCACCTTGGTGAACGTGACTGCTCAATGCAGCGTCGTCACCAAAAAGTGGTTGAAGAAGCTCCAGCACCAGGTATTACCGAAGAGATGCGTAAATACATTGGTGAACGTTGTACACGCGCTTGTCTCGAAATTGGCTATCGTGGTGCCGGTACGTTTGAGTTCCTATACGAAAACGGCGAGTTCTACTTCATTGAGATGAACACGCGTATTCAAGTTGAGCACCCAGTCACTGAAATGGTCACTGGCGTTGACCTCATCAAAGAACAGCTTCGCGTCGCCGCAGGTCAACCACTGTCGTTTACCCAAGATGACATCAAGATCCGTGGCCATGCAATTGAATGCCGTATCAACGCGGAAGATCCGGTTCGTTTCCTCCCTTCACCGGGCAAAATTGAACGTTTTCACGCGCCGGGCGGTATGGGCGTTCGTTGGGAATCGCACATTTATGCTGGCTACACAGTGCCGCCACATTACGATTCAATGATCGGCAAGCTCATCACTTACGGTGAAAACCGTGACGTGGCGATTGCGCGCATGAAAAATGCGTTAAACGAAATGATCGTCGATGGCATTAAAACCAATATCACCTTGCAGCAATCAATCATGCAAGATGAGAACTTCCAACACGGTGGAGCGAACATCCACTACCTTGAGAAGAAATTGGGTTTACAGCACTAATTTTCGCGTCGCGAGAGACCAAATGCTCACTTCGGTGAGCATTTTTGTTTTCGGCAGCCGAGTCAGTTTCTGCTAAACTCTGCGCCAACTGACGACATAACAGAGCAACTGACATGCCTTGGATTCAAATTAAACTGAACGCAACTAACGCCAATGCCGAGCCAATTGGCGACATGCTGATGGAAGAGACGGGCGCAGTATCCGTCACTTTTCTTGATGCTCACGATACCCCTGTTTTTGAACCGCTTCCGGGCGAAACTCGCCTTTGGGGCGATACCGACGTGCTGGCGCTGTATGATGCCGAAGCCGATAGCGCATGGATCATAGACCAAATTCGCTCAAGCAAACTGCTGAGTGATGACTTTGCCTACAAAGTTGAACAGCTCGAAGATAAAGACTGGGAACGTGAATGGATGGACAACTTCCACCCGATGAAATTTGGTCAACGTTTGTGGATTTGCCCAAGCTGGCGTGAAATCCCAGAGCCTGACGCTGTCAACGTAATGCTCGACCCGGGCCTTGCATTCGGTACAGGTACTCACCCGACGACCGCATTATGTTTAGAGTGGCTCGAAGGGCTCGATCTGACAGGCAAAACCGTCATCGATTTTGGTTGTGGTTCAGGCATCTTAGCCATTGCGGCGATCAAATTGGGCGCAGCCAAAGTCGTCGGTATTGATATCGACCCACAAGCACTGCTTGCTTCTAACGACAACGCAGGGCGCAATGGCGTAGCTGACCAACTTGAAGTGTATTTGCCACAAGACCAACCTGAAGGCTTAATCGCTGACGTGGTTGTGGCCAACATTTTGGCCGGCCCACTGCGTGACCTGAATGGTGTGATAAAAGGGTTACTTAAGCCCAATGGCCAACTTGCGATGTCCGGTGTTTTAGACACTCAAGCCGAAGAAGTTGCCAACCATTATCGTGACGAGCTTCACATTGACCCGATAATTGAGCTCAATGAGTGGTGCCGCATCTCGGGTCGCAAGCAAGGCTAGATAAGACTTTGCGTGCTAATAGACTGTATTTTATACGATTTACTAAAACAAATTGTAAATGCTCAAATATTAGTCTTTTCACGCAGTAAAAAAATGCGTAAAATGCGCGCCCTTGCTGGTACAGAACTGTGATGACGTTTTGAAAATCGGAAACTATCAACTTAAGAACAATCTTATCGTTGCCCCTATGGCAGGAGTAACTGACAGACCATTTCGAGAGTTGTGTCTTCGCTATGGAGCAGGCATGGCCGTCAGTGAAATGATGTCCTCTAATCCTGCTCTATGGAATACGTCAAAGTCGATGCAACGTATGGTACATGAGGGCGAATCGGGCATTCGCTCGGTACAAATTGCGGGAGCCGACCCACAGCTTATGGCCGATGCAGCCCAATTTAGTGTTGAGAACGGTGCTCAGATCATCGACATCAACATGGGTTGCCCAGCAAAAAAAGTGAATAAAAAGCTGGCGGGTTCAGCCTTACTCCAATTTCCGGAGACGATTGAACAGATCTTGAAAGCGGTGGTGAACGCCGTTGATGTCCCAGTGACATTAAAGACCCGTACTGGCTGGGACACAGACAACAAAAACTGTGTCTACATCGCTAAATTAGCCGAAGACTGCGGCATACAAGCTTTAGCCCTGCATGGCAGAACCAAAGCGTGTATGTACAAAGGCGAGGCCGAATACGACAGCATTAAAGCGGTGAAAAACGCCATCTCTATTCCGGTTATTGCTAACGGTGATATCGATAGCCCAGAGAAGGCGAAATACGTGCTGGATTACACCGGCGCTGACGCTTTAATGATTGGACGCCCTGCCCAAGGTCGCCCGTGGATTTTCCAAGAAATCCAACACTATTTGGAAAACGGCACCACGATGTCTGAACTTCCGGCTGCGGAAGTGAAAGATATTATGCTTGGCCATGTACAGGCTCTCCACAGTTTCTATGGTGAGTATTTAGGCCCTCGCATCGCTCGTAAGCATGTGGGTTGGTATCTGAAAGAACATGAACAAGCGAGTGAGTTTCGCCGTACCTTCAACGCTATTGACGCAGCACCGCTGCAAATTGACGCGCTCGAAGGTTATTTTGATAACGTTGCATCATAATTAAGAGAAGAGCTAGACCGCATATGTTCGAACAAAACCTGACTTCAGAAGCTTTCACAGTAACAACCGTAACTTCACAAGATCAAATCACGCAAAAGCCACTACGTGATTCAGTTAAAGCATCTCTTAAAAACTACCTTGCGCAGTTAAACGGCCAAGAAGTGACAGAACTATACGAGTTAGTTCTTGCTGAAGTTGAACAGCCACTACTCGACACCATCATGCAGTACACTCGCGGTAACCAAACTCGCGCAGCAACCATGATGGGCATCAACCGCGGCACTCTTCGTAAGAAGCTAAAAAAATACGGCATGAACTAATCTAGCTACTGCACAAATCTAGCAACTAGATACCATCGCTTTTAAAACCGAGCCTCTGCGCTCGGTTTTTTCATTTTCACCCAACGGATAACTAAAATATCAACGGGCTGCTTTACTTTGCATTAATGCAATAAAGAGATCTGATTGTTTGAGCGGGCTCTCTCTTCTTCTGTTGTCGCATTTACGCGACCGCAACAAACTGGTTACATTGTGCATGTGATGGAAATTTACCGACCGATCCCCAAATCACTTGTCGTGAACAGTGCATACAATGAGTAAGGCTTTATCCCCCCAAAAATGGAGTGACTAAGATGAGCTCGGCGACGCAACAATCTAAACACCAAGTCAAATGGGCCTATAATGATAAAACCACTCGGAAGATTGACAAGGAGTGACGTCAATGAGCTTACTGAACTTGCGCCAGACCAAAATTAGAACGCGTTTATACCTGCTGACCACGGTCACCACACTGCTACTGTTGATCCCATTTGTCTCCATGCTCAATAGTTATCAACACGATTTAATGCAATCAAAACAGACGAAAACTCGCCACATCGTCGAAACAGGATACGGCGTATTAAGCTACTTCCACCAATTACAAATCGATGGCACCTTGTCCGAGCAGCAAGCACAGACTCAAGCCAAACAAGCCATCGCGAAACTGCGCTACGATGCTGATGATTATTTTTGGATCAACGACCTTCAGCCAAGTATGATCATGCACCCAATGAAGCCCCAATTGGACGGCAAAGATCTCTCAAATGCCGCCGACCCGACCGGAAAAAAACTGTTTGTAGAATTTACTAAAGTCGCTAAACAGCAGGGTGAAGGCTTTGTCGACTATATGTGGCCCAAACCAGGTTCTAGCGTCGATGTGGGTAAAATCTCTTATGTAAAATTATTTAAACCTTGGGGTTGGATCCTCGGTTCTGGAGTCTACATCGACGATGTCAATGCGTTGATTTGGCAACGCCTACAATCGATATTGCTCATTCTTAGCCTCGTCATTATTGTGATGCTGATTCTTTCAGTAGTGATAGGAAATAGCATCACTAAACCGTGTGAAGAAACCAAACAGGCACTCGAAGAAATCGCCAAAGGCGACGGTGATTTAACCAAACAGCTCTCGGTGCAAGGTAGTGATGAGCTGTCACACATAGCGCAAGCCTTCAATGAGTTCACAGAGAAGATTCGTCATACCATTACCAATATCACACCGATCACCGACAATGTTAACCACTCGGCAAATGAGCTTACTCAACTCTCACAACATGCCTCAATCAAAGCCTTAGAGCAGCAGCAATCCGTCGATACAGTCGCATCAGCAATGAACGAACTGCATGCGAGCAATCAAGAAGTGGCTAATGCAGCGAGTAGTGCCGCGAAAGCCGCGCATACGGCCAGCAGCAAAGGCAAAGAAGGCAGCTCGGTGATTGGCAAAGCTTCTGATTTTATGGACTCCCTGTCTGCACTACTGACCACCACTGACACCACCACTAAAAACCTCGCGAAAGAGACACAAGATGTCGGAGCGATACTGGCGGTCATCCAAGGGATAGCTGAACAAACCAACTTATTGGCCCTGAATGCGGCGATTGAAGCAGCACGTGCTGGTGAACAAGGAAGAGGCTTTGCGGTCGTCGCGGATGAAGTACGGGCGCTGGCAACGCGTACTCAAACCAGCACCAACGAGATAGAGCAGATAATCAATAGATTACAGGCTCGCGCAAAAGAGCTGGGAGAATTTATGGCTCAAACGCAGCAACAATCAACCGCCACACAGCAACAAGCCGTTTTAGCTCAGCAAGTACTCAATGAGATCGATGAGCAAGTAAAACAGATTCTCTCACTCAATGAACATATTGCTGAGGCAAGCGCCCAGCAAACCACCGCTACAGAAGAGATTAATCGCAATCTGACTCATATTGCCGAGCACAGCTCCCAAGCTGCAGCCCAAGCCGATCAAGTGTCGACAGCCAGTCAATATCTCTCAGACAGTGGCCAACAACTGAAACAGAGCATTAGCCATTTTAAAGTGTGAGTAACTCACGCCTTATCGGCTGATGAGATCACTCCAATGCCGCTAAAATTGAGCAGTGGCTGGCGTTGTCGTCTATATGACCGCAGCACGCATCGTTGATTTTTTTTAGCGCTTGACGAATCGCCGTTAACTCGGCGATTTTTTGATCAATCACCACCAGCTTAGCGCTGGTGATCGATTTCACTTCTGCACAGCTGTGTTCGGTCGCTTCCAGCTTTATTTCCAGTAACTCTTTGATCTCATCCAGACTGAGCCCTAGCTCTTTGGCTTTAAGAATAAAACTCACCTGCTGCTGATTTTTTTGATTATATAAACGATAACCAGACTCACTGCGCCCCGCCGGTTTTATTAGCGCATTTTTTTCATAAAAACGCAGCGTATCGGTTGAAACTTTACAGCGTTTGGCGAGCTCTCCAATTTGAAACATCTCATTCTCCTTTAACGTTTTTATTACGTTTGATACCCAATATCGCCGTTTTTATAAAAAATTTTGCGATGCCAAACGATTGCGCGAGCTTTTTGATGATTGTTTGGTTAGAATGTGCGCCATCAAATTTCCTATTAACTCCATGATTTGAGGAAGACCGAAGCATGAATAACGCTCGTCCTATTCACCGCGCATTGATCAGCGTATCAGACAAAACCGGCATTGTTGAGTTCGCTCAAGCTCTCGCGAAGCGCGGTGTCGATATTCTTTCTACTGGTGGCACCGCTCGCTTATTAGCAGACCAAGGTATTGCTGTTACAGAAGTTTCTGACTACACCGGTTTTCCTGAGATGATGGACGGTCGCGTAAAAACATTGCACCCGAAAGTACACGGTGGCGTGTTGGGCCGCCGCGGTCAAGATGACGACATTATGCAACAACACGGTATTAAGCCGATTGATATGGTAGTCGTCAACCTTTACCCGTTTGCCGAAACCGTTGCTAAAGCAGGTTGTACCCTAGCTGATGCGGTAGAAAATATCGACATTGGTGGGCCAACTATGGTGCGTTCTGCGGCGAAAAACCACAAAGACGTGACCATAGTGGTGAATGCACATGACTACGACCGTGTCATTGCCGAGATGGATGCGAACAACAATTCGCTAACACTCGAAACACGTTTTGACCTTGCGATTGCTGCTTTTGAACACACCGCTGCTTACGATGGCATGATCGCCAACTACTTCGGCACTATGGTTCCATCCTATGGAGCCTCTTTACTTGATGAAGAAGGAAAGAAGGCTGATGAAGAGAGCAAATTCCCGCGTACCTTCAACCAACAATTCCTGAAAAAACAAGACATGCGTTACGGTGAGAACAGTCACCAAGCGGCCGCTTTCTATGTTGAAGCCAACCCAGAGGAAGCGTCAGTCTCTACTGCACGCCAACTCCAAGGTAAAGCGCTCTCTTACAACAACATCGCCGATACCGACGCCGCTCTTGAGTGTGTGAAAGAGTTCGCTGAGCCAGCGTGTGTGATTGTCAAACACGCCAACCCATGTGGCGTTGCCTTGGGCAGCGATATTCTTCAAGCTTACAACCGCGCTTACCAAACCGACCCAACGTCTGCCTTTGGTGGCATCATCGCGTTCAACCGCGAGCTAGACGCACAAACCGCAGCGGCGATTGTTGAGCGCCAGTTTGTTGAAGTGATCATCGCACCAACTGTTTCAGCGGAAGCGATTGAAGTGGTTGCGGCGAAGAAAAATGTGCGCCTGCTTGAGTGCGGTGAGTGGTCAGCGAAAACCACCGGTTTTGACGTGAAACGCGTCAATGGTGGCTTGCTGGTGCAAGATCGCGATCAAGGCATGGTTAGCCTTGATGATCTCAAAATCGTAACCAAGCGCCAGCCGAGTGAAGAAGAGATCAAAGATGCTCTTTTCTGCTGGAAAGTAGCTAAATACGTCAAATCAAACGCGATTGTTTACTCAAAAGGTGACATGACTGTTGGCGTGGGCGCAGGCCAAATGAGCCGCGTTTATTCAGCCAAAATTGCGGGCATTAAAGCGGCCGATGAAGGCTTGCAAGTCGAAGGATGTGTAATGGCTTCTGATGCCTTCTTCCCGTTCCGTGACGGCATTGATGCTGCGGCGCAAGCGGGCATCAAGTGTGTGATTCAACCTGGCGGTTCGATGCGCGATGACGAAGTGATTGCCGCCGCCGATGAACACGGCATGGCGATGATCTTTACTGGTATGCGTCACTTCCGTCACTAAAAATCTTACCCCACCCTAGCCCTCCCCTAGAAGGGGAGGGAATAGAAACCAAGTGACCTTACTTCCCTTTTAGGGGAGGGAGAATAGAACGAAGTGACCTAACTTTCAGAAAGAGGTATTGTTCTCTAACTTCCTTCCTCTTCAGGAGGAGGGAATAGAACGAGGTGACCTTACCTAACTTTTAGGAAAAGGTATTGTTCTCCAAGTTCCTTCCCTTTAAGGGGAGATATTGTCATCCAAGTTCCTCCCCCTTTAAGGGGGAGGTTAGGAGGGGGTAAATGGCAACAAACAAACTCTATACGTTAAAGGATACTCATAGATGAACATTCTGATTATAGGTGCTGGCGGCCGTGAGCACGCTCTGGGTTGGAAAGTCGCTCAAAACCCAAATGTTAAAACTGTCTTTGTTGCTCCGGGTAATGCGGGCACAGCGCTTGAGCCTAAACTTGAGAACGTCAACATTGCAGTGGCAGACATTGCTGGTTTGGTCGCTTTTGCTCAAGAAAAACGTATTGAACTAACCATTGTTGGCCCAGAAACACCCTTAGTGCTTGGCGTGGTGGATGCTTTCCGTAAGGCGGATTTACCCATCTTTGGCCCGACTCAAGCAGCAGCGCAGCTCGAAGGCTCTAAAGCGTTCACCAAAGATTTCTTAGCTCGTCATCATATTCCTACTGGGGCTTACGCTAATTTCACAGAAATTGAACCTGCTTTGGCATACGTCCGCCAGCAAGGCGCGCCGATTGTGGTCAAAGCCGATGGCCTTGCCGCTGGCAAAGGGGTCATTGTGGCGATGACGCTGCAAGAGGCCGAAGACGCGATTCAAGATATGCTCGCAGGCAATGCCTTTGGTCATGCAGGCAGCCGCGTGGTGATTGAAGAGTTCTTAGATGGAGAAGAAGCGAGCTTCATTGTCATGGTCGATGGCGTAAATGTTCTCCCTATGGCCACCAGCCAAGATCATAAACGCGTCGGCGATAAAGACACTGGCCCCAATACTGGCGGCATGGGTGCTTACTCGCCAGCTCCGGTGGTCACGCCAGAGATCCATGAGCGCGTGATGCAAGAGGTGATTTATCCAACGGTGCGCGGTATGGCGGCAGAAGGCAACCCTTACACAGGTTTTCTGTACGCTGGGCTGATGATTGACGCACAAGGCACACCGAAAGTGATTGAGTACAACTGCCGCTTTGGTGACCCTGAAACTCAGCCGATCATGATGCGGATGCAATCGGATTTGGTCGAACTCTGCTTTGCCGCTCTAGAAGGCAAACTCGATCAAGTGGAGTCAAAATGGGACCCACGCGCTTCTATCGGTATTGTTTTGGCCGCTGGCGGTTACCCTGCCGACTACGCGAAAGGGGATGTCATTTCTGGCTTACCAACGCAAGAAGTCGCGGGTGAGAAAATCTTCCACGCAGGCACAAGCAACCAAGCTGGAGAAGTCGTCACCAACGGTGGTCGCGTGTTATGCGCAACCGCACTTGGTAACACGGTTTCACAAGCGCAGCAGCGCGCTTACCAATTAGCCAAACAGGTCAACTGGGATGGCATGTTCTATCGCAGCGATATTGGCTACCGCGCGATAGCTCGTGAACAACAGACAACAAAATAACAACGACAAAGCTAGGTTATGATCCAATAAGGCGCTCATTGAGCGCCTTATTTTTATACTTCATGTTCATACTTCTGTATTGGCTTGGTGCTAAACCCACTTCGAGATGAACTTAATCATCACTTCAACAATTGCGGTTTGTCGACACAGCCATGATTCTCATCAGCAAGCATTAATAGCTCTTCGATATAGACACGGTTATTGCGGATTTTACCTAAAAATGCGATGTAGTTATCCAATGATGCTAAACGACTGACCACAAAACTGGGCAGCGTTTGGTTAAATTCCATCTGCGTGTATTCATGACCCGTACAGGTTTCAAACACTTCGCCATCCCACACTCCTTGAATCAGTTCTAACCCTTGGTTGTCTTTATTTTTGGTTTCTGAGATCAGGTATTGTGCTTGTTGCAGGTAATGGGAAAGCTGTTCTTCATCGAGTGGCAGTATTTTTCCATCGACACGGTATTGTTGATAAATGGCCTCGCCAGCGTCATTAAAACGTAAGTGAACCGAATAAGGTACGAGCGATTTCTTTTGTAGCTGCTCACCTTCGCGCTTGAGCTCTCTTAATGTCCCTTCATCCCAGCGATAATTGGTTTTATACCAACCATAATCACCTGATGCGACATAATCGGCGGCGCTGTTTGGAGAGGCTGAACGCTCGATATACCAATAAAAACTGGTGGCATCACCCATGGTTTGCCCACTGGTATAATTGGAATATTGTTCGAGACTAGGCGTATGGCTAGAGGAGGAGCATCCCACTAAGACTAGGGGAAATAGAATGGATAAAAGAATTTTTTTCATGGGAGAAATCTACGCCGAGAGAGTATCTCGGCGTAGTATAAATTATTTCACTGAATCTTTCAGTGCTTTACCGGCTACAAATGCTGGAACGTTAGCTGCTGCGATTTGAATCTCAGCACCTGTTTTAGGATTACGGCCAGTACGCGCTGCACGGTGGTTTACTTTGAATGTACCAAAACCAATTAGTTGAACTTGGTCACCCTCTTTGAGAGCGCCTTCAACTGCGCCTAAAGTCGCTTCAAGAGCAGCTTTTGCTTGTGCTTTAGATAAGTCTGCTTTTTCAGCGATAAAGTCGATTAATTGGGTCTTGTTCATTAGGTTTCCCTTCTCATGTGTTATCGAATTGACCTCACTCTAAAACATAAAGCCCCCGTCTGGCAAAGGTTTGTCGCTGATCTTTTGTCTCTATGCCGCACTTTTAACCACAATATGAGCAATAACTCACAATTTGTTACTGATTGACAAAGAATATCCGCTTGTTTTTGACGCTGTAAGCCCTTATTTATAGCGTACTTATGCTTGGATACCTGATATTTCAGGTCACTTAAGCGACCTAATATATCAGTGCAATCCTACGCAGGAGAGCCGCCAATGACCGACATTGGCATGGAGCAAACTCAACGCAGTATTGATTTGGTATAGATTAAAACTAAGGAACAATCATGTTTTTGCTTACGGTTTATATTGCCGTTGCCATCGGTGTCTCTTTTATCTGTTCGGTTCTTGAAGCTGTGCTACTGAGCATCACACCAAGCTACCTTGCTCAGTTGCGCCAAAACGCTCACCCTTCAGCTGATAAATTAAGCAAGCTCAAAGCGGACATTGACCGTCCCTTGGCATCGATTCTCACGCTCAACACTATTGCTCACACCATCGGTGCCGCCAGCGCAGGTGCACAAGCGGCGGTCGTATTTGGTAGCGAATGGCTCGGCGTATTTTCTGCGGTGCTAACTCTAGGCATTTTGGTGTTGTCGGAAATCGTACCGAAAACCATTGGTGCGACCTATTGGCGTCAACTTGCGCCAGCTTCTGCGGTAGTTTTACGCTGGATGGTGTGGGCGCTGACACCTTTTGTCTGGTTTTCAGAGCAGATCACCAAACGCTTAGCGCGTCACCATGAAGCGCCCAAAATGCGTGATGAACTCTCCGCGATGGCCATGCTGGCCAATGAAAGCGGTGAGTTTGCCGATGGCGAATCAAAAATACTCAATAACTTGTTGGCTATTCAGCACGTCCCAGTGACTCAAGTGATGACACCGCGCCCGGTTTTGTTTCGTGCCAGCGCGCAACTCACTATCGACGAGTTTCTCGTGCAACATAGAGATACGCCCTTCTCGCGTCCGCTTATTTATGGCGAAAGCAAAGAGGACATCATCGGTTTTGTGCATCGCTTAGAGCTATTTAAACTGCAACAAAAGGGCCAAGGCAGTAAACGTTTAGAAGAAGTCATGAGGCCGCTTCATGCGCTGCTCAATAAAATGAGCTTATTAAAGGCGTTTGATCAAATGATGCAAAAACGGCTGCAATTGGCGTTAATCGTTGATGAATACGGCACAGTACAAGGCATTCTGACCTTAGAGGATATTTTTGAATACCTACTGGGTGAAGAGATCATTGATGAAGCAGATAAAACCACCGACATGCAGCAGCTCGCTTACCAGCGCTGGGAGCGTTGGAAGAAAACACACGGCGTCATTGAAAACAGGGATGAGGAATAGAAAATAAAGGAAATAGAATGGAATCTAATCCTAAATCGACAAAAATGCGGCGTAGAACATTGCGTACTAACGCTACAGCATCAGAACAGAAAGTGTGTGGGCAAAGTTACGATGCCAACAACTAGGCACTAAATTTCGCCGTCAGTTTGGTATTGGTCCTTATATCGTGGATTTTTATGCGCCAAGTCATCAGCTGGTGATTGAAATCGATGGTGACTCTCATTTCAGCGAGTCTTCTTATATCTACGACCAAGCAAGAACTGATTATCTAGAGCAATTTGGCATTCGTGTTTTACGGTATACAAACGAGGAAGTACGAATACAACTTGATGATGTTGTTGAGGATATTTGTCGCTACTTAAACACCCCACCCTAACCCTCCCCTCAAAGGGGAGGGAATTTAAAAGCGATCACTGAAATCAGCACATTTCAGCACCCAAAACGAACATGCTTTTAGTCTCTCCCCTTCAAGGTAGACGAGAGCGCTTTTAGTCCCTCCCCCTTCTAGGGGGAGGTTAGGAGGGGGTGTACTACAAACTCACGCCAATGTTGCTCACGCCTTCGTCGCGTAGCTCTTGGCGTAGGTCTTTAATCAAATCAATATCTCGCTCTACGGCTTCACGCAGAGGGCGGAAAATAGCCCACTGCACATCCCATTCGGCGCAGACCGCTTCATTTTGTTTTTGATTGTCGTTGGTGATATCTTCGCCCGTTTGCGCTTCTTCTAACTGCGCCACTGTCAGCACCGACACCTGACTGATTTTTTGCATGTTTTCATACAGATAATCGCGATCAAGCAGGCCATGAAGTAGGTGAGACAAAGCCACACACGCATCAATTGCTGGATACACAGCGTAAACATCAAAATCTTCTGAGCTTGGAATGATCTCTTCCAACTTCTCCAATTGGTTCTCGAAATTGATTTTGGCACTTTTTACCGTGAGCAATTCCCAAACACTGTCGAGAATATCTCGATATACTCGCGTGTGAGCAAATTCAGTATTGTCGCAAAACATGGCATAGTTCGGGTACATACGTTCACACAAACACGCCATAAAAGTAATTTGTTGCCAAGGTTCAAATTTCTCAAGACGAACCTGCAGAGGGTTTTGTAGCATAATCACTCAATCGCAGCAGAAAAAGACAGCGGAAGTGTACTTGATAACCAACAGGGAAAAAAGCAAAGCCGATGAACAATTTCACTCATAAACTCTATATTCTGACCGAACACAACGATATTTATCGACAAGCGATTGAACAGGCGCAGTTGAGCGGCTTAACCATCACTGACGATCGCAGCGAAGCAACCATTTTGCTGGCCGCGCCACCACTGGCGGCAAAGTATTTGGACGATTTTCCGCAACTGGAATGGTTGCACTCGGAATATGCAGGCGTCGACACCTTAATGTCGCCACAACTTCGTCAAGATTATGAGCTCACCAACGTTAAAGGCATCTTCGGCCAGCAAATTGCTGAATACGTTCTGGGCAACCTGATTGCACACTTTCGCCACTTTGCTTGCTACGCGCAGCAACAAGCGGCCAAACAGTGGCAAACCCACCCTTATCAATCGATCAATGATAAAACCATGGTAATCCTCGGCACAGGCTCGATTGGCAGCCATTTAGCGAAAGTAGCCAAAGCCTTTGGTCTACACGTGATTGGCGTCAACCGCACTGGCATCCCAGCCAAAAACGGGGGTTTTGATAAAACCTATCACATTAACGAGCTTGCTACTGCCCTCGCTCACGCGGAGGTTGTGGTCAGTACGTTACCCAACACGCCGCACACCAAAGGCTTGCTCAATCAAAGTACGTTGAGCTATTGCCACAATGCATTGCTGTTTAATGTCGGGCGCGGTAAAAACCTTGTTGAGAGTGATTTGATTGCACTGATTGAAGAGGGTCACATTCAACACGCCTACCTCGATGTGTTTGAAAAAGAGCCATTAAGCGAAGATCACCCGTTCTGGACGCACCCTGCCATTAGCCTTACCCCGCACATCGCAGCAGTGAGTTTTCCTGAACAAGTGGTGGAGATTTTCACCCGTAATTACGGCTTGTGGCGAGACGGGTTTCAACTTGAGAACAGAATTGATTTTGAAAAAGGCTATTAGGTCAAATAGCGGTTAATAATCGGCACTAAGCCTAGGGAAACCCTAACTCAATGTTACTATAGACACGCAAACCACTTGCCATTGCTGTCGAGAATACACTGCCGCATCGAACACGGGTTAATGCGGTAAAACAGGAACGGTATCGCCTACTGACACAAGGAGCAAATCATGCCTTCAGCCATCACTTCGTGGCTACAATCACTGAACATTAATTTAGAACAACTGCTGCCGATTGCTGAAGCACTTGGGCTTATCGCGCTTATTTCTATCGTTATCCATTTAGTGTTGCACCGAGGGGTGAGCCTATGGCTACAGCGGCGCACAACCAACGCACAAGTTTTACAAAACATTCTGTTTAGCAAAAAGCTTTTCAGCCGCTTTGCCTTGTTAATTCAAGGGATTGTCATTTCAATTCAAACTCAGTTATGGCTTAGCCACGCCAGTGCGACTTACGAACTGCTGCATACATTAACCTTACTGTGGATTATTCTATTTGGCTTATTAAGCAGTTACGCCCTGCTCAATGTGGTGGAAACGCTACTTTATCGCAGCGCAACCAGCCGTAACATTCCGCTCAAAGGCATTATTCAAAGCATCAAAATCATCGCATTTGTTATCGCCGCACTGTTTGCGACGTCGATTTTAATTGGCAAATCGCCAGTGCTACTGCTGAGCGGTTTAGGTGCGATGACCGCGGTCATCATGCTGGTATTTAAAGACCCGATTTTAGGATTAGTGGCGGGGATTCAGCTTTCAGCGAACCAAATGCTAAGCGTCGGTGACTGGCTTGAAATGCCCAAATATGGCGCAGACGGTAACGTCATCGACATTAGCCTGACCACAGTCAAAGTGCAAAACTGGGATAAAACCATCACCACGATTCCTACTTATGCCTTGATCTCCGATTCGTTTAAAAACTGGAAAGGGATGCAAGAATCAGGCGGCCGACGCATTAAACGCAGCGTATTAATTGATGCCAATAGCATTCACTTTCTGACGCCAGAAGAGCAAAGCTACCTACGCAAAGCACAACTTTTAGAGCCCTACTTGGCCGAAAAAGAACAAGAGCTCAACGCCTATAATCAGATGAGCCAACTCGATTTAGCCTGCCGCATCAATGGCCGCCGCTTAACCAACATTGGCAGTTTTCGTGCCTATCTAGAACGTTACTTGCGTAACCATCCCCAGATTCACCAAGGCATGACATTAATGGTGCGCCAACTGGCCCCCACGCACGATGGCGTCGCGCTGGAGATCTATTGTTTCACCAATACGGTCGTGTGGGTCGAGTATGAAGGTATTCAATCGGATATTTTTGACCACATTTACGCCGTGCTTCCTGACTTCGGCCTACGCGTTTCGCAAGCGCCAACTGGGAGTGACTTTCAAGCTCTCGCAAGGTAAACATGACATTGCCTGAATTTCCTCCCCCTAATGGGGGAGGTTTAATCGTAAAGTGATCGAGAAGGGTTACAGTTTAAAGCGGTTAATTTCTTGTTGAAGCTCTTTAGATAAGCTAGAAAGCAATTCAGCTTGTTGGGAAGCTTCTTGCGCTTCTTTTGCCAGTTCATCAGACACATCGCGTATACCTTGGGTATTACGCGTAATTTCCTCTGTGACTGACGCCTGTTCTTCTGCGGCGGTTGCAATTTGGGTTGCCATATCGCTGATCGTGCCGACCGCTTCACCAATTTTCACTAAGCTTTGCGCGGCCACGTTAGCATCTTCCACGCTACTTTCGGAAAGCTTGCTACTCTCAGTCATGATGTTCACGGCCTGAGTCGTGGTTTTCTGCAACGTTTCAATCGTCTGTTGAATCTCTTGCGTCGAACTGTGCGTTCGTTGGCTGAGTACCCGAACTTCATCCGCTACCACCGCGAATCCACGCCCTTGCTCACCCGCCCTTGCCGCTTCAATCGCCGCATTCAGTGCCAGTAAGTTGGTTTGCTCAGCAATACCCTGAATCGCCGACAAGATCGTATTGATGTTTTGTGCGTGCTGGTTCAAGTTCTCAATGACTTCTTTGGCTACCGTCATCTCTTTCGACAACTCACTGATCGACTGTTGAGTATTTTTCACCTGCTCAACGCCGTGGTTAGAAATTTTCACCGTATCCAAAGACGTGGCCGCTGTATTATCTGCATTGCCTGCAATCTCTTGCGTGGCGGCTGCCATTTCGTTAATCGCAGTGGCCACCATGTTGATTTCATCTTGTTGCACCATAATGCGTCGGGTACGCTCATGGGCTTGCGCTGCGGTGTTTTCTGCTTGCAGTGTTAACCCTTGCGACACTTCATGGAAACGCTTGATCATGCCGTGCATATTACCGACGAACTGATTAAAGTTATTCGCCAGTGCGCCTACTTCATCTTGATAACGTGGTTCAATGCGCTGCGTAAGGTCAGCATCACCGTCTGCAATTTCCGCTAATGCTTGGGAGACTCGGCCCAAGTCACGCAGTAAGAAGCCAACCAATGCCGAAAACACGATCACGACCAAAATTGTAATGGCGACTGATATCGAGGTTAATTGCATAAAGAGAGCGCCAATATTGGTGTACTCCACCTCTTTATCGAGCTCAATGCCGAGCACCCAGTCAGTCTCAGGAACGGCAGTAAAGAATAATAATTTTTCGACATCACCAACCATCACGGTTTGTATTTTATTCTCTGCCATTGAGCGGTCGATGACTTGCTGCGTTAGGTTAGGACTATAAGAAGCCAGTGGTTTGAGAATCAAATCTTTATTACGGTGTGCAACAATTAACCCTGTATCACGGTTGATCAACATAGCGTTTGATTTTGCCCCTGCATCAATCGCAATGACATCCTTCACTAACTGATCAATTAACACATCAGCACCAATAACGCCCCAAAACTGTCCGTCTTTCTTAATCGGTTCAGCGAGCGTTACCATCAAAGCGCCCGTGATCGCATCAGCATAAGCGGCCGTCAGTATCGTGCCGGAGCTATTTTTCGCTTCTTGATACCATCCTCTTGTCCGAGGATCATAGCTTGCATTGTCTGCGCCTCGAGACGGAATAGAACGGTGCATGGTGCCTTGCTCAGTGCCGAAATAGAGTAAATCAAACTGTGCACCTTGCTGAGCTTGCTGTAAAAAAGGCAGTGAATCTTCCTTCATTGTGTGAGGGATCACCGCGCTAATAACTTTGCTACGAACATCTAACCATTGGGTAATCGAACTCGTTGCCGATTTCGAGATACCATACACCCTTTCCTTGATGCCACTCTCCGTTTCATCTTTCAATAAATTTGCCGACAGTAACGTCAACACCACCGCCATCACAATAACAACAAGCAAACTTGTCATTATCAACTTACCTTTTAACGATAGATTCACAACTCACCCCCATTGGTGAAAATAGATTAGTTTTTTTGTAAGCATCGCCAGCAGCACAAACTTTGCACTTACACCATATTGTGGTTAAGCAACACGGAAGCGAAATCGCAAAGCGTTGTAGTGTAGCGGCTAATCAATACAAATTTTTTACACCTATTAAAAGTAAGTTACTGCTATTAACAATGCAATTAACACGACAAAACATTGCGCTCAATCTATCACCTCATAACCTAAACTGCGCAACGTAACCGCAAAAGCTTGCTTTGTTGCGGGCTCTCCATGAATCAAATGAATTTGCTTAGGTTTAGTCGCAATGCCCTCAATAAAGCGCAACAAATCGGCTTGGTCGGCATGGGCAGAATAACCCGACATGCTGTGAACCTGTGCATTCACAAGTACGTCATCGCCATCGATCATCACCGAGTGATCGCCTTGCGCAATTGCTCGGCCCAGAGTGCCTTGTGCTTGGAAGCCCGCAAAGATCACATCGGTTCTTTTTTCAGGCAACAGTGCTTTTAAATAGGCCATCACTCGGCCACCTTCACACATGCCAGACGCGGCCACCACAATCGCCGCTTCCCCTGTTGAGGCTAAACGGTTGACCAATGCTTGATGGCTTCGATAATCTTGAACGGTAATACACTGTTCAAACGCAAGCGGATGCCTTTGTGCATCCAAACGCTTTTTCGCCTCTTTTCCCCACAATTTTTTAAACTTTCGGTAAGATTTCGTCACCTGTTGCGCCATGGGTGAATCTAAAATAATCGGAATATTGCCATCAATTTCACCGCTGAAGATCAATTGTTCAATATCAAACAGCAGCTCTTGTGTTCGGCCCACACTGAATGCTGGGATTAAAATGGTGCCACCGTCTTGCAAAGAACGGTTGATGATGACCTTTAAGCGCTGCGCCCGCTGTTGCACATTGTCGTGGGTTTTGTTCGCGTAGGTTGATTCAATCAGCAGATAATCAGCGCGACTGGGTCCGGCAATAACGGTGTGTTGCTGGGACCTAAATCCCCTGAAAACAGTACAATTTCATTATTTGGCAGTTTCACTTCAATAAACGCTGACCCTAAAATATGGCCCGCAGGCGTAAAGCGAAAATAAGTATTGTCTAAATCACGAGAAATACGCTGCCACACACCATAATTCACCGGTTTTATTTGTTTATTCAGCCTTTCTAATATTCTTGTACGCTGTGCTTGCCCTAAACCAAGTTGAAGCTTTAACCCATCTTCTAACATTAATGGGAGTAATTCTGCGGTAGCGGGTGTGCAATAAATAGGCTGATAAAAACCAGCCGCTAATAACCAAGGAATACGGCCGACGTGATCAATATGCGAGTGAGTTAACAACAACGCCTGCAGATGAGTTAATGGAAAATCAATCGCCATTGGTCGGCTATCACGCCCCTGAAATAAGCCGCAATCAACCAAAATCCCTTTCTTCCCAAGCCTCAGCTCATGACAAGAGCCCGTGACGGTCTCTTTTCCACCGTGGTGGATGATCTGCATGTTCAATCCTTTCATTTTTTATGGAGTCATTGAATCGATAGTGCGCGCTATTTATTCATCACAACATACGGTCTGTTAAAAAATTCGTCGCAGCTGGCAAAGTTTCATTCTAACCGATGTATAGGCCACTAATATTTTTGCCCCAAAACACAAAAGGGTTCATCACAATATGATAAACCCTTTTTTGATACCGTAATCTAATTTGATTAGTACCTCACTAAGCTCTCTTTTGGAATTGCTCCTGGATGATTTCTCTTCCACACCAAATCACAAATACCATCACTAGGAGTAAAACCTGTCGGTGCTTCAAGCAGCAGCTCACGGATCCGCTCATGATCAAAGTTATGGCAAGCAATATCGAGCTCTTCCAAAAGATGCATGTATTGAGGTAACGGTAAGTTTACTTCTGTCGCGGTCATGATTCGTTCATGTGCAGTATGCTCAACATTGTCACCTATCAGAAGCTCTTCATACAGCTTCTCACCGGGGCGTAGGCCTGTATAACTAATTTCAATATCACCGTATGGGTTCGATTCATCCTTCACTTCCAACCCAGAAAGCTGAATAAGATTTTTGGCAAGATCTGAAATACGCACAGATTCCCCCATATCGAGAACGAAGACATCACCACCTTTGCCCATCGCTCCTGCTTGGATCACTAACTGTGCGGCTTCTGGAATGGTCATAAAATAACGCGTTATTTCAGGATCAGTAACAGTTAAAGGGCCGCCTGTTGCTATCTGTTTTTTAAACAGTGGTACCACGGAACCAGAGGAACCCAGCACATTACCAAAACGCACCATACAAAAACGGGTACCTTTAGGCTTCTCATTTTCTTGCTCTGCCAAGGCTTGTAAACCTAATTCAGCCATGCGCTTAGTCGTACCCATGACATTGGTCGGCCTAACTGCTTTGTCTGTAGAGATAAGTACAAAAGACTCAACTTGAGCTTCTACTGCAGCTTTTGCGGTGTAGTAAGTACCAAATACATTGTTTCTTACCCCTTCAACGACATTGAACTCAACCAAAGGAACATGCTTATAGGCGGCGGCATGGTAAATGGTTTGAATGCTAAAGCTTTTCATCACCATTGATAAACGATTAATACGCTGAACAGAACCAAGCAGAGGTACGATTTCAATATTTAGTTTTTTGCGGACAATAAGTTGACTAAGCTCTCGATCAATTTGGTATAGCGCAAATTCAGATAGCTCAAAAAGAATCAACTTTTTCGGCTGGCTGAGGATAATTTGTCGACATAGCTCTGAGCCAATCGAGCCCCCAGCCCCGGTGACCATAACGACTTTATCTTTAATGTTTGCTTCCATTAACGAGCGCTGTGGTGTAACCGGATCTCGCCCAAGTAAGTCCTCAATCGCAACGTCTTTTAGCTCATCAATACTCGCCTTACCTTCAACAATATCTTTCATATCTGGTACGGTAAGTACTTCCGCTGAAAGGTGAACCAAGGACTCCAGTATTTTCTTTCTTCGAGCACGTGAAGCACTTGGTACTGCAAGTAGTATCTGCTTTACATTATGTTTAGCAACTAGCCTATCTGCATGACCAACATTATGTACACACAACCCCATAATCACGGTCTTTTCAAGGGTTTTATCTTCATCAATAAACCCTACTACTTTATGAGTTTCCGAATTTCTGAGCGCTAGTGCAAGCTGCCTTCCCGCTGAGCCCGCACCATAAATCAGCACAGGCTTGTTTCCTTGACCATTAAGTTGAGCAACGAGCACACGAACGATAAGTCGTGAGCCTCCACACAAAAGGCAGAGAAAGGTTCCGTAAATAATGGGTAAAGAACGCGGAATAGGCGCACTAAAATAAAATGCAAGAACGGCAACAGAAGCCGCTGAAATCACCGTGCCAATACTGACCACCGCTAACGCATGAAAAGTAAGGTAACGCAATACCGCACGGTAAAGCCCAAGCCGTGTGAAAGAAAGGATGGTGATGATAGCAACACAACCCAGAAGATAAGGAACCGTTGGTGATTTGATCAAAACAATTTCACCAATTCTTACCCAATAAGCAGCATAAAAAGAGAAGACGATAAAGAAAAGGTCAATAATGACACTAATAATGCGCTTATTAACCCGCGATAAGTTCCAGATAAAGTTCAGCCTAGCCATATTATTTCTCTATATAAACCAACGCCAGTATTGTACTGGCGTTGGTTTAAAAAGTCTTTGTAGATAAATTGAAAGCAGTGTTACTTCACAGCATCACCACTACCACTTCCCGTTGCTGTCATTAATATGTACTTGAAGTAATCTTTTAGCGTCAAGGTATCAATCATCTGCTTATCTGTTTTTGCCAATAGCTGCGGTGTAGACATATCAATATTTTGCACCTGAGCAAGGCCAGTGATACCGGGTAGAACATCATATACCCCTAATGCATCACGTTCTTTAATCAGTTCTTCTTGGTTGAACAAATTTGGACGCGGACCCACCAAGCTCATTTCACCTTTCACCACGTTAATCAACTGAGGTAATTCATCGAGCTTAGTTTTACGAAGAAAAGCACCGAGTTTAGTGATTGATGCATTGTTTGCTAAGTGGCTTGCTACAGACTTGGTTTCTACCGACATAGTACGAAACTTGATGAGTTTAAAGGGCTTTTTGTTGCGGCCGACACGCTCTTGCACAAAAATCGGCGAACCAGTATCAAACAGGCCAATAATAGTTACGATGAGCAGGATTGGCCATAAAAATAACAAACCGAAAAAAGCTGCGAAGAAATCGATAATACGGATCATTTTTTGTTCTCTTTATTTAACAAGAAGGCCTCAGCAGTTTGTTTGAAGCCTTCTTCTAATGTTTGTGGCGGCTTCCAGCCAAGTGTTTCTTTTGTGTGTGTGATATCAACCTGCAGTGAACCTAATAATCTATCGACTACATCTTGTTTCCCAAAAATACTACCCGCCAATTTGTAACACCATTTAGGAATAGGAAGCTGCCACTGAGGCTTGTTGAGCGATTTAGCCATTTCACGAACCATTTCTGATGTTGATACATCATGGTCATCAGAAACTAAAAAAACTTGATTCGCAGCTTTAGGGTGATCAATGCATGTGATAATAAGATCAACTAAATTGTTAACAGATACTAAACTACGCTTATTGTCAGTAATACACCCAAATGGTAATGGGATACCTTTTGAAACCAAGTTCATTAACGAAGCAAAGTTCGCTTTAACTCCAGGGCCATAAACTAGAGTTGGTCGGATAACCACGACTTCTAAACCAGTATCTTCAGCCAATTGCAATAGTTGTTCTTCTGCTTCAGATTTGGATTTAGCGTAAAAGTCCTCTGGTTTTTTTGGATCACTACTTGTAAACGGTTTACAATTTGATATCGATTCGCCATTTACCTTTATACTGCTGATAAATATGAAGCGCTTAGCACCAGAAGATACAGCCTGCCTAGCTAAGTTTAAAGTTCCTGCTGTATTAACTTCACGGTAATCACGTAAAGAATTGACAGATTCATCATTCATTAAATGAACTCGAGCTGCGCAATGAATCACAACTCGACATCCATTTAGAGCTTTGGCGAAACATTCAAAAGAGTTAATTTCAGCTTGGAAGAAACGAGCGCCACCAAGATAATCATACTTATGGCGCCCAAGTAATGAAATTTTTTCATGCTCTAAAGCCTCAATTAGGTTCCTTCCCAAAAAGCCACTAAAGCCAGTAATTAGAATCATTTATTCCTCGGGTCGAATTTTGCTACTATTACCCCAAAACCACGAGTTAGGCGTGAGGGTAAAAGCGCCCTAAACATTGGATAGCATAGCCCTAAGAAAGGCATAATACCGAAGTCATACTTAATCAAAGGAACAATTCCCAATTTGAAACGGTTAAGCCCAACTGAAAAAGTATTTTTCTTTTCTGAGCCCATAGGATAACGATAATACAGTAAAGGTTCAGCGATATTGGAAATTTTCAAACCATTATCCACAGCACGAATCCAAAGGTCGTAGTCATCTTGACGGTGAGGTGCTGAATTTCGATAGCTTCCAATAGCTAAAATCGATTCTTTCCGAAAAATAACGGAGGGGTGAATTATTGGGCAAGTCCAAATTAGCCTTCTTATATCCCTAGAAAGTATTGGAACTTTTCGCAATTTCAATTCATTACTTTCACCGTCAATATCGATAGCATAACTTCCACATATATCAACACTAGGGTTTTCGTTTAAAAAGTCAATCTGCTCTTCGAAACGATTAAACAAGCAAATGTCATCAGTATCCATTCGTGCTACATAGTCATACCGACAATGACTGAGTCCAAAATTTAACGCGTATGATAGCCCCATGTTCTTATTTAACTTAACCACTTTTATATTAAGGAGCTCAGTCCAACTGGAGGTTATTTCTTTGAGCTCAACTGAGATAGGACCATCAAAAACTACTACAACCTCGTCAGCCTGAAGAGACTGTGAAGCGAGACTTTCTAAGCACTCACGATAGTATCGAGGGCTTTCTTTATCATACAGAGACATCAACACTGAAAATTTCACAATAAAACCTAATCAAATCAAATCAAATCAAATCAAATCAAGGTGTGTTTAGCAAAAAACTCCCTTCATCAAACTCTACGGCGATATATTAAAATATCTCTATGTGTAAAAGATTAAGGGCTAACCAATGCACCGTCTATTTTAATAAAGTCGTCTATAGGCAAACCTAACCTATTTTTATCAATAAAGAAGTTTGATGGTGAGTAGCAAATTGATTTGTTATTTCGCCCTAGAGTTGACGCTAACCAGCTAAAGCTACTATTTGATATTATATAATGGTCGCAGAGCATAAAAGAACAAAAATCACCGATAAAATTATCGTTGTTACAGTGAAAGTTATAAGGTGAGTCTTTAAACAAATCACATTCGACCCAATCGATATCATCAGTAATTACAACTAATTCATACTTGTTAATACCATGTAAATTTATAATATTTGATATTGCTTTGTCATAATATTCTTTACTACAGACACCATATACATTCCGGTGTTTCCCAGTAAGGTAATCTCCTCTACGAACATGAACCCCAATTCTAGGAAGTGAGTATTTCATCTTATCTAGGTTCACCGAAGAACTCAAAGAGTACCTCAAAGAAGCAATGTCTACGGGATCGATAAGATCAATAAAAACTCGATCATGCCAGTATCCATTAAGAAATATTATCTTATTTTTACACTCCCAAATATCGCTTATGCTAGAAGCATCAGTAAAGTGAGAGCCACAAAAAAAAGAAAGAACATGACGAACTGGTGTATTCACCCGCTTATAACTATTACTAAAATATCCTTCAGAAGATTTTTGAACCGTATTTCCTTTCAATTTTTGAAATAAGCCATCAAAAGAGTAATCGCTAACGTCTAAGATCAAATCTCGGCCTAGTTGTCTGGATACAGAGCAAGCAAATAAATACTGAATGCATTGATTGGCAAAGCCGCCTTTTAATTTACAATATAAGTACATAAGCCAAACCTTAAATAGTTCTATTTAGATAAATATTTAATTATCTTCTTAAAATAAGATGCAAGCCAGCTTCGAATAACGTAATAGTTACCTTTATGGCGAAGACTGATGACCTTAGATTTATCAATAACAATAACACTTGGAGTAGAAATTATATCGCTTGAGTCTGGGCAACAAAACTTCTCAGAAAGAACGTTAAAGATAGCTTTGTTCTTAGAATAGTAATTATTTATATGACTTTCATCATGCCACCTTGCTACTATACTATTCTCTAAATCAACATCAGTATTCCTAGCGATTACATTCGACATCTCTAAAAATGATGATACTCTTCCACCATTAAAACCTCCTGCAATATATATCGATTCACTGCAAGATTTTAAATATGCGGTTGATTTTGAATTTAATTCATACGGATACGTTTTGTATGACTTATCAAAGTAACCTGGGTGTATAGTACAGAACATATCTCGTTCCAAAAATAGCTCCTTGGCTTTAATATTCCTTACAAACTTTAAATTAGCATTACAGAAAATCAAATAGTCTACTTCAGCGTAAAGGTTGGAGTGCTCTAAGAAAGCATGGTACCTAAATAAAGTAGGCTCTGGCCAAGGTTTAGATTCTTTATAAATAAACGATACATCTGATAGTTTTGAATCGATAAGCTCTTTGTTATCAGTAAACACAAAAAATTTCAGCTCGGCATCGATGGCTAAAAACTTCTTTGCATTTTCATAAAACCCTGGCCAAAACTTATGATACTCACCTGTGCAAATGTACAAAACACCGATAGTAATATTAGCCATATCTGTTGCAAACCTCACCCTTATTATTACCCTTACTATAAAACAAAAGAATCAATGTTGACACCAGTAAATAATCTGAGAAAATTAAATACCTACTTTGAAAGAAGCCTATCACAACAGCAAAAACTAAGTAGTTAATAAAAGATAATACCAGCAAGAATCTAATGTCGCCTCTTTGAATTGAAATCCTAGGAAAAAAGCAGAATAACAAAAAAAATGAAATAATCCTTACAACTCCCTGAGCTGTAGAAAAAATAATAGCATAAGAATCAGCTTCAAAGTAAGGAAATGTAATAAAGTATATTGGATTCACTTCTGAAAACACTGTTAATATAAATTTCGCAGGGAAAAACAACCACATATCAACTATATTATCAGCTACGAATCTCATCTTATACCCCCAAGAACTATCTGCATCTATTGAGATCGGTATGTACCATGGGCTTGATAAGTAATCAAAACCAAACATAATCGACAAGAGAAAAACACCGAAGCTAAATGAAAATAATGTAATAAAAGTGATAAAAATAAAGCTATAAATAAAACTGAACGAGCGAACAGACCCAGAAACATATCGTTTAGAAAATATTCCCAAAATAGTAATCAATACAATATTAAACCTTGAAGTTAAGGAAAAAGCCACCGACAAAAAAACAACATTAATCACTTTTACAATCCCGAACTTCTTCGCTCCTCGAGTAATCAAGTATGTGATAAAGGCCATAAAACAATAAAATATACCTTCCTTGCTCAAAGTAGCCACCCAATAAATAGGGCCTGGTAATAATAACATCCCTAATGAAAACAGATAGCGCCTTGTAATTTCAATAGACTTAAACAAATATTGAAAGAAAAAGAAAAGGTAGGAGAATAGAAATATATTGAACAGGGGAAGAATTTGTTCCTCAGCCCCAAACGCCTTGAATATCAACGTGTAATAATACACAATGAGTGCCCAATTTGGGGACATATAGTCTCCATAAAACTCAACAAATGGAGTATCGCTTAAGCTAAGTCCAAAGAAAAACTGCTTTGCCAAATAGACGTACATTCCTGAATCAAAATAGTCATCTGGGCATATAACACTAATGATAAAATCATTAGGAATATAATAAAAATAATAAAAAACCAGATACCCTATTGATAAAACAACAACCCTTACTAAGAAAAAATAAAATATATTCACATATGAATTAAAATTAGCTCTGCAAAGAAAAAATGAATCCAATAAAGAAAGTGTTGATATAGCAATAAAAACATATGGTAAATTAACGTTAAGATTGTCTTTCCTTATAACTAAAAGCACAACCAAGATAATCGAAAAATTTATCAACCATTGGATGACAACATTATTAAAAAGTTTTTTTAAATTGATGACGCTACCCTTTAAACCTTAAAACTATATATATAGTCGACACTGCGTAACTAATATATGACAAGAAAAATGCGACGATGGCACCTTGCAAACCAAAAAAGTAAACCAATGCTATATAAGACAGCACTGAAACTACGCCTGATATTATGTTAGGTGTAATCAATAGCTTGGTTTTTTCCTTTGAGAATATCTCTGCTGTCATAGACATAGCTAATGAAAACAAAGAAAATGAAAAAAACATAGGAGCCAACATATATGCCCCAGAAATATATTTTTCTGACGATATTGCTAAGATAATATTTTCAGAAAAAGTATATACCAATGCGGTTAACACAGGTAAAATAGCCATGCCGAAGAATAAAACTTTAATTATAAATCGCCGTATATAACCAGAATCTGATCTTTCTCGCTGATATAGAATTGGCATAAAATAAACTCCAAAAAATGCTTGCATTGCCCCTGGTAAAATAACAGCAATTGAATTTACAGCGGAAAATAGAGCAACATCAGACAGTTCTAGATAATAATTAATAACCAACCTATTAGACATATCTCTCATCCAACCAAATACAGCCCAAATAACAAGAGGATAAGAAAATAGGATTATTCTTTTTGTAGTATAACTAAATTGAACCTTATCTAATTTATATACCCAGATTCCCTTAGGTACTGTAATAACAACCCCCAAGACATTAGATATCACCAATATATAAAATACGACAATGATATTTGATGGTTCATATAATGAAATCAAAACTACTTTTATTGTAAACTCAGAAAAAACACCGAAAAAAAACCTCGATCGACACCTTGCGGAATTATTAAAAGTATAATGCAACCCTTTAAAAACCTCAGATACAACAAATAACAAGAAATAGAAACCGAAGTCTAAGCCAAATATTGTATCATAAATAAAATACGAGAAAAAATATACAAAAATCACCAGTAAGTTTAACAAAAATACAACTTGGTATATATTTATCCTTACTTTATGTTCATCAGCAACTGATACATACCTTACAACACCTTGCTGTATAGCAGTAAAAGGAAAAGACAAAATGATTGCGCTAAATGATAGAAGGTATGTATATAGACCAAAAATTTCTGTCGGTAAAAACGTTGTGAGCAATTTAAAAACTGCAATCCCTCCCAACATAAGTGTCCCCTGCGTCAAAGCACTATAAATAGACTCTTTCACTTGAGGAATAGCTTAACTAAAGAACGATAGAACCTAAGTTTAGTAAAGTTTTTAAGCACCAATATCTTAGGTAAATAGTAACGAATAGCATATGCCTTATTTTTTCTTGCAAATAAACCAAACCACCTGATATTCCAAGCACTTATGACATCTTGAAAATCTTGGCGTTCTTTGTATTTCAAAATAGTCAGCAACTCTCCCTTCTGCATTTCAAATACATTGGACGATTTGTGATTATTATGTAATCGATAGAAAGACAAACACTCATTTACGTAAATAAACTTATGACGCTCTGCAATTTTCAACCATAATTGAAAATCATCCACATACATTTCTTCTCTCTCAATTTCTTTATAAACACCTGTTCGAACTAGAGTTCCAATACCATTAATAGAATACCTTCCATACAATAAGTCATCAAAAATATCACCTGAATGATAATCTTCACATATCTCCCTTTTCACTTTAGAGTTAGAGTCGATAATAGAAATTTTTGAATATGCAACACTTGCATTTTTATTTTTCTCGAGCGTATCAACTAGTACTTCAATTTTTCTTTCGTGGTATAGATCATCAGAAGAGAACAATGAAATATAATCAGAATTCGGGCTAACCAACCTAAGCAATTGCTCAAGTGTATGTATAAGGCCTTGATTAGCTCTACTGATAAATTTAAAACCATGCACACGGCTCAGTTCGTAAATAATATCTTTACTCTTATCTGAAGAACCGTCATCGATAACAATTAACTCTATATTTGAATATGTCTGTTGAATTATGCTATCAATAGCCTCTCTTATATAACCCTCATGATTATATGAAGGCAATAAAACAGACACTAACGGTTTTTTATTTAATAGGACACTACTATTCATTATTCAAAAACTTCACATTAGGCTCTGAAATACCGGCCAAAATCTCACTATTAATAAATTCATCACTAACCCACAATTTAGGTGCGAATACTATTTTTTCACGATTTTCGTTAAACCAAGAAGCAAACCAACTAAAGCCACTATTAGCAATAATATTATGATCACATTGCGTCATGAAAATAAACGTTTCGACTTCATCAAGTTCTGTAACAAATTCAACATCCATATTGTTTTTAATAGCTAAATTTTCTTTTGCCCAAGCAATATCATCAGAAAAAACAAAATATTTCAATTTATCACCCGCAATGCTTTCCAACTTATCTATAGCTTCATAATAATATTCTAAACTACATGTTTTATGGAATTTAGAGGCTGATGGATTAGATATAAAGTCGCCCCTACGGATGTGTAAAGATACATTTTCAACATTCCTATCTATTTTGTATTTATCCAAAATTAATGAGGCTATATCTTTGCGGATGATAAGTTCTGATAGCTCGTTTTTTAACTCACAAAAATACTTGTAACCAACCCACTCTCCTTCTAAGTATACATTATCAGGAATATTCATGAATTCATTTAATCCGATAAAACTATTATTAACATAGCCTTTAATATCAATGTTAATCCCAAAGAATCGCGATAGGACATTCTTCACTTTTAAAAGTAGTTTACTTGGTTTTAGTGAAGCTATTTCACTTTCGCTAGCTATTTCATACTCCAAAAGGAACTTGTTTAAAGCGAACTCCCAGTTTGTATCTGATTTAGGAGTGTCTTCGAACCAGGATAAGTCTAGCTTCAGTTTTGTATTATGTTTTTTTGCTAGGGTATAGCCTATTGCATATTTATGTAACTGACTAGCTAACCCCCCTACTGGTTTGATTATAATCATACAACATCAACATTATAAGTATTTATGGTCTTAATCACATGATCAATATCTTCATCTGACAGTGCCGAGGATATAGGTAGGCTTACGATACTCTGGGAAATAATTTCAGCAACAGGGAGATTATATAAAGAATACTCAGAATAAGCGACTTGCTTGTGAGGAGGAATCGGATAATGCACCATAGTCTCAATACCTGATTTTTCCATGTATTTTACAAAATGCTCTCTTTCCAAAACTCTTATTACAAACTGATGAAATACATGATTTCGATCATCGTTCCATGATGGCAATATAATATCCATATTATTTATTCCATCTATATATTTATTCGCAATCTCCTTTTTGCGCTCAGTTTCTAGATTCAAATATTTTAGTTTAACATTAAGTAATGCCGCTTGGATTTCATCTAAACGACTGTTCATACCTTTATATTTATTCTTGTATTTCTCGTGTGAACCGTAGTTACGTAAAGCACTAAGAACTTCTAATAATTCTTCATTATCAGTCGTAACAGCACCTGCGTCACCTAATGCACCTAGATTTTTTCCTGGATAGAAACTGAATGCTCCCGCATCGCCCCAAGTACCTGCTTTTTTTCCATCAATCATAGCGCCATGCGATTGAGCACAGTCTTCTAATACCAATAAGTCATGCTTTTTAGCCAATTGCATGATTTCTTTCATTGGTGATATTTGACCATACAAATGCACTGGCAAAATAACTTTCGTTTTTTCTGTTATAGCGGATTCAATTCCGCCAGCCGTTAGGTTAAAGGTATTTATATCTGGCTCAACAAGCACTGGCGTTAAGTTGTTTTCTGAAATCGCTAAGATAGATGCAATGTAAGTATTTGAAGGGACGATAACTTCATCACCATCGCTTAGTTTACCAAGCTCTTTCCATGCTCTCAGTGTTAATATTAAAGCATCCAAACCATTAGCTACACCAATGCAATATTTTGAACCACAATACTCAGCAAATTCTTGCTCAAAGGCCTTTAGTTCATTACCCATAATGTACCAGCCAGAATCAATGACTCGTGAACAAGCCTCTTTTAACTCATCTCTGTATTGTGCATTTACCAACTTGAGTTCTAAAAAATTAATCATTCAAATTCCACTCATAAAAATCAATTACAGCACTTCTTGCGCCAAATCCTTCCTTCTGAGATAACAAACCTTCATTCAAGTATTTTCCATTATTCTCAGTAGAAATACCGAAACTAAATATTCGATTGTCTCCATTATGGAAACGCTCTATCAACGTACCGATCAGTAAGTCAAGAGCACCTACACTCTTACCTTTATCTGAAGTTGCAAGATATTGAGTGTGCTCTACCGATTGAAAATTAAACATCAACGCTCCCGCTAATATCTCGCCATTATCTTCAGCAATATACAATTTTATATTTGTAGGGTGCCTATTTTTTAACAGCTCCAATTCTTCAATTGAGTGAACTGGTTTAACACCATGCTTCTCTAGTGCACTACTCAGAAGTTTATGAAAAACCGCTATGTCTTCTGATTCTGTAATAACTATACCGTTTCCACGTGCTTTACTGATTAACGCTTTACGGCCTTTAGATAACTTTAGTTTACGCCCATTGTATATGATACTAGTAAGATCCCTACGAAATAATCGAGCTCCCTCATTAAATAAAAAATACACGTCCTCCTCTGAAGGTAAATCATGCATGAAATGCGGTGGAGCTTTGTATATAACATTACTAATGTTACAGCTTAATAAGTATGCCTTCAGGCTGGTCAGTATCTGAGTAACTTTATTAGATCGAAGCTTTCTGCATAGAATAAGTCCACCAAAAGTTAACCCTCCATGGCTAACTAACTGATCTTGATTTTGGTTCGCAGGTAAGAGGGCTATCAATTGTCCTTCGTCATAAAACAAAATCGAATGGTCTTCAAATTTATCTGAATGATAATCCATAAAGCTTCTTAAAAAGAAAAAAGCGTTCATTTTACTAGTTTTGACAAAGCCGTTCCAAGAAGCTAAATCTTCCGAGTTATACCTTTTACAGCTTACCATGACTCTAACTCCGCTAATCCGAATCCTTGCTTACCCATATTGTTCCCATTGTAGAAACAAAGTACTTTGCTTCCTAAATCGATAAGCCTTGGGTAGCATAAGTGTTTTGAGTCAAAGCCGTTATTTGAAAGCTCAAGTCCAAATTCTTGATCTTTTCGCTGCCAATTAACACCATCGTGAGAAAACGCCACTCCTGGATAATAATCTTCACCACTAATGCTGCCTTTCGTATAAAACATAAGATAACCAGATTCCAGTTTATAAACTGATGGCCTACCAATACGGTACTCCACACCTTCATTATCCACGCACAAAACGTTTAGCCTATCAGATGAAAAATTAATGCCATCTTTAGATTCGGTGTATTTAATATGGTACTGCGGATAATCAACACCATTGATACTTTCCCAACCAGAACCGGCAGCATACCAAAATCTCCACACTCCATTTTCATAAAGTGCCGTATGTATAGCATTAATTGTTAAGCCATCATCGCTTCTGTCAAGAATTGGGGTTTGCTTTACCCTTTTGAAAGTTTCTCCATCATCATAGCTAATAGCTAATCCTGAATAAGCTAAAAACTTAACCTTTTTAACGAGCTGAAAGCCTACATAATACATTCGAATTTCAGACCCATGTCGAACAACATCACCTAAAATCACACCATTATCATCAAAACAACCATTTTCGCCCACATCCAAACAAGGTTTATCTGACACCTTAAGTATCTTTGCAGGATCATTTATTGATAAATCGACATAGCCAACTCTTGAAATACCTTGAGAATCACGAAAACCAGCATAAACTCTGACAACTTCATCATTTATCTTAAATGGGGTTGGAGTCAAGGCACTATCTGCATGCCAGTCTAAATTGCTTTTTCCATCAAAAATGAGACCAATTTTTTTCCATTTCATAATTCAATTACAATTGTACTGAGTAAGCCGATTTTTTCGGTAATATTTTTGCTGGATTACCATAAAATATTACCCCTTCACCTTCTAAGTTCTTATTTACAAGACTACCTGAAGCTAAGATACAATCCTTACCGATTGATGTTCTATCATTAAATGTCGAGTTAACACCTAGAAAGCAGCTTTCTCCAATATTGCAATAACCTGAAATTACAACATGTGATGAAACAAATACGTTGTTTTGTATTTTAGTTTGGTGGCCAATATGGTTACCACTCCATAAAATAACATTATCCCCAATTTCAACAAATGGCTGTACTGTATTATTTTCAAAAATAAAACAATTTTCTCCAAGCTTTACATTTCTCCATACGAATGCATGAGAACTAATATAAGTTGCAAGTTTGTAACCTTTACTCTTAGCTTCATAAAATAACTGAGTACGAACTTTATTTAGTTTAGAAGCTGGAATTGCGATAAATGCTTCATATTCAGATGGAGGGTATTCCAGCTCAATATTTTCAAATGGCACAACAGGAACCGAGCATATTTCCTTCTCTTTCATATATTCTTCATGTACTGAAAATGCAGCCACTTCATAATCTGAATCATAAGTAAAATATTCATACGCAATAAGAGCAAATTCTCCTGCGCCTACAATAACCAACTTTTTATTTTTAGGCATTTTCCTTCCTTATTTCTTGTAAGAATTCATTATAATCACGAATATAATCTGCTTCATCATAATGATGACTAGCCAAAACCATCAAAACACACTCTTCGCTAAAATCATGCATTTCTCGCCACTTCATACTATCTATATACAAACCAACATTGGCTCTATCTAAAAGAACGGTTTCTTTTTGTTGCCCATCATCTAAAAGAAAGCGGCAGCTTCCTTTTATGCAAATAGCAACTTGCTGTAAATCTTTATGCGCATGAAAACCACGAGAAACACCATCTTTAGTATTAAAGATGTAATAAACACGCTTTATATTAAAAGGAATATTATTATTTCCTTCAAGAGAAACTAAGCCACCTCTATCGTCCCCTAAAGACTTAAATTCAATTAAATTAATTAAACTCATGATATTTACTCTTTAATTAACTTAGATAGATATTGACCATAACTGTTTTTCTTAAACAAAGAGGCAGTATTCTGCACTTGTTCTTTCGTCATCCAACCTTGACGGTAAGCGATTTCCTCTAAACAAGCGATTTTGAAGCCTTGACGCTTTTCAATAGTCTCTACAAAGCTGGCTGCTTCCAATAAACTCTCATGAGTTCCTGTATCTAACCATGCAAACCCACGACCAAGTAATTCAACATTTAGATCATCTTGTTCTAAATACGCTTGGTTTATCGAGGTTATTTCTAATTCACCACGCTCTGATGGTTTAACCATTTTTGCAATATCTATGACGCTATTATCATAAAAATACAAACCAGTAACCGCGAAATTTGATTTAGGTTCTACTGGTTTTTCTTCAATAGAAATGGCTTTATGATTTTCATCAAATGCAACAACACCAAAACGCTCAGGATCTTGAACTTCATAGCCAAAAACTGTCGCTCCAGACTTTTTTTGTGCTGCTGCTAGTAGTTTCGGTGTAAATCCTTGCCCCCAAAAAATGTTATCACCAAGAACCAAACAAACACTGTCATCACCAATAAAATCTTCACCAATAATAAACGCTTGAGCTAAGCCTTCAGGTCTAGGCTGTGCTGCATACTCCAATGAAATGCCGAATTGACAGCCATCACCTAATAATCGTTTAAAACTTTCTTGATCTTCCGGTGTTGTAATAATCAGTATTTCACGAATACCAGCTAACATTAGAACAGACAGTGGGTAATAAATCATTGGTTTGTCATAAACGGGAAGTAACTGTTTTGAGACGCCCATTGTAATGGGGTAAAGGCGAGTCCCTGAACCACCAGCTAAAATAATACCTTTCATTACTTAATTTCCTTTTCAGTCACAACAGGCCCTAAAGCCCCCTCTAAACGCTCACCGGCATAAGAGCCATCCAAAACGCGTGACCACCATTGTTTATTATTTAAATACCATTCAACCGTTTTACGAATACCAGATTCGAATGTTTCTTCTGGTTTCCATCCTAATTCACGCTCAATTTTTGAAGCATCAATGGCATAACGTACATCATGACCAGGGCGATCAGTTACGTAGGTAATTAAATCAAGATACTGATTAACACCTTCAGGTTTATTTGGCACTAATTCTTCAAGCAATAAACAAATTGTCTTTACTACATCAATATTGGCTTTTTCATTATGACCACCTATATTGTAGGTTTCTCCTACTTTACCCTCTGTAACCACTTTGTATAGTGCACGAGCATGATCTTCTACAAACAACCAATCACGAATTTGCATACCGTTACCATAAACAGGTAAAGGTTTACCCTCTAAGGCATTCAAAATCATTAACGGGACCAACTTTTCCGGGAAATGATAAGGTCCATAATTATTTGAGCAGTTCGTTACAACCGTTGGCAAACCATAAGTACGTAACCAAGCGCGAACTAAGTGATCAGAAGACGCTTTTGATGCCGAGTATGGGGAAGACGGTCCATACGGTGTAGTTTCAGTGAATAAATCATCTGTACCTTCTAAATCACCATACACCTCGTCGGTTGAAATATGATGGAATCTGAAAGCCGATTTTTTATCTTCAGGCAACACATTCCAATAAGCACGGGTTGCTTCTAATAATGTATAAGTACCAATGATGTTAGTGTCAATGAATGCGCCAGGCCCATCAATTGAGCGATCAACATGAGATTCAGCAGCTAGATGCATCACTGTGTCAGGTTTATATTCATTAAAGATACGCTGCAATTCAGCAGCATCACAAATATTAACTTCCTTAAAAGTATAGTTTGAACTCTCTTCAATATCGCTCAATGACTCTAGATTACCAGCGTAAGTCAAGCAATCAACATTAACAACATAATCTTGTGAATTCTTGATTATATGACGAATAACCGCTGAACCGATAAAACCTGCACCACCAGTGACTAAAATTTTCATTTTCTCTCTTATATAATTAGATAATAAGGATTAATTACTTCTAAGTTTAGTTACATTACTAAAAATTTATTGACAGAGTATATTTGACAGAAGCTTTATTTCTTTCTCAATTTCATTCTGTTGATTACCAACAAACAAACCATGCTCATCAAGATATTCAGCAGATTCTAAACTGCCTGACACTTCATAATCAAAATACTCAAGTACTTCTTTGTTTTTCAAGAAATTACCAGTAACTATCGGGCGACACTCAATACCATTCGCTGTTAGCAACTTAACTAATTCTTTTCTTGAATATGGCGCATTAGGTTTAATTATTAAAGAAAAACCAAACCAGCTGCTTTTTCCTGTTTCTTTTTGTATTTGCAGGTAAGGGTGATTTTCAAATAAATTTTGAAATAATTTAGCGTTTTCACGGCGAGTTTTAATAAATTTAGGTAATTTCTTAAGTTGCTCAATACCTAATGCTCCACTCATCTCTAATGGACGAACATTGTAACCAGGTAATACAAACTTGAATGATTCTTCAAAATGATCATCACTCTTTTCACCCGTTACTTTATTAAACTTAGGTAAATTACGAGTCCAACCATGTGCACGAATACATAATAAAATGTGGTACAGTTCTTCATCATCAGTAACAACACAACCGCCTTCCATCGTTGCAATATGATGAGAGAAAAATGAACTATATGTACCCATTACACCAAAAGTACCTGCTTGTTTACCATCAATGGTTGCTCCCATTGATTCGCAATTATCTTCTAGAATAAAGATATCTCGCCCTGTGACAATCTCTTTCATCCGATTGAAATCATTAGGGTTACCTAATAAATTAACAGATAAAATAGCGCGTGTGTTTTCAGTGATAGCCGCCTCTAATTTATCTAAATCCATATTTAACGTATTTAAGTCAATATCAACGAACTTTACTTTCAAACCATATTGCTGAAGTGGGAAATAAGTCGTAGACCATGACACAGCTGGAACGATAATCTCATCACCACGCTTCAGCTTTAACGACTCATTTTTAGTGAAAAACAGCGAAGCTATCATTAGTAAATTTGCAGTTGAACCAGAGCTAACCATTAACGCGTATTTTGATCCAAAGAATTTAGCAAAGTCTTTTTCATACTGAGCAACTTCTTTGCCCATAGTAAACATGTCCGAGTCAATCACTCGTTGAATCGCAGAATACTCTTTATCATCCCAGGTGCTGCTCGCTAAAGAATAATTAGTCATTACAATACTCACTTAAATACTCATTTATATAATATGCATAGGTCTTTTCAATTCCAACTTTTAAGCTAGTTTTATAACCCCAACCAAACTCTTTTAGTTTCGCATCATCAATTAGTTTTTGTCTCATACCAACAGGCTTGCTTAAGTCATGTTTAAACACGCCCGTATAACCAACCACATCCGCTACCGCTTGGTAGTATTCGTTAATGGTATAGTCTGTGCCTAAACCTACATTAAGGTTTTGTGGCATTTCTGCAAATTTATCTAGCGCATAGAAAATAAATTCAGCCAAATCTTCAGCATACATAAATTCACGACGCGCCTTCCCATCACCCCAAATATCGATTTCAGGTTGTTGGTTCTTTTTCGCTTCATCGATTTTACGAATTACAGCAGGAATCATATGTGAATAGTTGGGATCAAACTTATCGAAGCGCCCATACAAATTGCATGGAATAATTGTTTTATATAAACGTTCAGGATTTTCTTGGCAGATATATTCACACAAACGCGTGCTTGTCACCTTAGCAAGAGCATACCCTTCATTAGTTGGTTCAAGCTCTCCTTTAAGAATTAAATCTTCAGGCAAAGGATTAAGCGCATCACGTGGATACATACAGGAGCTACTCAAATTCAAAAACTTAGTCACCCCGGCATCATTAGCAGCAGTAAGAATATTTAATCCCATCTGCATATTCTCTACCAGAAACTTAACAGGTTTTGCCATATTCGCCTGAATACCACCAACAATACCAGCTGCATGAATTATCATATCTGGTTGATGAAATTCAACATACTGACGTACAGACATTACATCCAGTAAGTTTAATTCACTACTGTTAGGTGTTAAGAAGTCATGTGGGTGATTAGGCGCAATAGCTAGTATGTTTTTACCAACCATACCACTTGAGCCAGTTAATAATATCTTCATTTCTCTACTCAACTGCTACTGATTTACTATAACCATGCTCTTTTAATATTGCATGCTGTTTAGCCACATCTAAATCACTTGAGACCATTTCAGAGCACATTTCTTCAACAGTGATCTGAGGAACCCATCCTAATTTTTCTTTTGCTTTTGACGGGTCACCAAGTAGAGTTTCAACTTCAGCAGGACGGAAGTAGCGGGGATCAACTTTAACAATCACATCGCCAACTTTGAGCGCAGGGGCATTATCACCGGTTATAGCTTTTACAGTCGCAATCTCATCAACACCTTCACCACTAAATTCAAGCTCAATGCCAACTTCTCTAGCTGATAACGTTACAAACTCACGCACGCTGATTTGCTTACCCGTTGCGATAACAAAATCATCCGCTGTTTCTTGTTGTAACATCATCCACTGCATACGTACGTAATCTTTTGCATGCCCCCAGTCGCGTAAAGCATCCATATTACCAAGGTATAAACAAGACTCTAAACCCTGAGAAATATTGGCAATAGCACGGGTAATTTTACGCGTCACAAAAGTTTCACCGCGACGGGGGGATTCATGGTTAAACAAAATTCCATTACAAGCATACATGCCATATGACTCACGATAATTTACCACTATCCAATACGCATACATTTTAGCTACAGCATATGGTGAGCGTGGATGAAAAGGTGTTGTTTCTTTTTGAGGTATTTCTTGCACTTCACCATATAGTTCAGAAGTAGAAGCTTGGTAGAATTTTGTTCTCTTTTCTAAGCCCAAAAAGCGAATGGCTTCTAATAAACGCAACGTTCCTATTGCATCAACATCTGCCGTATATTCAGGGCATTCAAATGAAACCGCAACATGAGACTGCGCACCTAAATTATATACTTCATCAGGTTGAACATCTTTAATAATACGCGTTAAGTTAGATGAATCGGTTAAATCACCATAATGCAGGAAAAACTTCTGATTTTGCTCATGATTATCTTGATAAATGTGGTCAACACGCTCAGTATTTAACGATGATGCACGGCGTTTAATGCCGTGGACTTCATAACCTTTATTCAATAAAAACTCAGCCAAATATGACCCATCTTGCCCTGTAACACCTGTTATTAATGCAACTTTTTTCTTTGACATAAGCTCCCCCAATAAAATTATTTATATAAAAGATATCTGTTAACTAATTTATCCAATTTTTAGAAGCTAAATATTGAAGATTTTAGCTCATTTAATTAGTGTGATTTGATGATTAAATTCTTTGTATATTTTGGAGTATTTTCACAACAAATTCATTAGCCTGAATATAATTATAAGCTTCTGCATAGCAACGTAATTCAGGTGCATTTCCTGATGGGCGTAAATGTATAATTGAATCGCCTGAGAGTGTAATTCTCATCCCATCTGTTTCATCAACATTTTTTATTTCTATATTTTCAAAGCCTAATTTTGCTAACAATGATGCGGGAGCTATTTTTGCTTGAGCAATAATTGCTTGGCTTTTTTCTGTTGCAAAATTTTGGATGCGATCACTATGCGTAAAGCGCTGTGGCAAAGTGCTCACTAATGTTGAAATAGCTCCATCACCTACGGCAACCAATAACATAATTGCAGGAAGAATAGCATCACGGGTCGGTAGTCTTTTTAACGACTGACCATTCAACTGCACATCGCTACCTAGCAAGAAACCACCATTTGCCTCAAAGCCAGCTACTGAACTATATTTTTTAGCTAAAGTAACGAATTCTGCGATGACATAAGGTGAACCAATTTTAGTTCTTTCAACATGCTTGAATTTATGACTTAACTCTACTGCGGTATTAGTGCTGATAGGTACTGCTAATGCTTCTATATTTAACGCTTCTGCACATAGTAATCCAAGAATATCTCCACGTAACCAATTTCCATTTTCATCGGAAACTAATGGGCGGTCACCATCACCATCTGTCGAAAACACTAAATCTAAATTATATTCAGAGGACCATTTTATTGCTTTAGTTTTATCTTCTTCTGAAACTGCCTCGGTGTCGATAGGTACAAACTCGTTACTACGCTCCAGCGCAATCACCTCAGCTCCGAGTGTTTCAAAGATACGGTAGTAGAGATCACGCCCAGCACTGGAATGCTCATAAATACCAATTCGCTTACCCGCAAGCCAAGGTGTATCAAAAAGTGATGTGTAACGGTTGATGTATTCTTCTGAGGCACGATTGCTAGTGATAAGTTCTGGTAGTTCATTTGGTAGTTCATTTAGAGGTGTAAATTCGACTTGCTCAGTAATGATCACCAGCTCATCTGCTTTGCTAATTTCACCATCTGGTCGGTAAAACTTAAGCCCATTGCGATCAAAGGGAATATGGCTACCCGTGACCATAATTGCTGGCACGTTATCTTTTTGAGCAATATATGCTAATGCAGGCGTTGGAACGACACCGTAATAAACGGCTTTGATACCCAGTTGTTGTAATGCAACTACACACGCTTTTGCCATTGCATTACTGCTTGGACGGTTGTCAATCGCAATAGCGACACTTTCAAAATTGAAATTGCTTTTCATACTCGCGATAAAAGCGACAGTAAAAGCTGCGCAAACATTTGGTGTGAATTGAGTGGCTAAACCACGTGCACCGCTTGTGCCAAAAGTAATACCGCTTTCTGATATGACAGTCGCACTTATGATATTTTGGGGCGTATTTTGCATGCTAATCCTTAAACTCTTCCGTAACGATCTTCAAACCGAACAATATCGTCTTCACCCAGATAACTACCAGTTTGAATTTCGATCATCTCTAATGGAATTTTTCCTGGATTCTCTAATGCGTGAATAGTACCAAGCGGTATATAGGTCGACTCATTTTCCGTTACTAAAATGGTCTTGCCACCATTGAGTACACTTGCAGTACCAGAAACCACGATCCAATGTTCTGATCTGTGGTGATGCTTTTGAATAGAGAGTTTTTCGCCTGGTTTCACCGTAATACGTTTTACCCGATCTCGTTTACCCATATCAATAGAATCGTATTTGCCCCATGGGCGATAAACTTCACGATGTAATTTAGCTTCGCTTCGTTCTGATACTTTTAATTGATTAACAACACTTTTAACATCTTGCACTTTATCTTTATGCGCCACTAAGATTGCATCTTTAGTCTCAATAATAATTAAGTTATCAACACCGACCGTTGATACTAATTTGTTTTCTGCATAAATGTAATTATTGGTTGAGTCAACAGTGATGACGTCACCTTTTATCGCATTTTGGTTTTCATCTTTTTCTGACACATCCCACAATGCAGAGAATGAACCAACATCACTCCAACCTGCATCCATGGGTACAACAACCACATCTTTGCTTTTTTCCATTACCGCATAGTCAATAGAATCGTTGGGGCAAATTTCAAAAATAGCTTTGTCTACACGTACAAACTCTTGATCTTTTGCTGGAGAGGCAATCGCGCGCTTGCATACATCTAACATATCTGGTGCGAACTTTTCTAGCTCTTCAAGGTAGCGACTTGCTTTAAACAGGAACATACCACTATTCCAGTAATAGTTGCCTTGTGTTAGGTAAGATTTAGCTGTTTCTAAATCTGGTTTTTCTACAAACTCATTAACAGAGAAGGCATCTCCTCTTTGAGTACCTGACTTAATATACCCATAACCTGTTTCAGGTGCAGTTGGTACAATACCAAAGGTTACCAATTGTCCATTGTTTGCAAATGGCAATGCATTTTGTACTGATTCTTCAAATGCTTGTGTATTATCGATGATATGATCGGCGGCAAGTACTAACAAAATTGGATCTGAACCCTCTCCGACACTATTAACAGCTTGAAGCGCTGCAAGTGCTATTGCAGGTGCTGTATTTCTACCCACAGGTTCCAGAATGATACCTCCATGCTCAAACCCGCCCAAACGCATTTGCTCTGCAGCAATAAAACGGTGCTCTTCATTACAAATTAAAACCGGTGCTGCATGCTCAATACCTGATAAACGTGCAACAGTTTGTTGTAGCATTGATTGCTCACTCGTTACCGTTAAAAACTGCTTAGGATAAAGTTCTCGGGAAAGTGGCCATAATCGACTACCTGTACCACCTGCCATTATAACGGGTAAAATCATATTAAATTCCTAACCTTATTTTAAAAGCGTGTCGCTAATATTATCTAGCTGATTAGTGTCTTTTTGCCCTGAGGTTCAAAATACCAGCGCGCATGTTTATGTACTTGTGGATGTTCAAGTACTTGCTCAACGGTAAACCAGTTATAATCATCATGTTGTTCCTTTGGTAATGCTAATAGCGCATCATCAATCAACAAGCGATAACCCAATGCCACATAATGTGTGCTAAACTCTTCATCGGTGACGTTGTCGGTATAAAAATGCTCAAAAGGACCGATTAATTGCGCGTCTGATATTGAAAATTCTGCTCCAAGTTCATTTAACGTTAAACGTCTAAAAGCAACTGCTATCGATTCGTCTTTTAGAATGCGGCCACCTGGGACAAACCAGTAACCTTGTGCAGGTCGGTTATTGCGTTTACCTAAAAGTGCTTCATTTTTTTGATTATATACAACCAGATCAATAGAGACTAACGGAGTGTTTTCAATTATTGTTTTAAAAGTATTTATTGGTAGCATGACATAATTTCTGACGAGATTTATTCTAACTGAAGTGAATTTATTTATCTTTACATCTCTGTCTAAAGAGCAGAACTGAAACACATTTTATTCATTTTGATACAGTGGAATTTACGCTATCGCTTAGCCCCAATAGATATTTAAAAAATCTTTTATTTGGACTCTTTCCTAAACGTAAACCTAACCAACACAATGGCTACACCTAACATTCCACCTAACAACGCCCATAACACGGCAATTAGTGCTCGTTTAGGTTTATCTCTATTCAGTGGTATTTGGACATCATCTAAATATTGAAAGGTAGCAAACTCTATATCAGGGTTTATTTTTGTATTATTAATCAGCGTTAGTTTTGAGTCTATCTGCTGTAAACGCGGTTCAATAACACTCAAGTTTGATATGGTTTTTAACGCATTTATTTTGGCTTCAATAGCAGCACTTCCTAGGTTGATTGAAAAAATTTCTTTTTCGCCTAAGTTTTGTACAGGTGTGTCAACCTTTGCTGCTTTCGCTATTTGCAGTGCGTACTCAGCTCGTTGAATTTCAACTTCAAGGTTTTGTTTCGCTTGTAAAGAAAGCGCTGTTTTTTGTTGCAGCAACTCATTTATTTTACTTGTAATAACTGCATTTAAGTTTTGCAAAGCATCACGACGCACGATATCACTAATATAAGTAATATAGTTTTGCAACATATTATAACTATCAAGCTTTGTTGTTGCTTGAACCTTTAGCTCAATAATATTTTTATTGCTTTGATCAGCTTGTGACGCAGTTAGTTTACTAAACCATGCATTATACAAACGACGTGTAGCTTCATCAGCATCAGCATCAGCATCAGCATCCAACTTATTCTTGAAATCTTGAAAAAACGCATTGCTGTCTAAAAAATTACGTTTATTTTTATTCGACTCAAAAGCCATAATGAATGACTGAAATAGCTGTTGTGGCATAACCAAATCATCTAAATAGTTATTCACCAACATCGTACCGTCTTCTTGGTAAACGTCAAAAACTGGTTGGTACTGCTTAACTTGAGACTGGTATTCCGTGAAATCTTGAACTTGCGGCACTGCAATCATCGCGCTACTGCTCCACCACTCTTGCGCCGTTAACGCGTAAGTAATAGCGCCCATCGTAAACACCAAGGTAGTAAAAATAATGATCAATTTCCCTCGCCAAAGAGCAATAAAAAGCTCTTTGAGATCGATTTCATCATTCTGTTCGTAAAAACTTGGAATTTGCGGATGTAGAGGATTTGGGTTGGATGACTGGTAATGGTTATTCACAAATTTCCCTTTTTTCTGACATTTAGGCACGCTACCGCCCTTGGGTATGGCCCCAATACAATAACACTTCATCTTGTGTAGCAGTTAGTCACTGCATTAATTGGCGAAATTGTACCTTAATCATACCAAAGTGGCGATAGTCAGATAGCGAGTTGTTAAACCACTCAGAATGAAGTCATTTTTACAGCCCGTTATTTTATCCAATCTAGACTCCATTTTTTAACTGCACGGAATAACTGTGATGCAACCGACATATCAACAACAGCAATTGCTCACCCTGCAACCAGTTGGTACATCATCTATGCCACTCTTCCTAATACTTCTTGAAATGTTATACTTTCATGCAGCTAACATTTATTCAGGACAAATCTATGATCATCGTAACTGGCGGCGCTGGCATGATTGGCAGCAACATTATCAAAGCGCTAAATGAACAAGGCATTACTGATATTCTTGTTGTCGATAACTTAAAAAATGGGCGTAAATTCAAAAACCTAGTTGATCTGGACATTGCCGATTACATGGACCGAGACGATTTCTTGGTGCAGATCATGTCTAGTGAGGATTTTGGTCCTATCGAAGCCGTATTCCATGAAGGCGCTTGCTCTGCAACAACTGAGTGGGACGGCAAGTATGTGATGCTTAATAACTATGAATATTCTAAAGAGCTACTGCACTACTGCTTAGAGCGCGACATTCCATTTTTGTATGCTTCATCAGCCGCAACCTATGGCGATACTGATACCTTCATCGAAGAAAAAGAGTATGAAGGTGCGCTGAATGTATACGGCTATTCCAAGCAGCAATTTGATAACTATGTGCGCCGCATTTGGCAAGAAGCACAAGCACACGGTGAGACCCTTTCCCAAATTACCGGTTTTCGTTATTTCAATGTCTATGGCCCGCGTGAACAACACAAAGGTTCAATGGCTTCTGTTGCTTTTCATTTAAATAATCAAATGAATGCGGGTGAAAACCCGAAACTGTTTGCAGGTAGTGAAACCTTCCAGCGTGATTTCGTTTATGTAGGTGACGTTGCGGCTGTGAATTTATGGTTTATGAACAACGGTGTATCTGGTATTTATAACTTGGGTACTGGCAACGCAGAATCTTTCCAAGAAGTAGCTAAAGCCGTTATCAAGTACCATGGTAAAGGTGAGGTTGAAACCATTCCATTCCCAGATCACTTGAAAGGTGCTTACCAAGAGTTCACCGAGGCCGATTTAACGAAATTGCGCGCCGCAGGTTGCCAGCATCAATTTAAGACTGTGGCTGAAGGTGTGGCTGAGTATATGGCGTTGATTAATAAGTAGTGATGGCTGTAATCACCCCCTCCTAACCTCCCCCTAAAAGGGGGAGGAACTAGTAAATATATCTCCCTAAAAGGCTGCTCTCCTCTTACTGGAAGACTAATATGGAGTAACCATTGGAAGGGGAAGAATGAAAAATTGATCATGTTTCTTAGACATATAAAAAGCATTGGCTGCTAACTCGTGGAGTATTAATGAATATATTAATGGCCTTATCTCAACTTGAGGTCACTGGGGCGGAGGTTTACGCCACAACTGCTGGCGATGAACTGACAAAGCGTGGGCATAAGGTATTTTATGTTTCCGATACGCTAACAAAACCTCACCAAGGGCTATTTTATAAACTCCGTTTTAATAAACGCAGTATTCCTCGCCGCTTTTGGCATGTGGGTTATCTTATTTATCTGATTAAGAAACACCATATCCAGCTAGTGCATGCTCACTCTCGTGCCTCAAGCTGGAGTTGTCACATTGCTTGCAAATTAACAAATACGCCTATGGTCACCACAGTACATGGTCGCCAGCCTGTACACGCCTCTCGTAAAAAATTTCACGCCATGGGTGACAAAGCGCTGCCGGTTTGTGAGGCTATTGAACAACAACTCATGACTGAATTAAATGTCCCACAAAGTTCGCTCCTCGTAAGCCGAAACGGCATTGAAACGCAAGAATTCGCTTGGCAAAATGCTCCTCAAAATAGCAAACCTGTTGTCAGTGTTATTGGTAGGTTAACTGGCCCCAAAGGGGATCTTTGTTATCGGTTGCTCGATGAGTGTTTAGACTCAGCAAAATACCAGATTCAGGTCATATCTGGCTCTAAAATTGAAGCGCGTTTTGATAAGTTTACTTCTGATGTTCACTTTCTTGGTTATTCACAAGATGTCGTCTCGATACTTGCTCAATCAGACTTAGTCATTGGGGCTGGCAGAGTGGCAATGGAATCTTTGCTGTGTGGACGGCCTACCCTGGCAATCGGTGAGGCAAGTGCAATTGGTATTGTCGATGACGATAATATCGCTGCGGCCATGGCAAGCAACTTCGGTGACATCGGGCCTAAAGATCTCGATATTGATTTTTCAAGAGTTAGTCAATATGTAGAACAAGGGTTAAAAACACCACACTGCTCGCCACAAGTCAGTGAGATAATTCAGAACAGCTACAGCTTAACCAATGTGGTCGATCAAATAGAAGATATTTATCAAACGGTTTATGTTGAAAAGCTGCGTAAAGAGATGCCGATTATTATGTATCATCGCTTTATTAAGGATGAGAGTGAAAAAGGCGTACATGGAACCTATCTGCATATAGACATGCTTGAAAAGCACTTCAAACTGCTAAAAAAAATGGGGTTTGAAACGCTAACCTTTAAAGATTTAGCGGATAAAGGGCTTATTCACCGCCTTGAATCAGGCAAGCGCTATATCATCTTAACGGTTGATGACGGGTATCAAGATAACTACGAATTGATGTTGCCGCTATTACAAAAATACGGTTTTAAAGCAGTTGTCTATGTAGTAACGGGGGAGGATTTTAACCGTTGGGATGTTGAAGTACCGAGCAACCCAGAAAAAGAAGTTGCATTGATGCACGAACACCAAATTAGGGAATTACACCAATCTGGTCATGTAGAAATTGGCGGTCATACAATGACTCACCCATTTCTCAGCAAACTCAGTGAATCTGAACAGCGTAAAGAGATCTCACGCAATAAGCTTGAACTCGAAGAGCTACTAGGCGAACAATTGGTTTCTTTTGCATACCCCTATGGCGATCATGATGCGCTCTCAAAACAGATCGTGCATCAATGTGGCTATCAATTTGCGGTTGCTACTAACAGCGGCCCATTATTAATGCATAAAGATTTATATCAAATACGACGTATTGCTATCTTCCCTAAAACCGATGTATTTGGCCTATGGCGCAAGGTACGCGGTAATTATACATTCAGAAAATCGGTGAAATAATAAAAATGGAATCACGAATGAACAAATTTCTTAACGTGGATAAATTTGCGCTGTCATCATTATTCTTAGTTCCAGCATTACTGCTATCAACAAATAACTTTAGTGTTGTCATTGTCGCCTTTGTCGTTGTATTCTCAATTCACTACCTAGTTAAGAATAGAACTCATTGTGATTTTAATAAATATGACTTACTGATCACTTGCTGTCTTGGTGCCTATTTTTTTGCCAATTTACCAATCACAATAGTCGATGGTGGCACACTTAGATACTTTCAAGGCGGAAGTCGTCTATTGCTATGTATTCCTATTTATTTAATGTTCAGAAAAGCTTTCATCCTACGCTCGGCACAAGCCTATGAATGGTTATCTATTGGCGTCATAGTTGGTTCTTTTGGTGCGCTGGTTCTTGCTCTTTATCAGTTCGTTATACTCCATATGCCCCGTGTCGACGGTTTTCTCTTTAGTATCAACTTTGGTTATTTAGCCTGTTCATTGGCTTTTCTCGCCCTGTGCTTAAGTATAAAGTCTAAATATAAACACTTGTTATTGATCGCATTTATAGCATCGATTATTTCAACAGTATTAACTTTAACTCGTGGCGCCATATTTGCTATTCCGCTACTTCTGATATTGTGTGCGCTACTAAATTGGAAAAGATTAAACCTAAAATTAACATCAACGTTCATTGTGGGTTTTATCGCTCTATCATTAGGGACTTATTGGAATTCCGATTCAGTAAAACAACGAATAGATTATACAGCTTATGAGGTGTCTCATATTATTTCCGGAGATGTAAAAGCGGCAACATCTACTGGTACTCGACTCTATTTGTGGAAAGCTGCTACAGAAGCATTTAAACAAAGCCCATTCATTGGTCTACCTTATGATGAACGGGAAACTCTCAATAAGCAGCTTTATGCAGAAGGTAAAGTAAATGAATATACGCGGGATCTTAATCGCGGCCATGCCCATAGCCAATATTTCGAAATGCTGGCGAGTAATGGAATATTGGGTATAGTTGCCACTATTATGATGCTTGCAGTACCTTTTGTAGTCTTTACTCAACACTATAGAAAAACCAATAGCCTCTGGGGTTACACAGGTGCGGTATTTGTCGCTGGGTTTATGCTCTTTTGCTTAACAGAAGCACCATTACAAGCTAACTTAATCAGCGCATTCTATGGCTTTATGCTCGCAACCTTCTTTGCTCTTATCCGTATAGAAAAGTACAATGCCGTTCAACAGCCAAACTGATGAGCAGCAGAACATGAAGATTCTGATTATCGGCCCTTCTTGGGTTGGCGACATGGTCATGTCGCAAAGCTTCTATACCACATTGAAGCGAAACTACCCCGTTGCGACGATTGATGTTCTCGCACCTGCGTGGTGTAAACCGATTTTAGAACGAATGCCAGAGATCAACTGTGCGATTGAAATGCCAATAGGGCACGGCGCATTCAACCTTGCAGGTCGATGGGCACTGGCTAAAGAATTAAAGCGCAATGGCTATACGCACGCATACGTTTTACCTAACTCGGCTAAGTCAGCTTTAATTCCTCTGTTTGCTGGCATTCCATCTCGTACGGGCTGGAAAGGTGAATTTCGTTATGGTTTGCTCAATGATCTTCGCCCAAATCGCAAAGTTTTTCAGTTTATGGTGGAACGTTATGTTGCTCTTGCTTATTCTAAGGAAAGCATGCTTAGTGAAGTTCAGCTAGAAACCTGCCCTCGCCCTTCTCTATTCATCGATAGCAAAGCTCAACAGTATGCAATGTCAAGATTAGGCTTATCGACCATAAAACCGATTATCGGTTTATGCCCAGGAGCAGAATTTGGCCCAGCTAAAAGATGGCCAGATAAATACTATGCTGAAGTTGCGAAAGCTTTGATTGAAAAAGGCCAGCAAATTTGGTTATTCGGTTCAGCCAAAGATAAAGTGGTAACAAGCGCTATCCGCAATACACTTCCAAAGGAATTACAAAATTCATGCTTTGATCTAGCCGGTGAAACTTCCTTAATTGAGGTAGTTGATTTGCTTGCAGCTTGCCATACTGTCGTCTGCAACGATTCTGGGTTGATGCATGTATCAGCCGCTGTTGGGTGTAATATTGTTGCAATATATGGCTCAAGCTCACCAAAATACACACCACCATTGGCAGATAATGTCGAAATTATACACACTGACATAGAATGCCGCCCTTGCTTTAAACGCGAGTGTCCACTTAAGCACCTTGACTGTTTGAACAAGCTATCACCAGATTTGGTAATGGCTGCCGTAAACAAATTTATTGGATAAACTTGATGCAACATCTTTGGTTTGAACGCGGTGCTTATGCATCCAAGCAAGCAAAAAAATACTTAATTCATGAGTTTTCACCCGAGAAAGTGAAAAAAATTGCAATTTTTCGTCACGCTGCATTAGGTGATCAGGTCATTGTTCGACCCTTTCTTATTGAAGCGAGAAAATTTTTTCCGAACGCGAAAATCACGCTAGTGGGTGTCTCTAACTATCAATATGGAACACCTTCAGATCTCGCTGATGAAACCATTTTTATGATTGGTCGACACCGCAAGCATGAACTGAACTGGAAGCAGAAGATCCAGCAATTTACGCAATTAGAAGAGCAAGACATCATCTTTGATGTCGCAGGTACCAGCCGCTCTTACTGGATGACGTTGCTCAGCAAAGCCAAGCTGAAATTTGGTTTCCCATACAAACCTTATTTATGTGGAAGCTTGTACAATATTGCGGTATTTCGATCTGATTTTCAGCCAGAGCTTGAATGCATGCTCGATATGCTGAAAATGCTCGGACATAACCCAAAAAGACCATTAGATTTTGGGTACCCAAGTCACCTGGAACTCTACGATAAAGAGCAAAGCAAACCTAACATTCTCTATTTTAATGGCGCATCAACTCAATCAAAAATTCTGACTCAAGAACAAATGAAGAGTTTCATTGAGCTCGCAATTACAACTTTTCCAAACCATCAACATGTCTATCTAGAAGGCAAAAATGATTTTGAAAAAGGTGATTTTCTTCGTCATTTGGAAGTTAACCGTAATTTCACGATTCAGTCTTGCCTATCATTAGATGAACTAGTCGAATACATTGCCAAGGCACGCTTAGTGGTAGCTCCTGATACGGGAGTGAGAAATATTGCGGTGTCAACTCATACACCAACCGTTGGTATTTTCTACTCAACCGTACCATTTAGATACACTCCACTAGAAGGTGATCACCGCATTGTCATGAATGCGAATGGTGATATTCCTAGTAACCAACAAATTATTGCAGAGATGGCTACTGCATTAGAACAAAATAAAGAGACAGTATGAATAACTTCCCTATTATGGTTGCAAACCGCACCATCAAGTTGATTGGTAATATTTTTAAAGTGCTTTCATACCCATTCCACTTTGTTTTCCCTAAAGTACGATTCACTATTCCTGAATATTCTCCAGCCAAAATTCAAACAAAAAATAGCAGTGGTGTACCTAAAGTTATTTGGCAAACCAACTATTCAAACCATAGTAGTCTACCTATCTATTTGAATTATCTATTCAATCGTCTAATGTCACTAAGCTACGATTATCGCTATGTCAGCACCGAAGCACGAGAAGAATATTTACGCGAAAATGCATCACAAGAAGTTTATGATGCATATATGAAGTTGACCGATGGTGCTGCTCAAGCCGATTTATGGCGTGTGACAACTTTATACCAACAAGGCGGTGTCTATATGGATATTGATGCCACATTGGTTTGGCCGCTTAGTCGACTACTAAAAGGCATCCATGACGCGTTATATATCAAGATCAAAAATGGGACTGAAATTACTAATTACTTTTTAGCGACAGCGCCACAAAACCCTCATTTCCAGAAAGTGATGGATACGATTGTGTATAACATCCAGAACTATGATGTTAAAAAAGGAGTTTACGGGACAACTGGGCCTGCGGTATTCAATGATGTTTTAAAAGATGAATCCATTCAATATCGTCGTCGCCGTCATGTTTGTATCCAAGGCACATTTACCAATGAGTATTTTCAATATTTAGACAAGCCTCGTGGTAAATGGACTCACCAGAAACCTGAAGATCTAATCAAGAAGTAAACGAGGTCATTGTGCTCATTCGTTGGCTGTATACGTTCCTACTCACTATTGTTTCTCCATTTTTGATGTGGAGCCTGTACAGAAAACGAGATGGTAAACCATCCGTTGGTGCTCGCTGGAAAGAACATTTTGGTTTCACGCCACCACTTGAAACTAATAAATCACCGATTTGGATCCATGCGGTATCGGTTGGAGAAACACTTTCCGTTTCTCCACTGATAAAAAAACTAAAATCACAATATCCTGATCAGCCGATTGTTATTACCACCACAACGCCTACTGGCGCAGAACAAGCAGCTAAATTACAAGGCATCGCCGAACATCGCTATATGCCATTTGACTTCTCTTTTGCCATTCGTAGTTTTTTAAATGCTATCAAGCCTAGCCAACTACTCATCATGGAAACTGAGCTTTGGCCGAATACGCTACATACTGTTGCAAGAGCGGGTATTCCTATCACTATCATTAATGCTCGTTTATCTGAGCGTTCATGCCAGCGGTACGCAAAAGTTCAGCCAATATTTAACATGCTAGCTAAAAATTTAACTCGAGTACTATGTCAATATCCCGACGATGCACAGCGCTTTATTCGATTGGGTGTGGCAAAAGAAAAAATTTTCGTCACTGGCTCAATTAAGTTTGATATCGATATAGACCAAACAACCATACAGAAAGGCCAGCAGTTAAGATCTAATCTGGGGAGAAATCGTCCAATTTGGATTGCGGCAAGCACTCATCAAGGTGAGGATGAACAGGTATTAGCAGCCCATGCTGAAGTACTTAAAGAGCACCCTAACGCATTGCTTATTCTTGTCCCGCGTCACCCAGAGCGATTTAATGCTGTTTTTGAGTTGTGTAAAACACAATTTATTAGTGTGAGACGAACTGAAACAGAGGCAGAACTTGATCCAGAAGTGCAGGTGTATCTAGGTGATACAATGGGAGAAATGCTAGTACTAATGGGAGCTGCTGACATTTGTTTTATGGGCGGAAGCTTGCTAGGAGACAAAGTTGGAGGGCATAACGTTTTAGAACCAGCAGCATTAGGTAAACCAATACTAATTGGGCCAAGTTATTATAATTTTACGGATATAACAGAACAACTAATCAAAGCTGAGGGATTAGAGGTTGTCACTACAGCTAAAGCAATCTCAAAATCTACATCTCAAGCATTCAATGATAAAAATGTACTTCATTCTAAATCACAATCAACTCGACTCGTAATTGATAAAAACCGTGGATCACTAGCGAACACAATATCAGCCATTGAACTAATAATTTAATTAGATTAGTGCTTGCTTTAGCTGTTCCTCTTCGAAATTATTGATATCTGTAATAGCAATAATAACATTTGCATGTTCAGAGTTAGGGTGCCAGTTGCTGAAATTAACCTTATCTTGTTTATAAATTGCAATCTGCGGTTTATTAAAACCAGATGCGACGTGAACTATTGATGTATCAACAGAAACCACTAACTTCGCTTTCTCGACAATAGCAATGGCATCATAAATAGAATCACTCTGATCAAAGTGACGAATACTTGTAGTAGTAAGGGACATAGCGTCTAAAAGATCTCTTGTATCAGGAGCCGACAATAGAACCACACTCAATGACTTATCCCATTCTTTGATTGCACTAATGATTTTATTTATCGAGTCCTTGCTCAACTTCCTTTCGTTGCCACTACCAAATGGATTAATAAGCACAAATTCATTGATATTATTTTCAGTCAAGAAAAGTTGTACTTTTTCCATAGAAGAGGGAACAAGAGGAACTATATAATTCTCTGCTGATTCAGTTATACCCAATAGAGTTGCAATATAGTTAAACTTATCAGCATAATGCATATTTCTGATATCATCAGAAATGTTTAAATTAATCAGCTTTAAATCAGGATCTAGACCAATATTTATTTTAGACTTTAACTTGTTCAGCAAATAAATATCTTTCATTTTCATATCAAGATTAAAAGCGACTACTGCATCGACCGACCCAACTTGCGTACAGACTTCTTTCATTTCACTGTATGACGGTCGCTTACTTAGATGCACAACTTGATCAACACCAAAGTGTTCTGTAAACAATGGGGCCATCGCAGAGGTAGTCAGCACTTTAATTTTTATTTCTGGGCGGTACTTTTTAAGTTTCTTGAGTACCCCGGAGGAAACAATAGCATCACCCAATTTTGCATCATTACGGATAAATAGAATGCTATTAACATTCTCTAAATCTAATTTAGATACTTTTGATGAATCAAAAAGAATGATTCCAAGATGACGTCTTATTTTATCTCTGGTAATTTGAAGTCGAGATATGAGTCCCCTTATCATAGATAATTACCTTTTAATTGATTTATGCATAACATTCCACCATGCCAATCTGATGGTCCTTGAAAGCCTTTCTATTTCTCTAAAAATTTTATTCTTTAAGGCAACTTTGGCTAATTTTGTTTTGTTCTGAATTTGGCTTTCCATATCAGATGGATTGTATATAGCATATGGCAATAATCCCATAGAAGATATGTGATGTTTATATGGTTCGCCAATAAAATTATCGACAGCACATAACCATTGCTCACTTTCGTCTAAAAATCTACGTGCCGCTTTCGGTGTAATGCTATATCCCCTAGCTCCTCCAGCATTATCCATCCACATCACAACTTGAAAGCCATCATGAGTATTTTCAATCATTTTACAATTAAAGTTTGTATCCTGAGGCTCAAGACGTAAATAGTCGTATTTTTTATGTAACTCAGGAAGCTTATCAATAACGAGCGAAAAAAATGGTGTTGGTAAAAAATCATCTTCGAATATTACTATGGGCTCATCTAACTCAACGCATTTTTCCCAGAGTAAATAATGACTCGCATATACGCCCTTTTCCCCAGGAGTCAAAGGTCTACCACGATATTTGATTCGATAATCATCATTTGGCTTCATAGCCAACTTAGGTGGTAATCCACTAAAACCATTTACAGCTTCAAAAAACTCACATTCAACATCTATTTCTGACAGTTTTTTCTGGACCCGATCTCGTCTAGCATTGGCCTCTTTCAAGTTAATCACAAATAATTTCATTTTCTTTTACTCTCACTATACGCATGTAATAGTTGATCAAAACTTATCTTTAAGGTGTTGATAGATCTCTTTTTTTGTTCTTTCTCAAACGATCGCTTCAACCTATCTAAATTTCCTTTCTTCCAGCTCTCGCCTTGTTGCTGGCAGCACTTATCAAAATCAATAATCCATATCTTCTCTTGGTCATCAATCAGGATGTTATGGATATTGAGATCGGTGTGATTGACTTGCGCATCATGCATTTTGCGAATTTCCAGGCCGATTTTCTCATACATTTCAGTCGGTAATGGACGTTCTTGTAAAATAGACACCAGATCGCGGGCGTTCGGGATTTTTTCGCTGAGTAAATCGGCCTGGTAACAAAAAGTGCGCTTTACTGCTCGCGCTGCAATCGGGCGTGGAACATTCACCCCAGCCTCTCTCAGTGTATTGAGTAATTCGAATTCTTGAAAACTGCGAGTTTTCTGCCAACCTGAAAAAAGGTAGTGATCACTCACTAACTTACCGAATAATCCACCACGCTTATAGTGGCGTAGTGCTGCTTCTATTTTTTCAGCTTTTACAAACCATGTCGTGCCGCGTCCCGTTGCACTACCTGTGACGCTACCAGCCTGCTGCCAAAATTCAGGGTTAAAACAGCGGAGCGGATCCTCAACTAGCAAATGCTCGTCATACCAAATTGTTTGATTCTCTTTTTTCAGCGTTTTCATCGTTTCACTTTTTAATGACGAGATTGAATGTGCTTCATCGTGCTTGTTTGGCATTTTACATTTATCAGCGCTGTCTGCATAATTCTTACTAACTTTCTCTATATCGATGTCACTTATGGCTCTTTTTTCTTCTGCTCCGCGCTCAATTTGTGTATTGCGTCTGTCGGCGATTGGCGATGTGTGCAATGCAGTGGCGGCCGTGCAAGCAATTCAACACCAATGGCCTGAAACTCATATCACGTGGATCACTGGAAAACTTGAAGCGCAGTTGCTTGCTGATTTGCCGAATGTAAACGTGGTTATATTCGACAAAAAACAGGGATGGAAAGCATATCAAAAACTGTGGGCAGAACTTAAAGGGCAATCCTTCGATGCACTTTTGCATATGCAGTATGCCTTTCGTGCCAGTATTGCCACTCTGGGTATTAAAGCTAAATATAAACTCGGTTTTGATGCCGCCCGCAGCCAAGATTTCCAGCACCTATTTACTAATGTAAAAGTGATATCGCCTCAAGCGCCTCATGTATTAGATGGCTTACTCGCGTTTGCTGAATGCCTTGGAGTCAAAGAGCTAGAACCTAAGTGGTCACTTACTTATTCAGATTCCGATCATCAATGGGCCAAGCAGCAACTTGCACATTCAAAGCGTAATTTAGTCGTGGTTCCTGCCGCGAGTAAGCCTTATAAAAATTGGACCGCTGGAGGTTATGTAGAAGTGATAACGCATGCTCAACAACTTGGTTGGCATATCATTTTAGCCGGTAGCCCTGCGCAAATTGAAGTTGATCTAGCAGCCGAAATAGCGAGTAAACTTACTCAGCCGGTACTCAATGTCGTTGGTAAAAGCCAGCTTAAAGAGATGTTGGCACTGCTCGACTTAGCCGATTTAGTGATAGCGCCAGATACAGGCCCAACGCACATGGCCAATGCAATGAATACTCCCGTTATCGGTTTATACGCTCACCATAATCCGCAGCGCACAGGGCCTTATCAGTATCGTGATTATGTAGTGTCGGCTTATGAAGAAGCACTGTTTGCCGAAACAGGAAAAACGAAAGAGCAAGTCAGTTGGCGTACTCGCGTCAAAGATGAACAAGCGATGCAGCGCATTCAAGCAAGCCATGTTATCCAAATGTTTGATAAGATAACGGCTGATTTTCAGCTAAACCCAATATCCGAGGAATGAATGTGAGCAAACCTACTTTAGCCGTTGCGCTGATCGTTAAAAATGAAGCGCAACATCTGCAAGCTTGCTTGGAAACCGTTCACCAATGGGTAGATGAAATCGTCGTCTTAGATTCAGGTAGCAGTGATAATACCGAAGAGATTGCGCGCCGTTATACTGATAAGTTTTTTGTCAATTCGCAGTGGCCTGGGTTTGGCCCACAGCGCCGCTTAGCGCAGTCGTATGTCGAGTCTGATTATGTGTTGTGGCTAGATGCCGATGAACGCGTGACCAAAGAGTTAAAAGATAGCATTCAGCAAGCGGTCGCGGCTAATAAACCCAATACACTGTATCAATTTGCCCGTTTAAGTTGGGTTTTTGGCCGCTATATTCGCCACTGCGGTTGGTATCCTGATCGCGTGTTGCGCCTCTACCCGACTCAATTAACGCAATATAACGAGGCTTTGGTGCATGAAAAAGTCGAAGTCGCAGATGGCATGAAAGTCGAGAATCTTGTAGGTGATGCGATTCACTACACCTATAACGATATTCATCATTATTTAGTTAAATCAGCAGGTTATGCCAAGGCATGGGCAGAGCAACGAGAAAAACGTGGTAAGAAAAGCAGTATTAGCCAAGGTATTTTGCATGCGTTTGGCTGCTTTTTGAAAATGTACGTTTTAAAAGCAGGCTTTTTAGATGGTAAGCAAGGCTTCTTGCTTTCTTTATTATCGGCGCATTCCACCTTTGTTAAATACGCCGATTTATGGGTTAGAACCAGTACTGAGCCACCCAAGGGTTAAGTTCGGCTAACACCGCATTAATATCAATGCGGCTCATATCGGCCTGAGTTTCTTTGTCTTTTGCTTGTGGTGGACAAAAGGCAATGTGGCGACCTTGTGAATTCAATGGTCGCCAACGCAGTGGCGTGGCTGAACGTTTCGCGGGGAAAAAGCCAACTGTGGGCACATCAATCGCAGCGGCAATATGCAAAGGCCCGGTTGAACCTGCGATAAAAATATCAGCGCAAGCAATCGAGCGTGAGAAATCAACAAGCCCTTCGTTTTTATCATACAATGCCGCTCGCCCGCCCTTTTCTTCAATCAAAGCTTTTAACTGCGCCGCTTTCGCCTCTTCTCCCGGCCCGGCAGTAAGGATAATTTCTTGCTCGCCGTCGATCCCCATCACTAACTGCGTGTATTGCTCTAGCGACAAATTATTCGCTGAACCGCCGCTTCCGGCATGCACGAATACCCACGGTTTACTGGTATCGAGATGCAGTTGCGCAGCCAGTTTGCTTTTTTGTTCAACAAGCTTCGCTTGATCAAATTGCAAATAAGGTGCGCTCGGCTCGACAACCTCTTTGCCAATATCATGCAAAAAAGCGCGTACCAAATCTAAGTTATACTCATATTCTGGTTTGGCTGATTGAGAGCGTTTTTGCTTAATTCGTTTGTTGTAAAAAATTTGAGCGAATTTAGTCGCCGGCGCTAAACGATAAGGAATACGAGATTTCCAAACTAATAGTGCATTGTAAGTGGTCGAGAAGAGGTTGATCGAAGCATCAAAGTGTTGCTGTTTAATCGCTTTAATACATTGCTTTTTCTTCGCAGAGGACGCGTTTTCCGTTGGGTCGACCATCACAGCATCAATCCACGGGCAAAGCTCGGCCAGCGCGACGGTATAGCTGGGGACTAACGCGGTAATATGGCAATCTGGCAACGAGGCTTTTAGCATCGCAAAACTTGGCCAAGCCAGCATGAAATCACCAATTTTATCGTTACGGATCACCAACAACTTGTTCATCGTCTCTTCTCTCACTCGCTAAGTGTCACAGTTTAATGCGGGCTACATCATACCGAGTTCAATAGGTAATTTTGAGTCTTTTTGTTAATATCAATGCCAGTTAACCAATATGAGCCTTCCACTGTGAGCCAAAAAAGAATTTCGCGTGTGATTTATCCCGGCACTTTTGATCCCATCACCAATGGTCATTTGGATCTGATCGAACGCGCCGCCAATATGTTTGATGAAGTGATCATCGCCGTCGCCGCCAGCCCAAGCAAAAACACCATGTTTACTCTGCAAGAACGGGTCGCCTTTGCCAGCGCAGTCACTCAACATTTAGAGAATGTCACTGCCAAAGGATTTGCTGGATTAATGGTCGATTTTGCGCGTGATGAAAAAGCCAATGTGCTGATCCGCGGTTTGCGTACTACGGTTGACTTCGAGTATGAATTTGGTTTGACCAACATGTACCGCCGTTTGATGCCGGGGCTGGAAAGTGTGTTTCTTACACCATCAGAGGAGCATGCGTTTATCTCCTCCACCATTGTGCGTGAAGTGGCGATTCATGGTGGAGAAGTTGATCAATTTGTTCCTGACATTGTCGCTAACGCCTTGCATGGCAAGAAAATATAGCCTTTAGGACGTACCTTATTTTTGGCAAGCAGAGCAGAAAAAGGTGTTACGCTGACCAATTTTCAGCGCTTCAATCGCTTGCCCACACGCTGAGCAAGGCTGCTGTGCTTTGCCATACACATTAAGCTCTTGAGCAAAATATCCCGGTTTGCCATCCGCTTGTGCAAAATCTTTTAAGGTTGTGCCACCTTGTTGAATCGCCGTTGCTAAGACTGATTTGATTTCTCGCACGAGGCAATTCCACTCAGTCAGTGTCAGCGAATGAGCGGGCCGAGTGGGGAGAATTCGCGCATTAAACAATGATTCACTCGCGTAGATATTGCCTACGCCAACCACCACTTTATTTTCCATAATAAATTGCTTAACGGCGATACGTTTGCTGTTCGCTTTTTGCGCAATGTAATCTGCATCAAAATCATCGGTTAATGGCTCAGGACCGATATTACTTAACACCGAGTGGCTTTCTCCTTGCTCGCACCATAACCAAGCACCAAATCGACGTGGATCGTGGTAGCGCAACACCTTGCCATTGGTTAATCGCAGATCAACGTGATCATGCTTACCTGCCGGAAAATCACACTCCAATACTCGCAATGAACCTGACATTCCCAAGTGAACAATCGCACTGCCAATATCGGTCTCTATCAATAAATATTTGGCTCGACGGGCAATATTGCGGATCACTTGCCCTTCTAACTGTTTCAGCTCTTGAGGGATGGCCCAACGTAATTTGGGCGTGCGAAATGTCAGTTGTTGGATCGTTTGCCCAACTAAATGCGGGCTAATCCCCATTTTACTTACTTCAACTTCGGGTAACTCAGGCATGATACATCTCGATTCTTCGTTCGTCGTTATTGGGTATTCGTTCTTGGTTTGTTCAACGCTCACGAGAAATAAAGGCTCAGTTCGGAAAAAGAAAAGCTTCTTCTACCGAAAGTGCCACCCATTTCTCTTGCCAATTTTTCAATAACCAAAACTGGGGGGTTTGGTAGTAGGTGATCCTTTGCGGCTCTTCGCGATCCTGATACCACACCTCCACGGTTTGTGGGTTGCGTAGTAGAGACGCAAGCGACTCGTAAGTGGCATCATCTACTTCTGTACCAACTAAACTCTGCCAGCGTTGTGCTAATATTTCAGGAGCAACTGAAATTGCTTTGCTTGATCGCCAACGGTTTTGATTCAGTTCAAGTGACCAGTCAGTAAAATGCAGTGCTTGCAGCTGTGCATTTGGATTAATCACATAAGGATAAGGGCTAGCAGGCGGTTCAATAAGATAAGTTTTGATGACTGTGGGTAAATTCAAAATGGCAATAAAAGCAATAACAGCCAAGATAAGAATATTATTCCAACGGCGGCGATTGATACGCATAAGTGATCCCTAAGAGTTTATCTTTGAGTAACTTAGCACATTATAGTGAGAGCTGACATTGCAGGGTACAAATTCCAGACAATAAAAAACCCAGCCAAAGCTGGGTCTTTCAATGCTTACAAAGCGTAAAATCAATTACTTGATTTTGCCTTCTTTGTAAAGAACGTGCTGGCGAACTACTGGATCAAATTTCTTGATCTCAAATTTGCCTGGCATGTTGCGTTTGTTCTTGTCAGTTGTGTAGAAGTGACCAGTACCTGCAGAAGATATTAGTCGAATTTTCTCACGAATGCCTTTAGCCATTGCTCAATTCCTCTTAAACGTTTTCGCCACGTGCACGGATATCAACAAGAACAGCATCAATGCCTTTCTTATCGATGATACGCATGCCTTTAGCAGTTAGACGTAGTTTAACAAAACGTTTTTCGCTCTCTACCCAGAAACGATGAGTTTGTAGGTTCGGCAGAAAACGACGCTTAGTAGCATTTCGTGCGTGTGAACGGTTGTTACCCGTTATTGGACGCTTACCAGTTACTTGGCATACTCGGGACATGAATGTCTTCTCCAAATCGTTTCAGCTCGATATCAACCTTGGTGGCCGAACCTCGTTCTCGATGTATTAAGAAGTTTGAGGTTAAAAACCGTTATGGAAAATCCATACAAGGCTATCAAAGGTCGCGTATTATACTAACTTGACATGCATTGCTCAAGACCCGAACAGATCCTTTTTACGGATTTGGCGATCTTTTTTTAAGCAGAGCTGATTTAGGTTGATAATTTAGTGCGCGAATCATACCAGAATAATCTTAAGTCACAACCTAAAATGTGATTCAAATCCACCCTCTTTCTGCAAAAGAAATTACCTCGCCATCGCCCACCACAAAATGGTCCAAAATACGGATGTCCACTAACGCTAGTGCATCGGTTAATCGACGTGTGATTCTGCGATCGGCTTGGCTAGGCTCAGCAACGCCTGACGGATGATTATGGGCCAATATTAATGCCGCTGCATTATGGTGGAGTGCTCTTTTAACCACCTCACGAGGGTAAACGCTGGCCGCGTCAATCGTCCCCTCAAACAGCACTTCATCGCTGATCACTCGGTGTTGATTATCCAAAAACAGAATATAGAAGGCTTCTCGATGGCGATCGCGTAGCACACTCGATAAATAAAGCTTGGTTTGCTCTGGGCTAGTCAAAGCGCCACCTCGTTTGAGCGTTTCGGCCAAATAGCGCTGCGTCATTTCAAGCACCGCCTGCAATTGAACGTATTTGGCTTCGCCCAACCCTTTATGGCGGCAAAACTCTTGCTGGTTGGCCGAAAAAAGCGCTCGAAGTGATCCAAACTCGCGCAGCAGCAGATCCGAGAGAGCGAGTACATTCATTCCTTGAGTACCAGTACGAAGGAAAATCGCCAGCAGTTCAGCATCAGATAATGCCTGAGGACCGCGAGCAAGCAATTTTTCGCGTGGCATTGATTCTGTGGGCAGTGATTTGAGGCTCATTAAGCACTCCTAGGGCTAAAGGTACTCAGACAACATAGAGAAATAGCCAAGCCTGCAACTTTGCTTCTCTTTATTTAGGCTTAATTCATGGTTTTTTGTAATTGATAAGTGATGAAAGACGCAGAAACACTCGTCCAATATAAAAGGATTGAGCGGATCATAAGGTCACTCGATGCGAGAGTTGTGCTAACATAATGCGCAGAATTTTTGAGGAAAAGACAATGCAAACACTGGCAGGAAAAAAGATTCTGCTCGGCATTAGCGGCGGTATTGCTGCGTATAAATGTGCTGAGCTAACGCGTCGCTTGATTGAACGAGGCGCTCAAGTACAAGTGGTGATGACCCACGCTGCAAAAGAGTTTATAACGCCACTGACCATGCAAGCCGTCTCTGGCAGGCCAGTTTCAGATAGCTTATTAGACCCAGCCGCCGAAGCGTCTATGGGCCATATTGAACTTGCCAAATGGGCAGACTTAGTCCTACTGGCTCCCGCGACTGCGGATCTCATCGCGCGCGTCGCCGCAGGGATGGGTAATGATTTACTCACCACTTTGATTTTAGCCACCAATGCGCCAGTAGCCGTCTCGCCGGCAATGAATCAGCAGATGTATCGCAATATCGCCACACAAGAGAATATTGCCACGCTTAAACGCCGAGGCATGATGATTTGGGGCCCAGCAGCTGGTGAACAGGCGTGTGGCGATGTTGGCCCGGGCCGCATGCTTGAGCCAATGCAATTGGTTGAGCGCTGCGAGTTTTTTTTCCAAACAGAGGTGGCAAACAACACACTGCTCGCCGGTAAGTCACTGTTGATTAGCGCAGGCCCAACCCGTGAAGCACTCGATCCAGTCCGCTATATCAGTAACCACAGTTCAGGCAAAATGGGGTATGCGATTGCGCAGGCCGCCGCTCAATTGGGCGCGAAAGTGACTCTGATCAGTGGCCCGGTCAATTTGCTCACACCGCCACAAGTACAACGTATTGATGTGGAAAGTGCCTGCGATATGCATCAGCAAGTGATGGCGCAAGCGCAATCACATGATGTGTTCATCAGTTGCGCCGCCGTAGCCGACTATCGCCCTGAGATCGTCGCCGATCAAAAGATCAAAAAAACCGATGCGAGCGATCACATGCTCATCACCATGGTCAAAAATCCCGACATCGTCGCCAGCGTAGCTGCATTGAAAGAAAACCGCCCGTTCACGGTAGGCTTTGCTGCTGAAACGCAGCAAGTTGAAAAATATGCCCGCGCTAAACTGCTCAACAAAAAACTGGATATGATCTGCGCCAATGATGTTTCTGTTGCGGGCCAAGGCTTTAATAGTAACGACAATGCGCTGACCGTTTATTGGCAAGGCGGAGAGCAAGCATTACCTTTGAGTTCAAAATCTGCATTAGCTCACGCGCTGATGCAACTGATAGCGAGTCAACTGTAGGCTACAAACAGACGTTCTAAGCTTCTTTTAGGGTTCATAGCGTTTATTGGGTGGTAAAATCACCACCCAGTTCAATCATTTTCATTTTTACGCTACGCAGTCCGAAAACTGTCCGTTAAACTACTGCGCTTAATGGACAATACCCAAACCATCTGAAGGGTATAAATATTTGCTCACAAGCATGTGGTAACTAAAAGGAAATCGGGTCATGGCCGTCAATAAGAAAATCAATCGTCGTGAAGAGATTCTACAAGCACTCGCTGAAATGCTGGAATCTAACGATGGTGCATCACGCATCACCACAGCAAAGCTAGCCAAACAAGTGGGCGTTTCTGAAGCGGCTTTGTACCGTCATTTTCCGAGTAAAGCACGGATGTTTGAAGGCTTGATTGAGTTTATTGAAGAGTCTTTAATGTCGCGGATTAATCGCATTTTGGATGAAGAGAAAGATACACTCAACCGCATCCGCTTAGTGCTACAGCTTATCTTGGCTTTTTCGGAACGTAACCCGGGCTTGACACGAATTTTATCCGGCCATGCTCTAATGTTTGAAAATGAGCGACTGCGTGAACGGATCAACCAACTGTTCGAACGCATAGAAACGTCACTACGTCAGATCCTTCGCGAACGTAAACTGCGTGAAGGTAAATCCTTCCCCGTCGACGAAAGCATTTTAGCCACGCAACTGCTTGGCCAAGTGGAAGGAAGCCTAAATCGCTTTGTGCGATCTGACTTTAAATACCAACCGACGGCAAATTTTGAAGAGTATTGGGCATTATTAAGCGCTCAGATTCAGTAAAAACAAACCACCACCGTCGTGACAAAGAATCATCAGTGAAAGAATCAAGAGTAATGAGCAAAGAAAAATACGGTAAACCTGAGTTTTCCCTCTCGCTACTGCACCCTAAATATTGGGGCGTGTGGCTTAGCTTTGGGCTACTCGCTTTAGTGGTCAACCTGCTTCCTTATTCTGCGTTACTAAAAATAGGACGCAGCATGGGCGCGTTTGGAATGCGCTTTGCTAACAAGCGAGTACACATTGCCACGCGTAATCTACAGCTATCTTTTCCAGAGAAAAGTGCAGGTGAGATTGAGCATATTGTTAACGAAAACTTTAAAAACACTGGCATGGCACTGATAGAAACCGGAATTACTTGGTTTTGGCCGACTTGGCGTTTTGCTCGCCTACTTGATGTGAAAGATGTCAGCGCCCTTTTGCAACTCAAACAAGAAAAACGTGGCGCACTGCTGTGTTGCGTACATGCGTTAAATTTAGAAATTACGGCACGTGCTTTTGGTGTAATAGGCCTTGAAGGCTATGGCGTTTACCGCCCACACAGCAACCCTGCGTATGAATTTATCCAATACCGTGGTCGCACACGCAATGGCAATAAACTAATCTACCGCACCGACATTAAACAGATGATCCGCGTACTCAAACAGGGCGAACGCCTATTTTATCTACCCGATCAAGATTACGGCCATAACAAATCGGTGTTTGTTCCCTTCTTTGCGGTCAAAGAAGCATGTACCACCACAGGCACCAGTATTCTGGCTTATACTAGCCAATGTGCGATTGTCCCTGGTTCAGGGTTTCGAAACGCCAACGGAAAATACGAAATCATCGCCGATAAAACCATTGATGGCGACTATCCAAAAGATGACATGACCGCCGCCGCCGCTTACATGAATAAATACGTTGAAGAAGTGATTCTACGCGCACCAGAACAGTGGATGTGGCTGCATAAGCGTTTTAAATCTTTGCCAGATGAAACGTTAACTAACTCTCGCTATTTATAACTAGAAAAAGGTTTTGCTTTCAATGAGCAACAACGAAAACAGCACAGACAAACACTTGCACAACCCCACATTCCAATGGTCTTTTTTACACCCAAAACATTGGGGAACTTGGATTGGGATCTTCTTTGCCGCTCTGTTCGCCTTTATGCCACCCGTATGGCGAGATAGGCTAGCACGCAAATTATCCACCTTTGCGGTACGTAAAAACGGCCGTGTTGTACGCCGCACGCGAGTGAATCTGGAAAAATGCTTTCCTGAAAAATCCCCGCAAGAACGCCAGGCTATTTTGGAAGAAACCTTTGTCAAAGCAGCACAATACATGCTCGGTTATTCGGAGTTTTTGGTTCGTTCCACAAAACACAATCAGCAACGCGGCATCATGATTGGTGAAGAGAACTTATTGCCATTGTTAGATACTGGCGAGAACGTGATCATCCTCGCCCCTCACGCTTGGGCGGTCGATTACCCTGCGGTAATGCTTGCGGCAAAAGGCTATAAAGTAACCACCATCATGAAGCCACAGCGCAATCCTATCGGTGATTGGTTAATGCACGTCCAACGCATGCAATATGGCGGGCGTATTTTTGCACGTGATGCTGGAGTAAAACCGTTTGTACGTTCAATTAAAGATGGATACTTAGGCTACTGGCTGCCCGATGAAGACTTTGGCCCGGCCAACTCGGTCTTTGTTCCATTCTTTGGCACTGAAAAAGCCACGTTAAAAGGTTTTGGTAAAATGGCGCGCCTATCAAAGGCGAAAGTCGTGCCAATTTTGCCTGCTTATAACGATAAAACCTGTAAGTACGAAGTGCATATTTTGCCTGCATTAGAAAACTTTCCAACGGGCGATGAAGAGCAAGATGCACGCGCTATGAATAAGGCGATTGAAGATTTAGTCACACCACGCCCAGAACAGTACATGTGGAATTTATCACTGTTGAAAACGCAGCGTGATGGCTCGGAAATTTACGATAACTCGCACCATGGCGATCAAAGTTAATCGCTAGAATCACTAAACTCATAACAAACAAGCCCCGAGCGACAAACTCGGGGCTTTTACTTTTCAACAAGTAGCTCTACGATTCGCAAATAAGTTGATGCTTAAATTCCGTACTGCGCACGATACGCTTTTACCGCCTCAAGGTGCTTAGCATCTGCCCCTTTCTCTTCAAGGTAAGTAACCAGATCGGTCAGGCTAACAATTGAGATGATCGCGCAACCAAAATCACGCTCGACTTCTTGAATTGCAGAAAGCTCTCCTTTGCCTTTTTCTTGGCGGTCAATTGCTACCAAAACACCAGCAAGATCCGCACCGTTAGCTTGAATGATTTCCATCGACTCACGAATGGCAGTACCAGCTGTAATGACATCATCCACCAGCATAATGCGCCCTTCTAATGCGCTACCGACCAAGTTACCGCCTTCACCGTGGTCTTTCGCTTCTTTACGGTTAAAGCAATACGGCGTATCAACATCATGATGATCAGCCAACGCTACTGCAGTTGTAGTCGCAATGGGGATCCCTTTGTACGCAGGTCCAAATAGCACATCAAACTCAATCCCAGAATCGACCAAAGCAGCGGCATAAAAACGCCCTAAGCGCGCTAAATCACGGCCAGTATTAAACAAGCCAGCGTTAAAGAAATAAGGGCTTTTTCGGCCAGACTTCAAAGTAAACTCGCCAAACTTCAAGACTTCTTTTTCTAGTGCAAATTCAATAAATTCACGCTGGTATGCTTTCATGATTTTCTCTCTCTTAACTCATACACTTTGGTTTATTTCTCTTTCTCAACAAGAACAACCCCCTCCTAGCCTCCCCCTAAAAGGGGGAGGTACTAAAGTGGTGCTCACCTCCCCCGAAAAGAGAGAGGTACTAAGCTGGTGCTCACCTCCCCCGAAAAAGGAGAGGTACTAAGATGCTGCTCGCCTCCCCGAAAAAAGAGAGGTACTAAGATGGTGCTCGCCTCCCCTAAAAGGGGAGATACTAAGATGATGAATTCCCTCCCCTCAAGGGCAATATTAGGAACACTTCCTTTATTCCCTCCCCTTATAGGGGAGGGTTAGGGTGGGGTCATCACGTACAACAATACAATGAATAAAACGGGCAAAAAAATAGCCCCCAACTGGGAGCTACTTGATCAATCTAATAACGATGCTTTCTGCGCTTCAACAATATCAGCGATGCCTTTCTTGGCAACGGCCAGTAAATCCATCAGCTCTTCATGGCTAAACGGTTCACCCTCTGCGGTACCTTGAATTTCAATCATCTTACCGTTTTCAGTCATCACCACATTCATATCAGTGTCGGCGGCAGAATCTTCCACGTATTCCAAATCACATAAAATATTTTCACCCAAGATGCCTACTGAGACAGCAGCAACATGGCCTTTCATTGGATTCTTCTTCAATTTACCGCTAGCAACCAGATGAGCAAACGCATCCGCCAGTGCCACACTTGCGCCCGTAATTGATGCAGTGCGAGTACCGCCGTCCGCTTGAATAACGTCACAGTCAACCGTGATCATCACCTCTGGCATTGCCTCTAAATCCACCACAGCACGTAAGCTGCGAGCGATGAGACGTTGAATCTCCATGGTGCGGCCACCTTGTTTACCGTTGGTCGCTTCACGACGAGTCCGTGAATGGGTTGCACGTGGCAGCATGCCGTATTCGGCAGTAACCCAACCTTTACCCTGACCTTTCAACCAACGAGGAACACCCTCTTCGACAGTGGCATTACACAATACTTTGGTATTACCAAATTCCACCAATACTGACCCTTCAGCATAAGCAGTGTAGTTGCGAGTGATTTTAATTGGGCGAATTTGATCGGCCGCGCGGTCATTTGGACGCATAGTGCATCTACCTTTTATCGGGTGAGACGGAATCGATTGGGGCGAGATTATAGCGGATTAGCCGCCTTGACGCTAGGTTGGTCACCCTTTGCATTGGCGTGAACCTAGTACACGCGTGAAGCTAGTGCTAACATACCTCTCGTTTGATATTTCATCTTCGTGAGCAAAGGACAAATCAATGATTTACAGCATGACCGCGTACGCGCGTAAAGAAGTTAAAGGTGATTGGGGTACAGCGGTATGGGAAATTCGCTCGGTAAACCAACGTTATCTTGAAACCTACTTCCGCCTGCCGGAACAATTTCGTGGTCTTGAGCCTGTACTGCGTGAACGCTTTCGCCAACGTTTAGCGCGCGGCAAAGTAGAATGTCACTTACGTTATGAAGCAAACCCTGCGGCTAAAAGTGAGCTGAATATCAATGAAGCACTCGCCAATCAAGTGATTAAAGCCGCCAACCAAGTAATGCACATGACAGGCGAGCTAAGCCGCATTAATCCGTTTCAAATCATGCAGTGGCCCGGCGTAATGGAAACGCCAGAACAAGATATGGACAGCATTAATAAAGCCTTATTAGCAGGCTTTGATGACGCAATCATTGAATTCATTGACGCACGTGGCCGTGAAGGTGACAACATGAAGGCGTTAATCGAACAACGCCTGACGGCGATCAGTGAAGAAGTGGTAAAAGTGCGCGCACGCATGCCAGAAATCCTGCAATGGCAACGTGAACGTCTATTGACTAAGTTTGAAGAAGCAAAGATTGAGCTTGATGCAACGCGCGTCGAGCAAGAGCTGATTTTACTTGCACAAAAGTCAGACGTTGCCGAAGAGTTAGACCGCCTCGATTCGCATGTCAAAGAAGCACGTAATGTGCTCAAAAAAGGCGGTTCATGCGGCCGTAAGCTCGATTTCATGATGCAAGAATTTAACCGCGAATCGAACACGTTAGCCTCGAAATCAATCAGCACCGACATCACGGCCTCTGGCGTAGAACTTAAGGTTCTGATTGAGCAAATGAGAGAGCAGATCCAAAACATCGAATAGTTTTTCAGCTTCGGCAACTCAGATTAAGTTGATGACGATGGATAAAAACACGGAAGGCACCATGACCTTCCGTTATCTAGTTAACTCACAAAGTAACCATACAGGCTACTTACTGACACTGATCATTTCGTTGAAGTACTCGACTTGCTGTTCCATGCTCAGACTTTGATTATTTGAACCCAACGCCCAGATAAAGAAACCACCGTAACCATTCTCTTTTTGCCACTTGGCACGGTTGAGGTTGTTTTCACGGCTCTCCACAAAATTGCCGTTTGGCCCCCACTGGCTATTGATCGTATTGCCCAAAACAATTTTCGACTTATCTCCAATGTATTGAGCGTAATTGGCCATCGCGACATCGTAGAGGAAGTTTTGGCCAGCGTCATAGGTCATGACGTTGAAGAAGTCGAAATCGTTCTTGGTTGCTTGTAACAGATCGATCACTTCACCATGGTGAGACGAGCGACCTGATGGCTCAACGTAAGAACAATTTTCAAACACACTTGAATCCATGCATGCCACAGGATCAGCACCGACATGGTATGTGGTCAGCGACAACACTTTATTGTCTCCCACTTTTTGGCGTATCAGTTTAATCAATGCGGTTAGGTCTTGGTTCTCTTTATCGGTAATGCGCGCGGCTTTCTCGAAGTCGAAGTCAAGACCATCGATTTGCACATAACCCGCTAATTGGTACTTGCTGTAATCACATTGGCCATCACCACCCGTCGCAAGGCAGTCACCCACTACCTCTTCTGGTTTTAGGTTCTTCTTATAGACAGGGAAGGGTTTGTTGACCAATTCAACGAGGCCATTGGCCACCGCCTCCCGATTTACATCGCTACCAATCGCAGACCAAATACTTTCATAAGTTTGACCACCAAACGCGACCATCATGGTGACATTGCTATTATCGTGTTTTAAGGTTGACCACGCTAAGTACTGAGATGGCATCCAATCTGGGTTGTAACTTGGTGGGGTTACCATGTCATCAGAAATCGTAATGTTACCGCTAGCATCCCATTTACCAAACGATAATAAATAACCGTCACCTTCAGAATTAAACAGTTTTTCATAATCGTTTAATCCCCAAGAAGTGAGATAACTAATGGCACGGTCTGGGTTATCGGCAAGGCCACCACCACCGGTACTCGCTTTCACTGTAATATTGGATGGGGCTGACATTTGCTCTTGATTGGCACTGTTGAGCGCCTTTGCGTAAATAGCGTAGTTACCTGCTTGCGCTCCAATCCACTCATATTCATAAGGTGCTTCGGTGTCTTGATTCAGCACCTTGCCGTTGGCAATAAACGTCACGGACGTCACCTCGCCTTCATAGCTCTTAGCATCCGCTTTGATTGAGATCGCTCGGCCTTCAAAGAAGCTTGAACCGTCTACAGGGGAAGAGAGTGACACCAGCAGATCTTTATCAGTAATGGCAATCGAAATCGGTGCAGTTTGAGCACTTGCGCCTTGATCGTCATACGCGGCAACCGTGAGAGTGTATTGTCCTTCAACTTGAGCAGGCACAGTGATGGTATAGAGATCGCCCGAAGAAGAGGTGGATGTTGCAACGACTTCGCCATTCAATTGAACATCGACACGCGCCACTTGGGTATCGTCGCTCGCCTCAACGACCACCTCAAATGGCTGATTGGGTGCTATTTTTTGTCCATTTTCTGGCGATTGAACATGCACTTCAGGAACAGGGTTAGGATCGCACTCACCAACGTCATTCCATGCATCTTTCCATGCATCTGGATAATTTGGATGCCCAGTACCCGGTATCCATACTGGGTTACCACACCAACCTGCGATTTTACATGAGTAGATATGGCCAATATTGGTTACCTCATCTCCCACTTGATAGCTCACGCCATCTTGGTACTGAGCAACGTCACCGCAACTACCACTCACATCAGTAACCGTAATCGTCAGATTTTTTTGTGTTACATGCCGTTCATCATCTTGCGCTTCAACACGTAATGCAGCGCTTCCGGCCATTTGAGGGGTCCAGTCACAAGAGAACACTTGCTCTGTTTTGGCATCGATACTGCAAACTTCGGTGTCATTAGCAAAAAATTTAACGGTAGCCAGATCATTATCAGCATCGGTCACTTCAGCAGAGATCGTCAAACTTGTGCCTTGTGGGTGGGACGATCCCGCTTCTGGGGAAATGAACTCAACGACCGGAGGATTAGGCGCCGTCGATTCTGACTCGACAGAAACAGGCACGCTTTGCTCAGAGAGCTTATCGCCTTCCTCATTGAACGCGATAACTGAAATGGAAGCGGCTCCTATTTCTTTCGGTTGCCACACTTGCTGATACTCGGTGACACCTTGCTTCAATGGTTGTTGAGCAATTTTGTCTTGGTTAGCCCAAAACTCAAGCTTACCGGCACTCTCACCATCAATATGAGCCATAATGCTAACGTCTGTGCCCGTGTATACCACTGAATTTGGCGCTGGAGAGAGAATATCTAGCGAAAAATCGGGCGGTGGTGTGATGCCCCCTTCCATTTTCACAATAACAGAATCTTCAAAAGCACTCAGGTTTTCCAATGAGCCAGCAAAAGCTATCGTCAAGGAGAGTGATTCTGAGGAATTCAGAATGCTGTCAACCCAAACACCTTCAGGGAATTTAAGCGCCACTGAATGGAGAATACCGCCCGCTTGAGCGGTATGAGATAGACTCCACGTAGGATGGGATAGCGCCGATGATTGCCAACCTATATCGTTAATCGCAACGGGTAATACAAATTCGATGACCGCATCGCGCATATCCGCTGACTCTGCTCCTGTATTTTTAATCGCTAAGGTGTAAGTGCTCCACCACTGCCCCTCTGACTCAGCGACCGCATCCGCGCTAAACTCAACAGCAATAGCCTGAGATATTGGGTTTAGCAATAGACCCGAAAAAAGCATGGTTAGGCCTAAGACCCGGTAATAGTTTTTGTCGGCCATTGAGACTGGCGTGTTTTTTTGATTAAACATTATTTTATACCCTCATATTAAATTTATAATATTCAGTATATTTATTAGCACCACCGTTAATAATTAACATCAACAATTTTAGATTAAAATATTTTTTGGAATGACAATCAATGTTTATTTAAAATCCAAATAATTAAGATGAATACATTAAATTATATTGATAACATTTTAAAATAAATTAAAGCCATGATAAATTTTGATTTTTTATTCTAATTAAACGAAATCGTGAATATTATATTACCTATATTTAAATAAGTAACATTAAGCCAAAAATATAAAAAATGATGATCTTCATCATAAAAATAACGCCCCCAATAGGGGGCGTTATTTTTAGATTGCAGAAGTAGTGCTGGGTAATATCTTAATACTCAGTCGTTTGTCTGCTTGTAAATATTGATTAGCAACATGACGCAGATCATTCATACTCACCTGATTGATGGCATGACGAACCTCCTGCCAACGACTATAGCGATGCGGGTAAGTTTGAGTTAGCGATGCGACATCAAGCCAAAATACATTCTTTTCTGGCAGGCTATCTAACCATTGTAGAAGCGGTTGTTTCGCTCGTTGCAACATATCAGCATCGATGCCATGATCAGCTTTCACTCGAGACAATACCGCATCAAAACTCTCTTCCACTAATTTAAGTTGCGTTGTGTCTGTCACACTGAACAGCCCCAAATAACCAAATCCTGTGGGAAGAAAATCATTGCTGCTAAATGGGTAAGGTGAGTAACTCGCGCCAGCCTTTTCTCTCACTTCTTCCGTCAACAAAATACGGAGAACCTCTTCAAGCAGCATCAGTTTTGCGTAGTGTTCGGCATTCACCTTATCGGTCGTTGGCCACAGCCAAGCCAGTGCCGCGGCATTGGCTGAACCTTGATGCTCAACAATATGTGAAGCAGGTAATGGTGGAAACTCAACGCGCTCAACTTGCAGCTCTTTTTCTGGATGACGCGGCAAAGCGCCCAGTGTTTTAGCAACCGATTGAATCGTTTTCTCTTCGTCAAGATCACCCACAATGGCTATTTCTAAAAGGCCTTTATCTACCGCCGAGGCAAACACTGGAACTAATTCTGAAAAATGACGCTTTAACAGTTCCTCGTCATGGCTACGAAATCGTGGGTCGTCAGGGTGCAATAATTCAGGTAACACCGTCCAAAATGCCTCTTCTGGCGTCGTGTTCTGGCTGTTACTCGCTGCCTGTACTCGTTGACGAAATTGGTTCATCCCCTCTTCTCGCCAGCCCGGGCTCGTTAAAAATGCCGTTTGCAGTGCTAACTGTTGGTCAAGCGACGCTGGATTGGTGAAATCCTGACTCGAAAAACCAAGCGTTCCGACATTGAACCCCGTCGTCACATTGGCAGCAGAAAAGAGATGAATTAACTGCTGAAACGAATGCTGCTCTAACCCACCCGCAACAAAGCCATCATTAAACAGTGCCTGAATGCCCTCTTTTCTAGGTAACGGATATTCGCCAAAACCTAATGCAAGATTGAGGTAGATGACGTTTTTCTCTAACTCGGTTGGCTTGATGTTGAGCTTAACGCCATTGGCAAATTTCAACATCCGAATCCCCGTTTCGGGATCTCGCTTGTCGTGAACGAGCGTGCCCGCCTCACCAAATTCACGGTAGGCAAATGCCTCGACCGATGATATTTGATAAGGCTCTACTGGCTGTTTTTGGCTTTGTTCATATACATCGAGTAGCGTTTGATTGATTTTCTCAACCTTGTATGGCCCAGAAAGATAAATCCACGGCTTACCTTGCCAACGTTCTGTAAGCAGGTCGTGCAATCGAGCGGCGGTGATTTGAGGTTGATAAGCTTCAAAAAGAGCAAGCGCGAACGTCGGTTCAATCGGGACAAATTGCTGAGCATCACTTGTCACTAGGCGTTGCGCAATCGAAAAACTATGCAAGGTATCGCTACTTGCTGCTCTTTGCTGATAATCAGCATGCATTGCCTTGATCGCTTGATCAATTTCGCTCTGATTAAAGCCATATCGAATCGCTTGTCGCACTGTCTGTTCAAGTAATGTCAGCCCATGCCGCCACTGCTCAGGCAAGGTTACCAGTGACAATTCCATCCGTGATGCGATACCGAAATCTTGTTCAATATTAACAAAAGCATTCGTTATCCCCTCTTGGTCTATCAGATGGGGAAGTAAACGTTGGTAGAGTAAGTTCGACAATATTGATTCAAGGATCATTTCATGGCGACTTTCAACGCTATCTGCTTGTCGCTCTTGTGGTGCAATCACACCAAGCGAAATTTGGGTCGGCAAACGAGCATCAAAGAAAGCATCAGCTTGCAAGTGTGTCCTTACTGCAGGCAACATCAAATGGTCAGCCCGTAGCGGTACTGCATCCCGGTGAGGTACCCAGTTAGAAAAAAGTCGTTTGATCTGCTCTTCGGCCTGAGCAACATCAAGGTCTCCCACCACAATGATTGTGGTGCGCTCTGGCGTGTAAAAGCGTTGATAGAGTGAACGTAACTGCTCTGAGCTAGCATGTTTTACTACATCGAGATCACCAATTGGCAAACGTTTTGACAAAGGGCTCCTCGGATATAAGAAGCTCAGCTGTTGACGATAATTCTCAACATCAGCGGAATTTCTCTCTTTCCATTCCGCAACAACAACCGGTTTTTCTTGCTCCAACGCCTTTGGTTCAAGCTTAAGGCGATCCGCAATCTCTCTCATAAGCCACAAACCAGTTGCTACTTTTTGTGAGTCTCCTTGAGCAATATTGAACTCATACACGGTTTGATTGAATTGAGTCACCGCATTGGTATCGGATCCAAAACTTAATCCTAAGCGTTCAAGTTGGCGAATCATCTCCCCTTCGGCTACAGAGTCCGAACCTTTAAACGCCATGTGTTCTAAAAGATGCATCAAGCCTTGTTCTTGATCTGACTCGACTAAAGAACCACCCGCAATGCGCATACGCATAATGACAGCATGAGCAGGTGTCGTGTTATGGACTAATTGGTACCTTAAGCCGTTTTCAAGCTGACCTTCGTGAATGCGATGACTTTTAGGTAACTCCGTCGATAGCGAACTGGCCGATATGACAAGCAGCAATAATAAGCTCAATGGGTGAAAAAATAGAATATTACGCAAATTAAGATTCTCAGTATGTATGGAACGACACTCATTCGAATTGAGCGCTTATTATCACCCATTTATTGAATTTATAAATACATCAAGACAATTCCATACAAAACAGTACAATATTTTCAACATCATGCCATAGTGATCAAACGCGTACCACGCCCCTTGAATATCAGCTTGGCTGGCTTATATTGCTCTACAAAAACTTTGTGCAATAACGTAGCCAAATCACAAGAAAACACAGTATTATCACCCCTTATTCCACATACTTCGTGGAGATCATAAACGGAATAATTATGGAAAATATCGTCGAAAAACTACTCTATTCAGCACGCTGGATTATGGCCCCTATCTATTTGGGGTTAAGTTTAGTGCTGCTGGCATTAGGCATTAAATTTTTCCAAGAAGTGTTTCATCTGCTACCTAACATCTTGAGCACCGATGAAGTCAGCCTGATTTTAGTGACACTTTCTTTGATTGATATTTCATTGGTTGGTGGGTTGATTGTGATGGTGATGTTTTCAGGCTATGAGAATTTTGTCTCTAAAATTGATATCGCCGAAGAGGATGATAAGCTCGGCTGGCTCGGAAAATTAGACACAGGATCGTTGAAAAATAAGGTTTCGGCATCGATTGTCGCCATCTCCTCAATTCATTTGCTGAAAGTCTTCATGAACACTGAAAATATCGACAGTGAAAAAATCAAGTGGTACTTACTGCTACACATTACCTTTGTCTTATCGGCCTTTGCGATGGGTTATTTAGATAAAATCACCAAAAAATAGCCGCAAGCCCTGTATTCACAGGGCTATTCGTTAACACTATCGATGCCAATGGTAAATAGACTGAGCTTATTTTGAACGGTTGACCAACAGTAACAGCAAGAAATAGCTCCCACCGAGAATCGCCACGAGCGTGCCAGCCGCAATTTTCATCGGATAAACGATCACCTGTCCGAGCCAATCTGCCCACAACATTAATGATGCACCGACTAAACTTGCCACCAGCAGTTGGGTTTTACTTTGCTGTGCGCCTAGCATCATCGCCATGTGTGGCGCAATCAAACCCACAAACGACACTGGCCCCATCGTCGCCGTCACCAACGCACATAACAGCGCCACAATGGTCAATAAAATCAAACTGGTGCTTTGCGCATTAACGCCACGCGCACTGGCAAAACGACGACCAATGGAGATTAAAGTAAGCCAACGCGACAGTGCGATGGTGGCCGCGGCCAGCAACAGCACCAAAACGGCCAGCAACAGCGCTTGGTCAGGCGTAACGCGATAGGTTGAGCCTGCCAACCACTGTAAAATTCGATAGCTGTCTTCTGACCCTTTAGCCAAACAAAATTGCACTAAGGATTCAAGCAGTGCGGTGATGGCTATCCCGGTTAAAATCAAACTCGACGCGGCGTATTGGTGGCGCTTACCCAGCACAACTAATGCCGCCAACACCAGCAAACTACCCAACAACGCTGTCACCCAATGAGCGGCTAACAAGCTTTGACCTAAAAAGAGATTGGCAAACACCAACGCAAACGTCGCCCCTGACGAGACCCCTAAAATATCTGGGCTGGCTAACGGGTTGTATATCAAGCGTTGCAAAATGCTACCAGCCAGGGCAAGACCAATACCGGCACACAATGCGGTGAGCATGCGCGGCCAGCGTAATGACCACTGATAGCTGCTTGGCAGCGCCAATTGCCAACTGAGTTCGTTCATTTGAAACAACGTATGCAACCCAAGTGCTGCCAGCATCATTAGCAACAACCCCAATAGTGCGACACGGCTTAATGATGCGCGCGACTGAGGCAGTGAGATAGTCAATGTATCTTGCGCCCTGAGCTGACGGCGACTAAACCAGATCAATGCGGGCGCGCCAATCGCCGCGGCTGTGATACCGCTGGCGATGACTTGCGTAGTCCATAGGCTCAAGCACATTGCGAGCATATCGGTTAATAAAAGCAGTAACGCGCCAAGCAGTAAGCTCGAATAGAGCTCTTGTTTGGGCGTTCTTGCCCCCATAGCACGGGCGATGTTTGGCGTGAGTAGCCCGATAAAACTGATGACGCCCACCGCTGTAATCGAGGCTGAAACCAACCAAATCCCGAGCATCATTAAGATTAAAAATGCAGGAATGACAGGCAGACCACGAGCCGCAGCACCTTGATGACCTAAACGCAATAACGTCAGAACCCTTGGTGCAAACAGTAAAATCAATAAAGAGACCGATAACCGCGGCAGCAACCACTGCACCCAATCCCAGCCATTTTGCGCCAGATCGCCCGCGCCCCACATGAAGACGTTTTTGGCGTATTGTTCATTGAGTAGAATCAGTGCCGTCGCAATCGCGCCAAGTAGCAGGTTCACCACCATACCTGCCACAATCAACGGCAAGCCCGCCATGTTACGCACGCCCGCAATCACCACGATCAACGCAAATGCGAGCAAAGCACCACTCATTGCCGCCAACGCGCTGTAACTGGCAACTAGGCTTGGAAAACTAATGTTGAGAATAATCAGCGCCAGCCAAGCTCCAGATGAGGTGCCCAGCGTCAATGGTGAAGTGAGGTTATTCTGCGTCAGTTGTTGCATCACACTGCCGACCAAACCCAACATCGCGCCCACCAGCAACGTCATCACCAAACGGGGCAATTGACCATATAGGAAATTGAACTCAGCAAAAGAGCTCGCTCCACGTTGCGCCCACAAAAGTTGCCATTGCGTGACTAGATCGACGCCATTGCCAATTTGCACACTGAGCATCGCCGCAAGCAGCAGCGCACTACTCAGTGCGAGAAACACTTTTCCGTTCATGACTTAGGCGCAACCTCAAGCAAACTGCGTGTCAGCGCTTCTGCAATGTATTGTAGTGACATCGCACCGCCGTAGTTCCAGACACTCTCAACCGAGTTCACTCGCGCTTGACGCACAAACGGCATCGCTTGCCAAAGCATTGATTTTTCTAGCTGTGCTTGCTGGGCAAATGGCAAGAAATAGAGCACATAACCTTGCTCAACATACTGCAGATCCGTTAACCGATGTTGCACAATCCCCCACTCTTTGGCAGGCTGAGGCAGCGCTTCATGCAAGCCCAATTGCTTCAGCACATAATGAGTGGTGGAGTTTTCACCGTAAAGGAACACCGAGGTTGGATTAGCAAAACGCATCGCCACCACCGCGGGTGTTTGATGAGAAAATGCGATGTCAATTTGTGCTTTTAACTGCGCAAAACGTTCCGTCATTGTGGTCAGTTTTTGCTCGGCGAGCGCTTGCTTGTCAAAGAGCTGCGCTAATTGGCGAAAATGGTCAATCGCGACTGCGCCACTGTCATCACTGGATTGAAAATTAGAGAAATAGAGTACCGGAGCAATGCGCTCTAACGGTGTGATTAAATCTTGCTGCGGCGCAGCAGCGAGAATGAGATCTGGTTTCAGTGCAGCAATTTTTTCCAAATTGGGTTCAACGCGCGTGCCGATATCTTCTACCCCTTGCGGCACTTGCGGTTTGACAACCCAATCTTGATAACTGGCAAGCTCTGGCGCGCCAACGGGTGTGATACCCAGTTCAATCACTTGCTCAAGTAAATCCCAATTGAGCACCACCACACGTTGTGGCCGCTGCTGTAGAGTTTGCTCTCCGCGGCTGTCGTGTACAGTCAATGGCGCGCTAAAAGCGACACTCGAAAAAACAGAGAGTAAGCCAGCAACCAGCCAGCGCTTTACAAGGTTTAAGCACATACAATCGCGACCTTATGCGTGTGAGAATCTGAATTGGACATTGGGTGATCCAGCAGTTGGATCGGCGTTTGATAAAGCGCCGATAAACGTGCTTCATCGGCCAATAAAGAGGCATCGCCTTCAAAAGCAACCTTGCCCTGCTTGAGCGCGACAATGTGGGTCGCGTAACGTAGCGCAAGGTTCAGATCATGCAAAATGACGATAATTCCGCAGCCTTGTGTCTGGTTTAATTGCGCAAGCAGAGCCATTAACTGATATTGGTGCTGCACATCTAACGCTGAAGTTGGCTCATCTAAAATCAGCACCGGAGACTGCTGCGCCAACAGCATCGCCACCCAAGCGCGTTGCCTTTCACCGCCAGACAATTCATCTGCCAAGGTATAGGCAAATTCAGTGACGCCGGTTTGGGCGATCGCTTGATCGATGATCACTTCATCCTGATTTTGCCAGCGACCAAAAGGACCACGCCACGGAAAACGCCCAAGGCGCACTAACTCTCGTACCGTTAACCCCGCTGAAGTTGGCAATTTTTGTGGTAAAAACGCCACCGCTTTAGCCAGCGCTCTGGCGCTGAGCTCGGCAATCGGCTGCTGGTTAAGTAACACGTCGCCACGGTCAGGTGCTTGCTGACCAGAAATCAAACTCACCAGTGTGGATTTACCAGAGCCATTATGGCCGAGTACCACAGTTAACTCTGTGGTGGGAATATTCAGTGATTCAATGGATAAAATGCTTCGTCCACCGCGTACCACTTGAACATTTGATAAGGTAAACATCACTCTCCCCCAAAAATCGAACCACCTAAAACACACATCCCCGCCGGCGCGGGAATGTTCAAAAACCGTCAAACTCACCTTCAGCGAAGGTGAGTTCATGCTGACTTACCAGCGGTAATTCACGCTTGCCACCATACGGCGTGATTCGCCGTAATAGCAGGTTCCGAAATCACAACCAGCAAGGGACTCGTCATCCAAAATATTATTGAGGTTAACCTGCACATCCCACTGTGTATTGATGGCGTAGCTTGCCATTGCATCCCACAGCATATAAGCAGGCACCTTTTTATCGAGCGAGGCATCCACAGACGTTCCGGTATAACGCACGCCAGAGCCCAACGTCAGCCCCTCAATCCCAAGGCCTGCAAAATCATAGCTCGCCCAACCTGTCGCTAAGTGGCGCGGAATCATCGACTTGCGCTTCTGGCTCGTTCCTTCACCCGTATGAGCATCGAGATAGGTGTAGCTGGCATTCAGCATCAGATTCTCTGTCACAGCCATGCGAGCTTCCACTTCGAACCCTTGCGTATTGGTTTTTGTGCCCGATTGACTGGTGGTTAACGCGCCATTGCTGCCGACGGTAGAGGCGGTTGCGTTTTTCTGGTCGATATCAAACCACGCCAGATTGACATAGCCATCGAGCCAGCTTGGCATGTATTTCACACCCACCTCGGTTTGGTTGCTCTCAACGGGTTTGTAGAGTTTGTTGGTGGTAAAATCTAAGCTGCTGATCACATAGAAAGATTCAGAGTAGCTCACATAAGGTGACAAACCGTTATCGGCTAAATAGATCAAACCGCTGTTTAATGACAGTTGGCCATCATCAAGCTCATCTTTATTCAAACCTTTGCTTTCAACATCAATTTTGTCGTAGCGGCCACCTAAATTCAGCACCCATTTCTGTTGCCACTTCGTTTGATATTGCGCGTACACTCCCAGTTGCTGTTTGACAATCTCATTGTCATACAAGCTGCTTGAGAGATCAGGCACATTGCCGTAGATCGGATTAAGGCTGTTGATCACGCCCACCTGTGAACCAGTGCCATTACCCAGCCATTTATTTTGGTGATACTGAATGTCAAACCCGGTCAGTAAGCGGTGCTCAAATTGGCTACTTTGCCACTGTGCTTGGGCGTTGTTATCTAAGGTTACGCTGTGTGCATCACCATCATTGATCAAGGTATAACGTGCCAATGTGTATGGGTCGCTGTCTTGCCAAGCATTTTGATAGGCCGAAGAACTTCGTAGGTACAGATCAACATAGGCGTAGTTGAAGTTTTGCTTGAGGCTCCAAGTGTCGTTCAGTTGATGAGAGAGTTGGTAGCCGAACGACAGTTGTGTTTTATCGAAATCATCGTGATCCGGCTCGCCAAAGTTGCGGTTAGGCGCAATCGTCTCGCCATTGGGCAGCGCCACTAATGTGCCATCGCTTGGGAAGAAACCGTTTTGTGGCACGCCGTTATCTTTCAAGAAAGTGGCCATCAGCGTTAGCGTGGTTTGATCTGATAAATCGATAGCATAGCTTGGCGCAACATAAACGCGCTGGCTCTTAATGCCATCCAATTCACCCTCTTTTTGATTAACCATCGCCACCAAGCGGTAGCGCTGGCTGCCATCTTGGTTGGCCCAATCGGCAATATCGACACCCAACTGCTGGTAATTTTTATTCCCCACCGACAGAGATACGGAATGCTGCGCCCCATCGGTCGGCTTTTTCTGCACCACGTTGGCAATACCGCCCGGCATGGACTCACCATACAGCACCGAAGACGGGCCTTTCACCAATTCAACTCGCTCTAAACCAAAGGGTTCAACCGTCCAAGCAAAGAAACCTTCTTTATAAAGACGGTTACCATCGAGATAGACACTCGGTTCAAAACCACGCACAAACATCCACTCGGCGTCGTTATCCGCGCCATAAGGTGAGGTGTACCCCGGCGTATAGCGCAATGCTTCATCCAGTTTTTGTACGTTATGCTGGTCGAGTTCATCACGTTCAATGACAGTGACCGACTTTGCGGTTTCTTGTGTCGGGGTATCGACTTTCAATGCCGATGCCGTTACCACGATCGTGTCTAAAACTTGTGGTGGTGTTTGCTCAGCTTGTGCCGTAGCCGAAACCATGAACAGACAAGGTAATGCGCTGATTTTTAATATGTTGTGAATTGCTGTCCCCAGCAAGCTTGGGCGAATGAGATCCATTAAAGGATACCTCCTGCTTTAATTAGTTTGAGAAACGTTTTTATTATCATTATTATTGCCCGTCATTTTACTGATAAATTCAATATTTAACAGATAAAAATAAGAATGAATCTCACTCGCACATCACCATAAGTTAATCACCTATGTTTCAATGGTTTGAAAATCTCACGACGGCGTTTCCTAAAGAAGAGCCGCAACAACCGCCTAACTCCTTATTAGCCTTCTGCCGTCATTACACGCGAGGTTTTGAAGTACCGTTATTGGTCATGTCACTGCTCAGTGCTTGTGTGGCGATTGCCGAAGTCACCCTCATTCGCTATATGGGTGAATTGGTTGATATGCTTGGCAGCCAACAACGTGCCACATTCTGGGCTGATCAGAGTGACCGCTTGTGGGTAATGGCCGCGCTGGTGGTGGTCATTATGCCGCTGCTGGCTTTCTTCCACTCCATGATCATGCACCAAACGCTACTGGGTAATTACCCGATGTCGATACGTTGGATGATCCACCGCTACTTACTCAAACAGAGCGTCAGTTTTTTCCAACGCGATTTCGCGGGGCGGATCGCCACCAAAGTGATGCAAAGTTCACTCGCCGTGCGAGAAACAGTGATGAAACTGGTCGATGTACTGGTTTACATCGCGGTCTACTTCGTCTCGATGATTTGGATGATGGGCGAATCTGACCGCATCTTGATGATCCCGATTCTGATTTGGCTCGTGGCCTACATCATCATTCAATTGTATTTCATTCCCAAGATGAAAAAAGTGGCGACCGATCAAGCCGATGCTCGCTCAACTATGACGGGCAGCATAGTCGACAGTTACACCAACATTGCCACCGTGAAACTGTTTTCCCATTCGCAACGAGAAATGCAGTACGCCAAAAGCAGCATGAAACGGTTTTTGAACACCGTGTACCAACAGATGCGCATGGTGACGTGCCTGTTGTGGAGTGTTGACGCCATCAACTATTTACTGCTGTTTTCTATCGCCGCTTTATCAATCAATTTGTGGCTCGATGCCTCAGTGACTGTCGGTGTCATTGCGATTGCGATTAGCATTGCGCTGCGCGTACAAGGCATGTCGAAATGGATCATGTGGGAAGTGAGCGCACTATTTGAAAATATCGGTACTGTGGTGGATGGAATGAATACCTTGTCGCAACCAGTGACCATAACGGATGTAGCCAATGCGCCGCCGCTGCAAGTAACGCAAGGGCAAATCAGCTTCCATAACGTTCACTTTCACTATGGACAAGAAAACACTGTGTTTGAAGCGCTTAACTTTGAGTTAAAAGCGGGCGAAAAAGTGGGGTTAGTAGGTCGTTCGGGCGCGGGTAAATCAACACTGGTTAACTTGCTGCTGCGATTTTACGATTTGAATGGCGGCAAAATCTGCATTGATGGGCAAGATATTTCGCAGGTTAGCCAAGATTCACTGCGCCAACACATTGGTATGATCACGCAAGATACTTCTCTGTTGCACCGCTCAATCCGCGACAACATTCTCTATGGCAACCCAGATGCCGGGGAAGAGGCGCTGATAGAAGCAAGCCGTCAAGCGCATGCTCATGATTTTATCGCGCAGTTGCAGGATGAGAATGGCAACCTCGGCTACGATGTTCAAGTGGGAGAACGCGGTGTCAAACTCTCTGGCGGCCAACGCCAACGCATTGCGATTGCCAGAGTGCTATTAAAAAATGCGCCGATTCTGATCATGGATGAAGCCACCTCGGCCCTAGATTCAGAAGTGGAAGCGGCTATTCAAGAAAATTTTGAAACGCTGATGGAAAACAAAACCGTGATCGCCATTGCGCACCGTTTATCAACCATTGCTGCCATGGATCGCTTAATTGTGCTGGATGAAGGACGAATCATTGAACAAGGCTCACACCAAGAGTTGCTGCAACAACAAGGCGTTTATGCTCAGCTATGGGCGCATCAAACGGGTGGTTTTATAGGCGAACTTGCGTAGTGGATGCTCTTTAGGCCAAAGAAAAGGCCTTTAGACACATCCAACAAAGAAAGAAGATGTGCTAAAGGCCGCGCTATTTCACCCAATACCCTCACTTGACCGAGTTTGGGTATTTTGCATACTATTTTGCATACTATTTTGCATACCATACATAGGGGGGGGTGAATTAGCTTAAATCGACATCTTTGCAGCCAAAAAAGTAGGTCGCGAGAAAGCCAACAGTGTAGGAGATTAAAAGACCGCCAACAAACACCATCATCCCAGCAAAAATCCCTTGCTCGGAAGTCATCAATGGAATGGCGACAATGCCTGACGGGCCAAACACCGTATTTAATCCTACTGGCAAACCAAGGTAAGAAACTAAGCCGACGAAGAAACCGCCCGCTGCACCACCAATGCAAGCGGTGACAAACGGTTTAACCCGCGGCAAGGTCACGCCATAAATCAGTGGTTCGCCAATCCCCAAAATACCGGGAATGATCGCCCCTTTCACTTGCGTGCGCAGCAACGCATCTTTATTCGCTTTGAAATAGAGTGCCAGCGAAGCGCCCACTTGGCCGCCGCCCGCCATCGCCAAAATAGGAAACAGAGAGTTAAACCCTTGTACATCCATCAGCGCAAAATAGACTGGCACAAACCCTTGGTGAATACCAAACACCACCGAAATTAAGAACAAACCCGACAGTAACGCCGCGCCCAACGGGTTATCATTGAGGTTCAAAAACAACCATGACATGCCTTTAAACAGCTCACCACCAATCGGCATGATCACCAAGAAAGTCACCGCGCCCATGATGAGTAACGTCACCACAGAGGTTAAGATCATATCCAAATCATCAGGCATGTATTGACGCACTTTACGTTCTACTTGCGCGCCCAGAATAGAGGCCAATAGTACCCCGATGATGTTGCCGCGTGGGTCAATGGCGAAGCCAAAGAATTCACTCATACCCGAGTAGATACCCGTTGTCGCCTCTGGGTTATACCCCAGCACAAACAGCGAAGCTAAAATGGCACCATTAACACCCGAGCCACCGAAAGCTTGCTGCGCGTTATAACCAATTAAAATACTCAAGAAAGCAAAGAGCCCTTTACCAAACACTTTCATATAAGTAATGAGATCGAGCATAAACTGGCTAGGCGATTGATCGATAACGAACATTTGCTCCAGCAAAGTGGCAAAACCAAGCAACAAACCCGCAGCAATGAAACCGGGGATCAGCGGCGTAAAAATGGTCGCAAATTTGCTTAAAAAACGTTGTACGCCGCTGGTCTGTTTGCTCTTCATCTGCTTTTTCTGCTCAGCAGCAATCGCGGATAGATCGGCAGTTACGGCCATATCCGTCTCAGCACCGTCACCGTTAGCGATCATCTCATTCATCATATCGGCCGCCGTTTGCGCTTTGCCTGGGCCTAAAATGATCTGCAGTTGTTGGTCACTCTCCACCACGCCCATTACGCCGGGAAGGGTTTTCAGCAGAGCCTGATCGGCCAATGCCGTATTATTTAATGTTAAACGTAAGCGCGTCATGCAGTTACCACACTTACCGATATTGCCACTACCACCGACTGCACTAAGCAGCTTGGCGATCATATTTGAGGTTATTTTTGCCATTGGGACATCCTTGGATAGATCCAGTCGGGTTATTGATCATTCAGTGCCGCGCGAATAAAACCATTGTGCTTGGCCAGTTTTTGCGTCGCTTGCTCGGCGCTTAGCCCCGCAAGAATCATTACAATGGCGGTTTTACAGTGACGATGGCAGGCGCTCAGTGCTTGTTCTGCTTCCTCTTTACTGCAACCTGTCGCTTCGACCACAATGTTATTTTGGCGCTGAATCAACTTAGCGTTGGTCGCCTCGACATCGACCATAAGGTTGCCAAACACTTTACCGCAACGAATCATCGCACCGCTGGTTAACATGTTAAACACCAGTTTTTGCGCCGTGCCCGCTTTCATACGTGAAGAGCCCGTGACCACTTCCGCGCCCACCACAGGCACAATGGCAATGTCAGCCGCGTGCTGCATCGCGCAATCTGGGTTGCACACTACTGCCACAACCGTTGCACCCAGTGATTTAGCGTAAGCCATGCCGCCTAGCGCATAGGGTGTACGACCACTGGCGGCGATACCCACCACCACATCGTTGCGGGTCAAATTAATATTTTTCAGATCGCTTTGCCCAAGCTCAACATTGTCTTCGGCATTTTCAACCGCTTTAAGAATTGCTGGGTGTCCGCCCGCAATAAGCCCAACCACTTGTTTAGGATCAGAGCCGTAGGTGGGTGGGCACTCGCTAGCATCTAAAATCCCCAAGCGACCGGAGGTTCCCGCTCCCATGTAGATCAAACGTCCACCCGCTTGAAATGCCAAGGTAATGGCATCCACCGCTTGCGCTATCTGCGGTAAGGTTTTTTCAACCGCCAACGCGACCAGTTGATCTTCATGGTTAATGACTTGCAGCATCTCTAAGGTGGAAAGGGTGTCAATGTCAGCACTGGCAGGGTTGCGGCTTTCGGTAACCAACAGGGTTAGGTCTAGGTTCATCGTCTATTTCTCGGTTTTAATTCGGAACTGAGGGCGATTCTACGGAATAAAATATTCCACTTTGGTGACAAAAATCACAACAAAGGTTATTCTTTGACCAGTCATTACATGGAATAATGGCCTACAATGCACCGATATCTTTTAAGCCTCCGAACAAAAGGCCAGTTAATACAAGCCACTACACTAATGTTCGTTATTTTAAATTTGGAATAATTTATTCTAAAAAATACAAGGATCGCGCATGTCTGTGATGCATAAAATCGTCAGCCGCCGCACTCAACTCTCTCGCAGTGAATTACAAATCGCCGATTGGATCATCGCTCATCCAGAAAAAGCCGCGCTCGCCACCAGCCAAGCATTGGCCGAACACGCAAAAGTCAGCCAATCGAGCATTGTCAAATTTACCCAGAAAATTGGCTTTAGGGGCTACAGTGAGTTTAAGTTAGCGCTGGCCGAAGAGCTTGGCCGTAAATTGGCGTTTCAGACCACGCCACTGCACAGCAATATTCTGGCTGACGACCCACTGGCGGTGATCGCACAAAAATTAGTGCAAGCGAAAACAGAGGCGATGTTTCACACCACCAACGCGCTTTCATTTCCCCACTTCAACCAAGCGGTACAGTGGATAAACCTCGCCAACCGCGTGCAAATTATCGGTATCGGCGGCTCTGCGCTCACCGCAAAAGATTTGGCTTTTAAGCTCCTGAAATTAGGCATCACCGCGCTCACAGAACAAGATAGCCACGTACAAATCGCCACCGCACGCACGCTGGGTGCGCAAGATGTTCAAATTGTGATTTCATTTTCAGGAGAGAGAAAAGAGATTTTGATTGCCGCCGAAGCGGCCAAGCAGCAAGGAGCAAGCGTTATCGCGCTCACCTCTCCGAAGAAAAATCGATTACGTGAATTAGCCGATCTCTCTTTTGATACGATTGCCGATGAAAATGAACATCGCAGCTCATCCATCGCCTCTCGCACCGCGCAGAACGTTCTAACCGACCTGTTGTTTATTACTCTTGTACAGCAAAGAGACGAGTCGGCGCGTCAATTGATCCAAGACATTTCATCTGATATTCGTCAAATCTTTTAACGGAACTAATCGCTCTCTTCAATGCAGTGCATGCGATGAAAAACGCGATGAATGATCGGCGCAAATAGGGTGGCCAATGAAACGAAAAAGACCGTTTCGATAAATAAGCTGTAAAAGGCTAAAAAGAGATGCAAGCTCGGCGCAAGATGCAGATTGATTATCGGGTAGGGAAGTTCGAGACCACTGACCATCGAAAGCGCATTCAACCACGCTTGCGCCGCCGGGAGATCAGCTAGGTAGACAAAACCCACCACTCCGGGAATGAGGCCAGTCAACAGCAGTAACGCAGCGATCGCCGCATAGCGTAAGCAGCGCCATGTAAAACGCTCAACGGAGATAACTTCTTGATGAATCGATTCAAATTTCACGCCAGCCTCCTTGATGTTTGCCTCATCATAAGCAATGGCAGCTTAATAATGAAGGACCAAAAGGCGGATATGCAGAGTTGATCTACACGCTTAGAAACCTCGCGCTAATAATTGCGCGAGAAACGCCAACTCTTCTTGGCTCTCTTTGATGACAAGTGCTTCAAGCCAAACCGACTCGCTGTAATGCTCAGCTTTGAGAAAAAGTAAGCAACCTTCAAAATCAATCAACCATGAGTGAACGTCCGCATCCCACTGTTTTTCTATCACTGTAGCCGAAAGCTGCTTGACCAAACGCTCGCCTAGTGCAGGAAAAGTATCGACATCAAAACGCGGTGTACTCAAGACGAGTCGCCCTTCATCTTGTAAATTGTGTGCTAAACCGAACTCAGCCATAGTGGGTTAAGTGCTCCTGAATCAGGTCTAAAAATGGGTCGGCGTATTTTTCAAGCTTGCGCTGCCCAACACCGTTAACGGCCAACATTTCTCCGTACGAAGTGGGCAATATTTCCGCCATATCAATTAAGGTCGCATCACTAAAGACCACGTAAGGCGGTAGGCCATCTTCATCAGCAATCGATTTACGCAATTTACGCAATTTGGCAAACAGTGGTTTGTCGTAGTTTTTGTTGGATAACTTATCTGATTTCGCCGCACGAGCGGCTGTGTCTAAGCGTGGAATAGCTAACTCTAATGGCATTTCTCCACGCAACAGCGGTCGCGCCTCTTCCGTCAACTGCAAGGTCGAATTGCGAGTAATGTTTTGCTGCAACAACCCTTTATGGATCAACTGACGGAAAATACTCACCCAATAATCATGGCTATGATCGCGACCAATGCCGTAAGTAGTGAGCTTGTCGTGGCCATTTTCACGAATACGGATATTTTGCATACCGCGCATCACTTCCACCACATAACCAATACCGAAACTTTGGTTGACGCGATAAACGCACGATAATGCTTTTTGCGCCTCTTGCGTGGCATCGAAATGCTTGGGGGGATCAAGGCAGATATCGCAGTTGCCGCAAGGTTTGTCTCGATATTCACCAAAATAATTGAGCAACACTTGGCGGCGACAAGTTTGTGCTTCAGCAAAAGCGCTCATCGCGCCCAACTTATGGCTTTCCACCTGCTTTTGTGGCCCTTCCGGCTTCTCATCTAACATTCGACGCAGCCAACTGATGTCGGCCGGATCATAGAGCATCATCGCTTCGGCTGGCAAACCGTCTCGCCCTGCGCGCCCGGTCTCTTGATAGTAAGATTCGATGTTGCGCGGAATATCAAAATGCACCACAAAACGCACGTTGGGTTTATTAATCCCCATTCCAAATGCGACGGTAGCAACTACTATCTGAATGTCATCACGCTGAAATGCTTCTTGCACATAAGCGCGCTCATCAGCGTCCATACCCGCATGGTAACTGGCTGCTCGTAAATGGTTGTTGCACAGTTTTTCTGTCAGCATTTCTACTTTTTTGCGACTGCCACAGTAAATGATGCCGCAATGTCCTCTTTGCGTATCAAGATAGCGGATCACCTGTGAAACCGGTTTGTGCTTTTCGACCAAGGTATAGCGGATATTAGGGCGATCAAAGCTGCCCAGATAGACATGCGGTTCTTGCAACTGCAAACGGTGCAAAATATCCACGCGCGTGGCGTCATCGGCCGTTGCCGTCAGTGCCATAAAAGGCACGTGTGAAAAATGCTGTTTAAGTTGGCCTAACGCCGCATACTCAGGGCGAAAATCGTGCCCCCATTGAGAAATACAGTGTGCTTCATCCACGGCAATCATCGCCAATGGCAACTGCTGCAAGCGTTCGATGAAATCGGGCATCAAAACGCGCTCAGGCGACGCGTAAATCAGCTTCAGTTGCCCCGCGTTCATTCGGTTATACACCGACATCAGCATCTCACGTGACATACTTGAATTAATACACTCAGCCGCGACACCGTTGGCTTTGAGCTGATCCACTTGGTCTTTCATCAACGAAATGAGCGGCGAGATGACTAAAGTGATGCCCTCTTTGACTAACGCAGGGATCTGATAACAGAGCGATTTCCCGCCACCCGTTGGCATGATAACTAAGCTATCTTGCCCCGCTAACGAAGCGTCAATCACCTCTTGCTGGCCGACACGAAACGACTGATAACCGAACACAGTCTGTAAAATACTGTGCGGTGTATCAGGTTGAGGATCGGTTTGTTGAGCCATTAACGTTGCGGTCATGAAATTTCCAAGGGTGAACAAAAGGGGTAGAGCAACCGCTATACCGCAAAGCGTCTTATTGTAGTGGGGTTCGATGGTGAATAAAACCGCAAAATGTAGCGGTAAAGCGAATCACTTGATTCTCGGCCATTATTCGCCACTCAAACTCCCGAGTAGGCGGTCGATTAACAAAGCTGCAACTTACTTGAGGAACAGTATATACTGTCGAATCGTTTCGCTGGCTCAGCACTTCACTCCTTTGAGAATTCATCATGACCGCAGAAGAACAACAACGCTCCAGACAAGGCGTTTTACTCGCTATTGGTGCTTACACTATGTGGGGCATCGCACCGATCTATTTTAAAGCAATCAACAATGTTCCTGCACTTGAGATCCTCACTCACCGCGTAGTGTGGTCGTTTTTCTTGTTAGCAGCACTACTTCATTTTGGCCGCAACTGGCGTAGTGTACGCAGTGTGATTACTCATAAATCAAAGATGATCTATCTAATGACCACCGCTTGTCTGGTTGCGGTGAACTGGTTAATTTTCATCTGGGCGATCAATGCTAATCATATGTTAGATGCCAGTTTAGGCTATTACATTAACCCACTGCTCAATGTGGTGCTCGGCATGCTTTTTCTTGGTGAGCGATTACGCAAACTGCAGTGGGTCGCGGTAGCGCTAGCCACCATTGGTGTGGCCATTCAGTTAATTGTGTTTGGTTCGATTCCTGTGGTCGCCATCGCTTTGGCTACCACTTTTGGCTTGTATGGCTTACTGCGTAAAAAAGTGGCGGTTGATGCCCAAACAGGTTTGTTTATCGAAACCTTGGTAATGTTGCCCGCGGCGTTGATTTATCTGTTGTTTATCGCCAGCTCGCCAACTTCAGATATGGCGCTCAATCCGCTTAACCTCAACCTACTGCTGATCGCAGCTGGCGTCATCACGACCTTGCCTTTGCTTTGTTTCACAGGAGCAGCAACGCGTTTAAAACTTTCAACGCTGGGTTTCTTCCAATACATCGGCCCAAGCTTGATGTTTTTGCTCGCTGTCTTGGTTTACGGTGAAGCCTTCTCTAGTGATAAAGCCATTACTTTTGCCTTTATTTGGGCTGCATTGTTGCTGTTCAGTTTTGATGGTTTAAAAACAGGCCGGACCGCGCGACGCGCTCAACGGGCATCCGTTTAATTAGGATTGTTTATTCCCCTCGTTCGTCAAAGCGATCGAGGGCACTGTGATCATTTTTTACAAGACAGTGGCGACATGGCTGGCTAAGCTTGCATTATTCAACCCTAAATTTTGGTCTCTATGGATAAAGTGAGCTACAGCCAAACGGCCTATCCTGCGATCGGTCTGATTGATGCAGACTATCGTCAGTTTGCGTTTGATCGCCACTACCATCTTGATATTCATATTGGCCTTATCACTCAAGGAACGCAGCGCTTCTACCACCAAGGCGCTTGGCATCAGGTACAACGGGGCGGCGTAGTTCTGATGTCGCCAGATGAACTGCACGATGGGCAAGCACACAATGGCTCTGGCTACCAAGTGCAAGTGTTTGCTATTGAACCTACTTGGCTACAGCAAACCTTAGAAGCCAAGCAGATTGAACAAGTGCTGGGTTTTGAGCAGTTAATAGTCGATGACGCGCCACTTTTTTGCTCACTGCTGCAACTTCATCACACCATGAAGCAGGATAAGCTCAGTCAACTCGCTAAAGATTGCTTACCCTACCAAGGGTTCACACCTTTACTTGAACGCTATAGCCACTTGAAACTGCCGGAGGTTAAACCGCTTGGCCAGCGCAACCTCGCCACGCTGAAAGAGTGGGTACTCAGTCAACTCGACCAACCAATCCGCCTTGAGCAACTCGCTCAGCTTTGCCAGCTTTCACCCACTCAGTTTCAGCGCCATTTCAAGGCGCAAACGGGCATCACACCTTATGCGTGGTTATTGCGTTTACGTTTAGAGCAAGCGATGAAATTGTTGAAAACCGGCACCTCTAGCACTGAAGTCGCCTATCAAGTCGGTTTTTATGATCAAGCCCATTTCAGTAAGGCGTTCAAAGCAACCTTTGGCCTGCCACCCTCCGCTATCAATCGCACACTTTACTAACCAAACTGTCAGAAATTTACAAGGCAAGCACGTTTTCTCCACGCATACTCACCGTAAAACATGAGGAGAATACATGAACGAACTTTCCATATTGGCCACATTGGCTGGCGTACATTTTATGGCATTACTAAGCCCCGGCCCAGATGTGGCACTGGTGGTACAAAATGCCACCCGTTACGGTCGCAAAACCGGAGTTTTTATTGCGCTAGGGTTATCATGTGGCATTGTCATTCACTCATTGCTTAGCCTCACAGGGATAAGCTATTTGGTGCATCAACAACCCGCACTGTTTGCGATGGTGCAACTGGCCGGCGGGGGGTATTTATTCTATTTAGGCTTGGGCGCACTCAAATCCATCTACACCACCTGGCGATCGCCACAAGCTGTCGGAGTCAACAATGAGCGCGACAAGCTGATCGAAAATCAACGCCAAGCCTTTTCCCGCGGTTTTATCACCAATATTTTTAATCCAAAAGCTTTGGTCTTTTTTATCAGCTTAATGTCGAGTTTAGTGCCTGTGGGGATGTCCTTTTCAGGTAAAGGTATCGCCTTGCTGATTCTTTGGGGGCTCTCTTTTATGTGGTTCTCAACCTTGGCGTGGATGCTCTCCACCGCCCGCCTACAAAAACGTTTGCAATCACTCACTGTGTATATTGATGCGGTATGTGGCATCATTTTTACGCTCATCGGTGGACTTATTTTATTGCAAGCGCTGCTTAGCCTTAGCCATTGATGCAGCGATTCGCGCCCATTTTTGTGCGAGATCTCTTACAAGCGAGTGAGCAAATATCGCTTTTTGAGTAGGAAAATCAACACCAAAAAACTTAACTGATTGATTTTAAATAAAATAATAACCATATAGAGAAACCCTTTGCGAAAAAAGCGTTTCTCTAGCATTGCCGATAAATTAGAGATGGGTAATATGAACCTTGTCGGAAGGATTCTGACACGGAACAGGAAAGCACCACGGATTGGTCATCTTCAGGATGAAGAGACGACTGCTCAGGATGAATGGTCGGCACGGAAAGCAAATTGGACATTGAATGGACGCAATAGTAGCTAGGATGGTTACTACTAAGGAAAGACGATGGACACCTCTGGACGAGGCAAGGACTGAACATCAGGATGATGTAAAGGACACCGCTCAAGGAACAAGTGAAGCGCGCTAACGTGGATGGTTAGCAGACTAGGAAGTCACCAAGGACACCGCTAGGAAGGCGAAGAACGGATTAAGCTGACGGAATTCAGCCACTATCATGGATTTGATGCATGGAGCACTTTCGTAGCTGGATTGCTGCAAGTAAGACTATAACCCCGCAGGGCGCAAGCCCTCGGGGTTTTTCTTTTGGATCGGATAAGTAGATGAGTTATCCAGCTTTCATATCTTGAACAACTAGGTTAGGTATTTGGTTTAAACAACGCCATAAACACCCCCTCCCTGCCTCCCCCTCAAAGAGGGAGGAGAACAATCCAACCATCTCAGCAAAGAAAAGTACCCTTTCTTCGTACAAGGAAGATCATAGTTTCTCTAGCTTGGCATAAGCAGTCACTAGCCATTTAATGCCTTCACCGTTAAAAGCGACTTGCACTCGACTTTGCGGGCCACTACCTTCGAAATTAATGATGGTGCCTTCACCAAAAATAGGGTGTTTCACGCGTGCGCCCAAACTAAAGCCCGTCTCGTTAAAGTTCTCTTTGACCGCTGTTTGACTAAAACGCCCAGCACTGCTTGGTCGGCTCACTTGCGCTTTCATGCGCACTTCATCAAGGCAGTTTTCTGGCAGCTCACGGATAAAGCGTGACGGCTTATGGTATTTATCCTGACCGTATAAACGGCGAATTTCAGCGTAAGTAATGTAGAGCTTTTGCATGGCGCGCGTCATTCCGACGTAACACAAACGGCGCTCCTCTTCCAATCGCCCCGCTTCTTCGGCCGACATTTGGCTGGGGAACATGCCCTCTTCAACGCCAACCATAAACACCAACGGGAACTCTAACCCTTTCGCGCTGTGCAGTGTCATTAACTGTACGGCATCATCAAATTCGTCAGCCTGCCCTTCGCCCGCTTCCAGCGCTGCGTGGGTTAAAAAGGCCGTCAACATGCTCATCTCATCCGCTTCTTCTGGCTTTTCAAATTGGCGTGTTGCGGTGACTAGCTCTTCCAAGTTTTCAATTCTGGCTTTAGACTTTTCACCCTTTTCAAGCTGATACATCTCAAACAAACCTGATGTTTTGATTACATGGTCGGTTTGACTGTGTAACGGCATCTCAGCGCTATCATCTTCAAGGGCATTGACCAGCTCAATAAACCGGCTTAATGCGCTTGCCGCACGTCCTGTGAGCACTTTTTCTTCCAACAGCACAAGGCTCGCTTGCCACAAGGTACAACCGCGATCTCGCGCCGCAAAACGAATGGTTTCCAGCGTTTTATCACCCAAGCCACGCGGTGGCGTATTTACGACTCGCTCAAAGGCCGAATCATCATTGCGGTTAGACATCAAACGCAAGTAACTTAACGCATCTTTGATCTCTTGGCGCTCGAAGAAGCGCATGCCGCCGTAGATGCGATAGGGCAAGCCTGCTTGAATCAAGGCTTCTTCTAAAACACGAGATTGGGCGTTGTTGCGATAAAGCATCGCACAATCCTCTAATGCGCCACCTTTATCTCGCCACTCTTTGATTTTATTGACGGTAAAACGCGCCTCATCAAGATCGTTGTAGGCCGAATAGATAGAAATTGGCTCGCCTTCGCTGCCATCGGTCCAGAGCTCTTTACCCATTCGCTCGGTGTTGTTCGCGATCAGTGCGTTCGAGGCTTGCAAAATGGTTTTGGTTGAACGGTAGTTTTGCTCTAAACGAATGGTATTAACGCTCGGAAATTCCTGCGTGAATTTTTCGAGATTTTCAATTTTGGCACCACGCCAGCCATAAATGGACTGATCATCATCACCGACGATCATCACGTGGCAATCGCGCCCAGCCATCATGCGCAGCCACGCGTATTGGATGTTATTGGTGTCTTGAAATTCGTCGACCAAGATGTGTTTAAAGCGCGCTTGATAATGTTCACGAATGTGCTGCTTATCACGCAACATCTCGTGGCAACGCAGCAAAATTTCGGCAAAATCAACCAAACCTGCGCGATCGCACGCCTCTTGGTACGCGGAATAAAGCTGCAAATAGGTTTGAGTCACGGGATCGCGGTACGCATCGATGTGCTTCGGACGAAGACCTTCATCTTTTTTACCGTTAATCCACCAGCACACCTGGCGCGTAGGCCACTGCTTCTCATCTAGGTTTTGTGCTTTGATTAAGCGACGCAGCAAACGCAGTTGATCTTCAGAATCGAGGATCTGAAAATCCTCAGGCAGGCGAGCGTCAAGATAGTGAGCGCGTAAAATACGGTGGCAAATACCGTGGAAGGTACCATTCCACATGCCCGATGCACTGCCCATCATCAACTCTTCAATTCGGCCACGCATTTCCGCCGCCGCTTTGTTGGTAAAAGTCACCGACATGACTGAAAAAGGCGAGGCGTTTTCAACCGAGATAAGCCAAGCAATGCGATGCACCAATACTCGGGTTTTACCACTCCCCGCTCCGGCAAGCACCAGCAAGTTTTCTAAAGGCGCGGCAACCGCTTCGCGCTGTTTATCGTTGAGACCGTCGAGTAAGAGAGAAGGATCCATCATGGCTAAGCTACTGGTTATTTATACATAATTGCCCAGATTATAACCTCAAATCGCGGCAAGATGCTCGTCTCTATCACATTTTTCTGGGCATTCAAAAATGAAAAGCCCACCGCAAAGGTGGGCTAATTCGAGCTTCATCGCCTTTCAAGCGTGTGACTACGCGGCGATCCCCGCATGACGCAACAACGCATCAATTTGCGGCTCGCGGCCTCTAAAGCGTTTAAATAGCTCCATCGGCTCTTCACTACCACCCATTTCAAGGATGTTATTCAAGAAACTTTGCCCAGTCTGTGGGTTAAAAATCCCCTCTTCCTCAAAGCGAGAAAACGCATCCGCCGAAAGCACTTCTGCCCATAAGTAGCTGTAGTAACCTGCGCTGTAACCGCCAGCAAAGATGTGGCTAAAGCTGTGTGAGAAACGGTTCCATTCAAGGCTTGGTAACACGGCCACTTTCTTTTTCACTTGGGCGAGAGTTTCCAACACTTGCGGGCCTACTTCGGGATCGTAAGTGGTGTGCAAGGTGAAATCGAACAAACCAAATTCAAGTTGGCGCAAAATAAACATCGCTGACTGGAAGTTTTTCGCCGCGAGCATTTTATCGAGCATTTCTTTCGGTAGCGGTTCACCCGTTTCGTAATGACCTGAAATAAACGCTAACGCCTCTTCTTCCCAGCACCAGTTTTCAAGGAACTGACTGGGCAGTTCAACCGCATCCCACGGTACACCGTTGATGCCAGATACCGCACCCACTTCAACTTGAGTCAACATGTGGTGGATCCCGTGTCCAAACTCATGGAACAAAGTGACCACTTCATCATGAGTAAATAACGCAGGTTTATCACCGATTGGGCGATTAAAGTTACAGGTCAAATAAGCCACTGGGGTTTGTAGCTCGCCATTTTGAGTGATACGGCGGCCACGGCAATCATCCATCCACGCGCCACCACGCTTATGTTCGCGCGCATACAGGTCGAGATAGAAGCTGCCACGCAGTGATCCTTTCGCATCAAAAATATCGAAAAAACGCACCGATGGATGCCAAATATCAACCCCAGAGCGCTCTTTGACGCTCATGCCAAATACGCGGTTGAGCACTTCAAATAGGCCGCTCACCACTTTCGACTCTGGGAAATAAGGGCGCAGCTCTTCATCTGAAATATCAAACAAGTGCTGTTTCTGTTTTTCGCTGTAGTAAGCGATATCCCACAACTCTAGCGTGGTCACGCCAAACTCTTGCTGCGCAAATTGACGCAACTCTTCTACTTCACGCTCACCTTGCGGTTTCACTTTGGTGGCTAAATCATTTAAAAACCCTAACACTTGATCGGGCGTTTGCGCCATTTTGGTCGCTAGTGATTTTTCACTATAGGTATTAAAACCGAGCATACGGGCTATTTCATGACGCAGTTTGAGCTTCTCAGCGATGATTTCGCTGTTATCCCACTTGCCCGCATTTGGCCCGCGATCCGAGGCACGCGTAACATACGCTTCATAAAGCTCTTTGCGCAGAGCTTGGTTATCACAATAAGTCATCACTGGCAGATAAGAAGGAATGTCGAGCGTTAATAAATAACCATCGAGCTCTTTGGCTTGCGCCGCCGCTTGTGCAGCTGCCAACGCCGATTCTGGCATGCCCGCTAATTGATTGGCGTCGGTAATGTGCTTGGTCCAGCCCATAGTGGCATCCAGTACATTGTTAGAGAACTTAGAACCCAACTCAGATTGACGTTTACTGATCTCGCCGTACCGTTTTTGCTCTGCCAATGGCAAGCCGATACCCGATAGCTCAAAATCACGCAGTGCATCATTGATGGTTTTTTGCTGCGCTTGAGAGAGCGAGGAAAAAGTATCGCTGGCTTTCATGCTCTTATAGGCTTCAAACAGGCCTTTATGTTGCCCAACCCAAGTGCCGTATTCAGACAGCAGCGGCAAACAGCTTTCGTACGCATCACGCAGTTCATCGCTATTGAGCACGGAATTAAGGTGGCTCACTGGCGACCAAATACGGCTTAAGCGATCATCCACCTCTTCAATGGGTGCAATCAAGTTTTTCCACGTTGGGGTGCTATTGCCAGCAAGGCGTTTTTCAATTTCGGTGCGGCAATCTTCTATCGCTTTCTCGACCGCAGGCTTCACATGCTCTGGCTTAATGGCGGAAAACGGCGGTAAATCCGTGAAAGTGAGAAGTGGATTAGACATAAAACATTCCTTTTAAGTTAAGACGCGCCTGCACGTTGATGCATTTCTCTGCAACAGTCACTGATTGTTTCACGGCAACCGTCGATTTTGTTTATCTGAAATAGTAAATATAGGTAGGTTCAGCAATTTTCAATAGTGGCGTATAATCAGCCAATACGTTTGATTGATGAAACACACTCCATTTGGGGTGTTTTGAGAGCCTATTTTGCTAAGTTATCGCCACAGTTTTCACGCGGGCAACCACGCGGATGTATTAAAGCATATCGTACAAAGCCTTATCCTCAATGCATTACAGCAAAAAGAGAAGCCTTTTGTTTATCATGACACCCACTCTGGCGTGGGCCGTTATGACTTGACCCATGAATGGTCAGAAAAAACCGGTGAATATAAACAAGGGATTGCTCGTATTTGGCAACAAAATGTAACGCCACCCGCCATTCAAAGCTACCTTGAGGCAGTAAAAGCACTCAATGAAAGCGAAGAGTTACGCTACTACCCCGGCTCACCGCGCGTAGCGCGTGCTCATCTACGCGCGCAGGATCGTATGGTGCTCACTGAATTGCATCCGAGCGATTACCCTTTGCTCGAGCAAGAGTTCCACCGAGATCGTCAGGTATCGATTTACAAAGAAGATGGTTTCCAACGCTTAATCGGTAGCCTGCCACCGAAAGAGCGTCGCGGCTTAGTGTTGATCGATCCCCCTTACGAATTGGCAAAAGAGTACAGCGATGTCGTAAGAGCCATTGCCCAAAGTTATAAGCGCTGGGCGACGGGTATCTACGCCATTTGGTATCCCGTAGTGAATCGCGACACCATTGAGGACTTGCTTGAAGGGCTGGCAAGCCTCGGTATTCGCAAAATCTTACAAATTGAATTGGGCGTGTCGCCAGACACCCATGAACGTGGCATGACCGCTTCAGGCATGATAGTGATTAACCCACCGTGGACACTGGAAGGGCAAATGCAGGAAATTTTACCGTTTCTTCAGCAAGCGATTGCCCCGGTAACCGGTCATTTTAAAGTCGAATGGGTTGTACCAGAATAAACTGACCCAATCTATCAAAGAAGTAGAGAACCTTTTTCGCCTTGCTATGGTTGCCAACACCGTACAAAACCAAGGTCAAATAGGATGAAAAAAGAATAATGGAGAAAGTAATGACAACGCATTTTGATTATATCTGTATCGGTGGTGGCTCTGGTGGTATCGCTTCAGCGAACCGCGCGGCAATGTATGGTGCGAAAGTCGCACTGATTGAAGCCAAAGACCTTGGCGGCACTTGTGTCAACGTCGGTTGTGTTCCGAAAAAAGTGATGTGGCATGGCGCGCAAATTGCTGAAGCAATGCACCTTTATGCCAAAGATTACGGCTTCGATGTCGATGTCAAAGGATTAGATTGGTCAAAACTGATTGAGAGCCGCCAAGCGTATATTGGCCGTATTCATCAATCATACGACCGCGTATTGGGCAATAATAAAGTGGAAGTGATCCGCGGTTTTGCACGCTTTGTTGATGCAAAAACCGTAGAAGTAAACGGTGAACACTACACAGCAGACCATATCCTGATTGCCGTTGGCGGACGCCCAACGATTCCGGCGATTCCAGGGGCACAATACGGCATTGATTCCAATGGTTTCTTTGACTTGACCGAACAACCTAAACGCGTCGCGGTTGTGGGCGCAGGTTATATTGCGGTTGAAATCGCGGGCGTACTCAACGCACTCGGCACTGAAACGCACCTTTACGTGCGCAAAGAATCACCACTGCGCAGCTTTGATCCCATGATCATCGAAACACTCACTGAAGTCATGGCGGCGGAAGGCCCAACATTACATACTCATTCAGTGCCAAAAGAAGTGATCAAAGAAGCCGATGGCAGCCTGACTCTACACCTTGAAAATGGCCAAAGCCAAAACGTTGATACGCTCATTTGGGCAATCGGCCGCCACCCAGCAACCGATGCGATAAACCTAGCAGCAACGGGTGTGGCAACCAATGCACAAGGCTATATTAAGGTTGATGAGTACCAGCAAACCAACGTCGCGGGCATTTACTGTGTCGGCGATATCATGGAAGGCGGTATTGAACTCACACCTGTTGCCGTCAAAGCAGGCCGTCAACTTTCAGAGCGCCTGTTTAATGGCAAAACCGATGCGAAGATGGATTACAAACTGGTCCCGACCGTGGTCTTTAGCCATCCGCCAATCGGCACAATTGGCCTCACCACGCAAGAAGCCCAAGCGCAATATGGCGAAGAGAATGTCAAAGTATATACCTCTAGCTTCACGGCCATGTACACCGCCGTCACCTCTCACCGTCAACCATGCAAAATGAAACTAGTATGCGCTGGCCCTGAAGAAACCGTTGTTGGCCTACACGGCATCGGTTTTGCGGTTGATGAAATGATTCAAGGCTTTGGCGTAGCCATGAAAATGGGCGCAACCAAGGCCGATTTTGATTCAGTTGTGGCAATACACCCAACGGGTAGTGAAGAGTTTGTTACTCTTACACGTTAGTGTAGAAACTCTACTGCTACACATTTGTAACTCTGGAAATTAATCTACTTCAGGCTGCACATTTGACGATTCGCTCTCAATGCAGCCTGTTTTTATTAATTATCGCTATGGAGTACAAATGGCAACAATCATCCAATCTTCAAACGTATTTACTGATACACAAATTTCTCATACTAGAAATGGCCCAATCACTTTACATCCACACGGATATAACATTGGACCATTACCCACATTGTACGATCACCACGGCAAATTCATTGCTGTTGCCAACTCATGGTTTTTTGATCTAAAAACCGTAAAAAGACTCAAGTGTTTGAACTCTTCAGCAAGGGCGATCTTATGCTATTGGTCATTCTTAGAAGAGTTTCAACTAACTTGGGACAATATCCCACCTATCGATAGGCTAAAACCCACCTACCAATTTCGTCATTATTTACTGCTTAAAGTTCAAGATGGCAACATGGCCTATTCAACGGCAAACTGTTACATGAATCATGTGGTTCAATTTTATCTCTGGGCCATCTATGAAACCTATCTCGTTGTGCAAGAAGAAAAAAAAGCCCCTTTTCGAATCGAATACACCACGATCAATCGACAGGATAAATTGGCTCACCTTAAGCCAAAGCTGATTGTGCAAACCAGCGATTTACGGATACGAGTCCCCAAACACGCTCACTCCTCACAAGTACGAACTCTCATGCCATTAAGCCGAGAATCACTTCAGTTGGTCTCAAATCACCTCCGATATCAGTCGGTAGAGTTTCAACTGCAATGCAGACTTGCCATTCAAACTGGGCTCCGCGTCAATGAAGTGTGTTCATTAACACTCACCGCTATAGATCAAGCCTTTCCGATCACAGACTCTCGCCAACGCTATTATTTACCGATTGGCCCATCAAATGGTGTAAAAACCAAATTTGATAAAGAACGCAAAATCGAGATCTCATCCTCACTACTTAAGATGCTACAAGATTACAGCATCAGTGAAAGGCGCTTAAAGCGGCAGATAAAAATGGACAACAAGTTATCGGTCACGGATCGTCTGACCATCCCCCTAACACACACCACTCAACATCCGCCTCTCTTTATCAGCGAGCAAGGTAATCCCCTCACAGCCAAAGTCCTTGGAGTTAGGTGGTGTGAGTTTAGAAAAGTGCTGCAAAAGTCAGAGCCGGGGTTCAATCATAAATTCCATGATTTACGCAGTACTTATGGGACATACCGATTGGGGGACCTACTGACCTCGGGACTGAATAGCAGTGAAGCCCTCGATTGTCTTATGGGCTGGATGGGGCATAACCATGAATCAACCACTTGGAAATACATCCGTTATCTAAAACGCAAAGAAGCCCTGCGAGATAAGTTTTCGATGCTAGATACTCTTATGCATGATGCTTTAACGGCGGATAGTGAGGCTCATAATGAATAATAATCTCATACAACTTCACGATTGGCAGCCAGAGCTGATGATAGAGGTGCAAGATCAGCATGGCCGTCTTTATCGGTGGGATTTCAATCGCGTCCGTTACCGCCATTTCCCCGTCACCAAGAAGATAAAGCAAGGCACTGAAATACTTGCGGATCGAAACGCCCTCGCTTTTGCCATCATGAATAGCATGAAAATAGACCATCGAGCGGTCTCAACTCGCGACGGGCTTTTTTATCAATTAAAAGAATACATTCAATGGTGTGACAAGCATTATTGCTCAACCTTCAATGGCGAATCGGTACAAAACTACTGCATGAGTATTTACATGCAGCTTTTAAAAGGGCAGATAAAAAAGAGTACTTATAAGCAAATACGGACACAAGTCACCACGTTATGCCGGTTCCTCGATCATCCAATGACTTGGTTTGATGAACTGCCAGTGGTCAATTGTGATGATACCGAATCCTTTGAAGCTTATAGCCAATCAGATTTGAAACAGTTACTTCCACTACTGCGAGCAATTTTCAAGCAATTATCAGTCCAGTTTCTTGACAATCCGGAGCTTCATCTGAAGTCCAAGAAACACTCACCGACGATGAGCTTTCAATGGAAAGGCCAATCGTTTCCAATACGCACGGGGCTAACTCGGCTCATGGTCGCGGCGACTTACTTATTGGCGTATTACACTTTCTGTAATACTTCAACACTCCTACAACTAAAGCGCCCCTCTGTCGCCAGTCAACCTTTAGGTGACGTTTGGTATAGCATGCCAGCCTTTAAACGACGGGCTTTTAAAACGCTCACCGTTGAGATTGGGGAACATAAACTGAACATACCCAAATACTGCCTTGATTTCTTTGATACGTTATTGAAAGTCTCCCAAGCTGTCGATCGTCAACCCGAAGCCTTATTACTTCAGACGGTGATTAACGGACACCATAAGACGATCACTCCTTATCATTTCAGAGATTTTAATGTGTCCATCCTTCGAAAGTGGTTTGCATTAGTCGACAATCAAGGGCGAGAGCTACGCCCAGTCATTTCCCGCTTTAGAGAAACGGGCAGCTTAATGACCCAACTGCGGCTAGGCGATATTGCGGCCTCTGAATTACTCGATAACACCCCCTCAACCATACGTAGGCATTATTCCACCGGGAACCATCACGACAACAATGCCATGATGCAAGAAACCATTGCCATACGAGCCCATCAAGCCAAGCATAAGGTTAGCCTCTCTGTGGCGAAATCTCAGGTGATGGAGACGTTTAATATTCAGGTTCTCACTTACGAGGAATGGCTCACTCAAACCTTACCGACCTCTGTATCGGCTCATGGGAGCCACTGCAAACAACCCTTTCACGTGCAATCTGAAGCCTTTAGTCGTAGAGCACAACGACATCACCTATCAGATGGCGAGCGCTTGGCTTGCGCTGAACTACTGAAGTGTTTTGGTTGTGAGCATCAAGTCATCGTGCAATCAACCGAAGATATTTGGTGCCTGCTGTCCTTCAAAGAAGCGCTCGAAGAGTCACGTTACTTTCATCTCGACTCTCATCATTTCCACAAAAACTTTGGTGAAGTCATCCACTTTATCGAAAAACGTATTTTACCCAACATTAAGCGACCCATTTTATTGCAAGCACAAGATAAGCTAATGATTGAAGGTCGGCACACATTATGGAAAGACATCACCTCCGTCATTTTGTTACAAGGAAAAACCGCATGAACCATTCAAACCAACCGTTAGGCGCTGAGTTTCAAGTCGATTTTATTGATACCGTCTCTTTAAGTATGAGCCGCATTAACGTGATTGAATTAGTGAAACAGGGAGATCTCGATAACTTAAACGCGGTGGTCGTCTGCTCAGATAAAAACAATTTGGTGGTCACAATATTTGGTGATAACAAATGGGATCTAAGTCCTTACTTTGCACAAAGCCGCTCCCAAACCACCTGCCTAAATTTCGATAAATTTAGCGTCTCTCCAAGCCTCTTATTAGAAATGAAATTGCTGACTTATGGTTGGATATTTCACAAAAGTGGCTCGCAAAGTACTGGGGCAAAACTGTCAACTATCTGTACCCGTGTCACCAAAATGAAAGCGGTCTACAATTTCCTGCTGGAGCATGGTTTTCACTCACTTGCTGCGTTGAGCAATCGAACCATATGGCAGAAATTTGAAAGCCACCTCAGCAACCAAGCCTTATCGTTAAGTACGCTTGAACAAATTTTCACTGGCATCAATAGCGCCTTAAAACTGGAAAAATGGTTAGGGATCCACTTTGGTTTAGATAAAGTGTCATCAAACAAATTGGCTCAAGATTTATGTGCAAAAAATAAATTACAGAAGTCCCAAACTTTAGCCATTCCACAACGTATCGCGGATGAAATTTTTGGCAAAGCCATTGAGTTAGTTGAGCAAGCTTGGGACAGCCGTCACTCATTAGCGCAGATTGAGCAACGGCTACATGACAACTATATTGCGGGTCGAACTATCGTCCAAAATAACGTGAATGAAGGGCGATGGAACTTTCTAACCAATACACAAGGCGAGATCATGAATCGCCATCAATACGCACAAGAGATACATAAAGCGACACCTAACGAGATTGGGGAATTACTGCAAGGTTTACCTGCTTATATGCCCCGTGACATCAATGGAAATGATTGGCGACGATATTACGGTCAACTGATCACCGCTTGTTTTATTTGTTGTGGGGCTTTCTCTGGAATGCGAGTCTCTGAATTAACCGAGCTGACCCCTCACAGCTATTTCAATACTGAGTTTGATGGCACCACTTTCCACATGTTGCAATCTCGCACCTTCAAATTAGGGCAAAAGAAAGCCACATGGGTCACCGCTCCCATCGTTGAAAAAGCGATTCAACTGGTCACCGTCCTAACCGAGGCATGGAGGCTGGAGTACAACCAACTGAGCACTCGTCCACTGGATATTCTTTGGTTCAACCGAGGAGCACGATCAAAAAAACCGGTTCTTATCAGTGATTGGAACGTACGTTTGCAAAGATTTGTCCGTCATTTCAATATTACAGTAACCCAAGAAGACTACCAAGAATGTGTAACCTGTAATCCAAACAGCACAGAAAGTATCCATAAATACATTCATCAAGGTAAACCTTGGCATCTCAACACGCATCAATTTAGGCGAACCCTCGCCTTTTTCACAATCAAACACCGTTTGGGGAATACCATCGCCCTCAAACAACAATTTAAACACCTATATCTGCAAATGACCGATTGGTATTGCGCGGGCGGCGTGGCCAGCCGCATTCAAAATATCGAGATTGACGAAGAGTTACAACAGTTACTTGATTCGACCCAGATTGAAGCCAGTGCGAATAAATTTTTTGAATGGACCCAACAAGATACCGACTTATCAGGGGCTCATGGCAAAGCGATTGTTGCCATGCGTAAAGAAGGATTGCCTCACATTTACAGCAGTTGGGAGGTAATTTACAAGGCGGTTAAAGAAAAAAGGCTAACGCTACATGGTACGTTTCATAGCTATTGTAAAAATGGCTACCATTGCGATATGGATGGTGCTGTCAATCCGGCATTTTGCGTTGACTGCTCCAGTGGAAGTAGCATTATTGATCGAGACAATGCGCTATGGTGGCAATCTCGCCATCTAGATTTAACACACTATCTTCATCATCATTTAGCTGTGTCCCCATCCGTCTATGCACACTGCATAACACAAATTCGCGCCGCCGAGCTCGTGATGAACGATTTTAGTATTGAATACACCCCTTACCAACATGCCATTGAGGTCGTCGCTGTATGAGTAAAAAGGAACAGACATTGCTGGCACTGGATGCCGCTCTTCATCGTTTGATTCAAGGCAAACCGAAACGGGTACTGGTGACGAGAAAACTGAGTATTCGAGCCATTGAGGAAGAGGCAAATTTAGGCAATGGCAGTGGGTATTACTACCCTGAATTTGTTGAAAAAGTGAAGCAAATTAAACGTAAGCAAACCCGCAAAGAGAAAAGTACGAATAAAAGCGATAATCAACGCCTTCATGAGACATTAAAAAATGAAAAACGGATCAAAGAAAAATATCGTTCGGCGATGGAACAACTCACGCTGCAAGTCCACCAAATGGCTGCGGAGCATCACCACCTTAATGATTTATTGAGAAAAGCGCTATCACGTACCGAAGAGCTCGAGCGATTTAATCAAGAGCTAAAGGATCAACTGGTTTCGTTACGGCGTTCTACAATAACGTCAATCAATTCACGTAACACTTAGTAAAACGGTCAGCTTTAGCTGACCGTTATTTCCTTACCCAATCATCACATCCGATGATGCGGAGGCGATGGTCCCTCCACAATCAATCGCATCGCCTAAACGGACGGCGGGTTTGCCATCAATCAGCACCCCACTTGAACCACCAGAAATACTGCGTGGGTGGCTACCGTGGGGTTTTTCAGAGCATGGGCAGCCATGATCTTGCAGTGCATCGCCTTGACGCACCGCGGGTTGGCCATTAATAAACACACCACTACTGGCAGAAATAATCGGCGTTGGCGGGAAGCAATCATGCTCTGATCCTATATCACCTAATCTTGCGGCACCGGGCATCTTAAGTCTCCTAGCGTGATACTACGACTCGTCCATCAATCATGGATAAGTAGGGTAAGACAGAGAAAATTAAATTTTGCTCATCGGAGCCAATTCTCAGGGGTGAATGCCCTCGTTTATCTTCTAATTGTACGAGGCGCCCTCCCATATAGCTTTTTAACTTGTACTCATGCCACTCGCGTCTAGGTTCAACTTTTCCATCGCTGTATCTCTTAAAGGTGGATTCAAAACCAACAGCATCAAAAAACTCATCAGGGGTAGAATAATAAGCATCGGCCATTGCATTTTCCCTATTTGAAAGAGACCAAGCCATATTTAGCCCTTCCAAATCGCGTTTTTCCATTAATGTTAGGAGATTGGTATAAGCACGGTAGAGCTGTTTCATCTGCTCTGGGTTATCTTCACGAATCGGCGTCGCATCCACCCAGCGCCAACGCGGGATAGTTTTAATGTAAATCGGGCGAGTAAAAATGGTCCGACGATAGGGAGTCACACCATCGACATTTACTAACGGAGTTTTATGCTTATCTGGGTAAATTGTTGAGGTTTTTACGTTCGGTTTGCCATCGATAATAGTAGCTGTTAGGTTAGAAATTTCTTGTTTTTTACCATCAGGAAAAGCGCCAAAGATTGTGAGCTCACAACGATCGTTTTCGTTATAAGTAAAATCTCCGTTGTATGCACCGACAGGAACCGTCCAAAGATTGAGTTCATTCTCACCTGGTTGTAAAAAAGCGGTCGCATTAAATCCAGATGAAAACGTACCAGAATCTGAGCCGAGATTATCTAATTGCTCCATGCCGTTTATTTGTCCACCACAAAAGATGTTTTTTGAATTGATGTTCGCCGTGTAGAGCACTGGAGGCTTTTCACCTTCGTTATCGATGCTCATCGCAACCGTTGAGACTTGTTCTCTAATATTCATTCGTTCCTCGTCATTCCCTGTACAGCCACTCAGTAATAGCAGGGTTAATAGGGTTAAATATGGTTTCATCATTAGACTCTTCTTATCCGCTAATTAAGGTTGTACGGCAGAGTGAATTGGCTTCACTTAATGCTTTTGCCCAAATCCACTCTTTGGTATTTGTTTTTTTAGCACTGATCTCAGTAGAACTTTCTACATAATCCCAAGAATTAGGGCCGCTGTTACCCATTGTGTTTTTCGTATTTTCACTATTTTTACGAGCCGCCACTTCAATTTTTACTTCTGCTTTAATTCCATCGTGGAAAAAAATCAGTTCGACAAGAGGTTTTTTGTCTTTAATTTTGCTTCTTAAGGCAATTTTTCCTTCTGCAACCACCTTTGCTTCTAATAAAAATGCCCCTTCCACGACCCAAACTTTTGCCCCTCCTCTTAAATTGACTAAAGAAGAGAGCGTGACCGTTGCCACTTGCGACAGATCGTAATTGGCGGGTTGAGCAGAACTGAAAGTAACTGTGCCGGAAGCATCAAGCTTTGTGGCGAGTGAAATGAAAAACTCTGCACCTGCGTAAGCACCGATTTCTCCCGCTTTAACTTTGTCTTCTAGGCTTTTGGCTTGTTCTCGAATTTCTGCGACGGCCTTTTCCATTTTAAAGTATGCTGCCGCCGCCAAAATTAAGTCGAGGCTAATTTTTAAGTCCAACAGAGGATCGAGCTTTAAGGTTACATTACCGGTCGTCACGACTTTTGAATCGACAATCTCACTGCTTCTCTTGCCCTCTAGGACAAGTTTGGGTGGCCCAAAGTCAAGACTGACCAGTTTTACTTTGTCCGCTCCAGTATTTTGGTAAGTACCATTTTTTAACTGCTCAACGATGCCAATGATACCGTTAATCAAGCTCCATTGTTCTCGGAAATTTTCAAAGGAGTCTTGTATGTTTTTGACGTTAACCAAATTGCTTTTAGTCATTGTCTTTGATGCCGAGTACTCGGTTTTTGAACTTCCTTGAGATACGGTCAATGTGCCAGAAAGATTAAATTTCTTTTTGATCTCTTGAGTGGGTATCGGAGTGCCATCATGCATCCCCTTTTTTTGACGCTCTATATATTGCGTATATCTTTGTTCATCAGTTAGATTGGATTTTGAGCCGGAATAGTCCAGAGTTAGCTTCGATTCAATGTCTACCTTTGGATAGACGTCAATGTAAGTGTCATAGGGGAGCTCTCCCAACAGATATTGAATAGGTGGTGTAAGCCACTGTGTTTGCATCGTTTGTGGTTTTCCCGCACATTGAGTAATGCATACTTTATATCGAGTATAGGGGATCCCTGCATATCCATCTTGAGCCAATAAGTATTGTATTGCGTTAAACAAGCCGACTTCTTGTCCTGATTTTTGACGATAAACCAAGGTATGGTCTTTACATTGCGAAGTAGAAAGCGCTTCTGAGAAAGAGCGTTCGTCCGACAAGTAACCTGTTGGGCATGTGGTCAGATTGTTGGTGCATTTTCCTTCTATCGCAATGTTGACTTTGGTTCCTTGTCCTTTATCGACAAGCTTAATGTTCGAAATTTTGTTATCGCCATTTTTAAACTCAAAAAGGCCCGCATCGCTAGTGATTTGGTAGCGAACTAAACAATCGCCTTTTAGATTACAGCGGCAGGCAACACCTGCCGGGTGTTTACATGACATGAGTTGTCCTTACTTCAGACTGAAGACGCATGATTCGGTAATCCGCTGGATATTGAGTGTTCGATAACAGTGTTTGCCACGGCTTGGGAAAGTTAAGCAGACTAGTAATTTTCTCATCTGAACACCACTGTGCAACCCTTTTGATGTGAGTTGGAAGGGAGATCTCCCATTCAATCAATTGGTTGACCAGCGCTTCGCTAAAAACTTTGTCCGTATCGCCAACAATGCTGGCAACTTCATCGACCAAGTTTTGCTCACACTGAGCAAGGATAGCTTGATAGTGAGTGCGCTCTATTGGAAACGGTGTGAATGTTTCATACCCAAATCGGCGATAGGGTGTCAGCAATGGCTCGAAGTCTGACGCACGTTGTTGTGGGAATGTGGTATGAACGCTCTGTATCGGGCCGAGGAAGTGGTTTAGCCAGAGTGGCTCAAATCCATCGAGGACAGCCCATAGCACTCGTGGATCGTAATAACGAAAAAATAGCCGCTCTTTGGTCTGTAGGATCTCAATATTCATCAGACGACGAAGATGAGCGCGAAGCGTCTTGTGGTCATGATCTGATTGAAGGAAAAATCCCCAAGGGGCATTTTTCGTGGTGAGCTGCGCGGTAAGCTCTGGGGTCATGAGCACCAGAAAAGGAGCCACTAAGGCAAAGTCTTCTTCGATTGGCTCTGGAAATAAACACCAATGTTCGTTATTCGACTCTTTCACTTCGGCAATAAACTCAGGAGCCACGGCTCGATCTACCACGGCATAATTGACTAAATGACGCATCAGCTCATCTCCGGGCAGTTAGCGACAAAAGCGCTCCCAGCTGAGGCGGCCGCTTCTAAAACCTCCGCGCTTGAAGGAAGGGCTAGTGAGCCGGGTGAGCCTCCCGATTTAATCAAGATGGTACCACCATCTATCGCGACGCCACTGGCATCAATCACCACAAAACTTCCGCCAACTTGTAGGGTAATTTTGCTGCCACTTTTTATCGTAACGTCGCCGTCGGCACTGACCCCGATGGCACCCGCAATTTTGCGTGCCAAATCACCGCCGATGGATTCGTGTTTATCCCCTTGAGTATCAGAGATATAGTTACCTTTTGTAACCTGGTTTTGTGAGCCATCCACCGTGAGCTTGCGGTCATTGGCGACGACATGCATGTCATCATGACCAATACTCACGCTCTGGTCATAGTTGATGCGGGCATGATGAGAGTTCTCGACCTTCACTTGCATATCTTTTTGCGCGTGCACATACACCAACTCTTGCCCAGCTTGGTCTTCAAAGCTCAGTTCATTAAACCCTTCGC